>JAIBBS010000152.1 GCA_019694555.1 Nannocystaceae bacterium
GTCGGGCCGTCCACGCGGCCCGTCTCGATCGTCCCCGTGGGGCCCTGGTAGGGTCTGCCCGTCCGTGCGCGTCCACGTGCTCCACCACGCCGCGTGTTTCGACGGCGCCGCGAGCTCCGCGGTGTTCGCGGCCTTCTACCGCGAGCACGTCGCCGCCGACGCGACGCTGGTGTTCCTGCCCAAGCAACACCGACAAGGCGATCCGTTCGCGACGCCCGACTTCGACGCCGACGACTCCGCGGTGCTCGACTTCCGCTACAGCGCCAACGCGCGCCTGGGTTGGTTCTTCGATCACCACGCGTCGGCGTTCCAGCTGCCCGGCGAGCGCGCGCACTTCGACGCCGACCAGACGCGGCGCAAGTTCCACGATCCCGCCGCGCCCAGCTGCGCGGGCTTCGTCGCCAAGGTCCTGGGCGAGCGCTGGGGCTTCGATGCCGGTGTGCACGCGGAGCTGCTGCGCTTCGCCGAGCTGGTCGACACCGCCGCGTTCTCCGACCCCAGCGTGCCGGTGGCGCTCGAGCAGCCGGCGCTGCGGCTGATGACGTTCGCCGAGCAGAACCGCGAGCCGGCGCTGGTCGGCCGCTTCATCGAGGATCTCGCGACGGTGCCGTTCGTGCGCCTGGCCAACGCCGCATACATCAACGCGGTGCTCGATCCGGTGCTGGCGCGGCACCAGCGGGACATCGCGCTGTTCGCCAAGCGCTGCCGTCCGCACGACGACGTGCTCGAGTACGAGCTGCTCGACCAGCCGCCGCGCGCCTACAACAAGTTCATCCCCTACTTCCACCACCCCACGATCCGCTACGTCGTGGGGCTGTCGGTGGGGCCCGATGGGCTGATCCGGCTCACGGTCGGCTACAACCCGTGGCTGCCCCGCGAGGACCGCGAGCACGACATCTCGCGGTTGTGCGAGCACTGGGGCGGCGGCGGCCACCCCTACGTCGGCGGTGCCGCGTTCACGCGCGAGGCCGAGGCCCGCGCGGCGCAGCGCTGGATCGCGACGGTGTTGCGCGGCGGGACGCCGTGAGCGATCGCGACGACGCCGGCGCGGCGCTGGTGCAGCTGCGCCGCCGAGTGGGCGATCACTTCGACGCTGCGGTCGCGCGCACACCCGAGGCGTTCGCGTGTCGGCCGGGGTGCTCGCGCTGCTGCGGCGTGCGCTTCGGCGTGTTCTCGGTCGAGGCCGATCGCATCGCCGCGGCGCTGCGCGAGCTGGCCGCGCGCGATCCGGCGCAGCGCGAGCGCGTGCGGGCGCAGGGGCGCGACCCGCAGCACGGCGCGTGTGCGCTGCTGATCGACGATCGCTGCAGCATCTACGACGAGCGCCCGCTCATCTGCCGCTCGCACGGGCTGCCGGTGCGCAGCGCCGGCCGCGTCGAGGTGTGCCCGCTCAACTTCGTGGCACACGAACCGCCGGCGCCCAGCGTGCTCGCGCTCGATGCCCTCAACGCGCCGCTGTCGGTGCTCGCGCGCATGTGGGACCCGGGCGCGCCGCGGGTCGAGCTGGCGGAGCTCGCCGCGGCGCCGTGAGGCCGCGAGACGCTTCGCTCAGTCCCCGTGCGCGGCCAAGCCGCTCACGGGACCCCTCACCTTCCGGTCGCTGCGCTCAGCCCTTGCCGACGCGGTCGACCAGCGCGCTGAGATCGAGGTGGAAGTTGAGCGTGCGGTTCTTGGGCTCGGCCTCGTCTTGCCGCCGTCCGCCGCGCTTGGGTCCGCCCCGATCGCGGCGATCGTCGCGGCGATCGTCGCGGCGTCCCTGGCCGCGTCCGCCCTCGGCCGCGCGCTCGTCGTCGCGGCGGCGATCGGGCTTGCCGCCGCCACCGCGGCGCTCACCGCCGCGGTCGGTGCCGCGATCCCGATCACCGGTGCGCTCGCCGTCGCGGCGACCGCCACGCTCGGGCCGCGCCAGACGCTCGGGCTTGGGCAGCAGCGCGCGCAGGCTCAGCGAGAAGCGCTTGCGCTCGGCGTCGATCTCGATGACGCGGCCCTTGACCACCTGTCCGATGTGGACGACGTCGCCCGGCGACGCGGTGAAGCCGTGCGACAGCTCGCTGATGTGGACCAGGCCCTCGTGCGGCAGGCCCACGTCGACGAAGGCGCCGAAGTTCGCGATGCGGGTGATGACGCCCTCGAGCTCCATGCCGACCGCGAGGTCGGCGAAGCTGCGCAGCTTGGGGTCGAAGGCGACGCTCTCGAACGGCGGCCGCGGGTCGCGACCGGGCGCGCGCAGCTCGGCCTGCAGCACCGCCAGCGCGACCGGGCCCAGCGGCTCGCCCGAGACGCTGGGGCTGCCGAGGTAGCGCTGCATGCCCTCGTCGCCGAGGCGATCGAGCGCGCTCGGATCGGCGAGCAGCTCGGGCACGGTCATGCCGAGATCGCGGGCGATCTGCGTCACCAGCGGGTAGCGCTCGGGGTGGATCGCGGTCGCGTCGAGCGGCTGCTCGCCGCCGTGGATCCG
Source organism: Nannocystaceae bacterium (assembly GCA_019694555.1). GTDB lineage: Bacteria > Myxococcota_A > Polyangia > Nannocystales > Nannocystaceae > Xiheibacterium. Next base: position 2,459 of record JAIBBS010000152.1, read on the forward strand.
CAGGAACGCCGCGCCCTGCTCGAAGCTCTTGCCGGCGATGCCGGGCACCTCGAACAGCTGCGAGCGCGTGCGCAGGCCGCCCTTGGCGTCGCGGAAGGCCACCAGCGCGCGCGCCGAGGCGTGGCTGAGGCCGGGCACGCGCGCGAGCAGCTCGGCGTTGGCGGTGTTGACGTCGACGCCGAGCTCACAGACGCACGACGAGGTGGCCTGCTCGAGCGCGCCGCGCAGCTCCTCCTGATCGACCTCGTGCTGGAACTGACCCAGGCCCAGCTTGCGCGGGTCGACCTTGATGAGCTCGAGCAGCGGGTCCTGCACGCGCCGTGCGACCTCGACCGCGCGGCGCAGCGGCGACTCCTCGCGCAGCTCGTCCTTGCTGCTGCGCGAGGCCGCCAGCAGTGCGACGACGTCGGAGTCGACCAGCACGATCGGCATCGCCTCGTGTCCGGGCAGCTCGCGTACGGTGTCGCGGACGATGCGCTCGAGCTCGCGGCCACCGCCGGCGTCGGCGATCGCGATCGCAGCGACGTGGTGGGCCGCGATGAGCTCGGCCAGCCGCGCCTTGGTCTGCGGCAGCTGCTGCTTGGGCTGCAGCGGGTACAGCGTGTCGTGCTCGAGCACGGTGCCCGCGCCGTCGACGACCGCGGCGCGACAGCCCGGTGCGAAGCCGGGATCGAGGCCGAGCACCGGCACTGCGCCCAGCGCGGGCGCGAGCAGCATCGGCCGCAGCGCGTCGGCGTAGGCCGCGATGGCCTCGCGATCGGCGTGCTCCTTCATCATGCGCCGCGCGCCGGCGCGCACGGCCTTGCCCAGCGAGTGCTGCCACGCCTCGGCCAGCGCCAGGGCGATCTGCTCGCCGGCGGGATCGCCCTCGCGGATGCCGAGCACCTCGCGGCCGATCGCCATCGCGGCGTCCTCGTCGAGATCGACCTCGACCACCAGCGCACCCTCGCGCTCGCCGCGGTGCAGCGACAGCAGCGTGTGCCCGCCGACGTTGGCGCAGACCTCGGACTTGTCGAGGTACTTCGACCAACGCGCGGCCTTCTCGCGGCGCTCGGGCACCGCGCGGACCGACAGCCGGCCCAGCTCGCGCAGCGCCGCGCGCAGGCGCGTGCGCAGCGTCGGCCACTCCGCGATGCGCTCGGCCACGATCGTGCGGGTGTGCGCGAGCACGTCGTCGAGCGTCGGCATCGACTCGCCCACGCGGCTGGCCGCCCACGCGAACGGGTCCTGCAGCACCGCCTCGCTGGGCGCCTCCTCGGGGGCCTCGTCCTCGGGCTCGGCCTCGGCGGGCGCGGCGTCGTGGGCCTGCTCGTGCGCGGCGGCTGCGTGCTCGTGCTCGCCGTGCTCGCCGTGCTCGTGGCCGTGCTCGTGCTCGTCGTGGCCGTGCTCGTCGTGGCCGTGCTCGTCGTGCTCGTGCTCGCCGTGCTCGTGCTCGCCGTGCTCGTGCTCGCCGTGCTCGCCGTGCTCGTGCTCGTGCTCGCCGTGCTCGCCGTGCTCGTGCTCGCCGTGCTCGTGCTCGTGCTCGCCGTGCTCGTGCTCGCCGTGCTCGCTGCCCGCCGTGCCCTCGCCCGCTGCCGCGCCTTCGGCCGCAGCCTTGTTGCCGCGGCGACGACGACGGCGCTTGCGCTTGCCCGTGCCCGGCGCCGCCGGAGCCTCGCTCGCGTCGTCGCCGACGCGTCGGGTGCGGCGCAGCTCCGCCAGGCTCGGATCGGACAGCGGCCCGGTCGTGCCGTGCTGCAGCAGCACGTCGGCCAACGGAGCCAGGCCCAGCCCGCGTGCCTTCGCCGCGGGCCCACGCTTGCGCTTGCGCAGCAGCACGCGCACGTCGTCGAGCTCGAGCGGATGCGTGGCCGCGCGCAGGATCTCGTCGAGCTGCGGATGCAGCGCGTCGCGCTCGCGCAGCTCCTGACGCAGGCTCTCGCGCTGGAACGCGAACGCCGCGGCCCGCACGGCCGCAGCCTGCACCCGTTCCAGCTCGCGTGCCGTCAGGCCGCCGGCGCGATCAGGCCGGTGCAGCGCGACGAAGGCCGGCTGCGCGCCCTCGGCGAGCAGCACGAGCGCAGCCTCGACGGCCTGCGCCGACAGGCCCAGGGAACGAGAGATCGGCCCCGCGAGAACGGGGGCCGAAAGCGCGGCACGAACGGCGTCCAGGTCCATGGCGGGGCGGATGACCTTACGGATCGCGGCGCGCCGCGGTCAATCCCCCATCCGCTTCCACCCTGGCCAGCCCGAGCCCGCCCGCGTGACCCGCCGCGTCTTCGCGGTGCGACCGGTGTTGACGGACCCGCTGCCATCGCGTACAACCCCGTCCACTTCGCTGCGGGGTGGAGCAGCCAGGTAGCTCGCCGGGCTCATAACCCGGAGGTCACAGGTTCAAATCCTGTCCCCGCTACAACCGAACACGGCCTCGGAGGATCCGTCCCCGAGGCCGTCTTTGCATACGGGCCTACACGACCGGCAGCGACGCCGGCCCTGGGGCCGGTCGCCCCGCCGCGGCGCGGGCCCGCCGCCTGCGCACCGATGCTACCGTAGTCCGCGAGGGCGCGCGTGAGCCGACGCGGGGCAACGGTCGATCCGTGGCAGCAGGAGGCCGACCTGCTGGCGGACGGCCGCGAGCGGCTCGAGTCGCTGTGCGGCGCGTGGCGGCTGCGCCACCTCTACCCGGTCGGCGCCGACCCGGCGCTCTTGCTGCTGGCGTACCAGGAGCTCGATCGCCGCCGCGCGCTGGGCTCGGCCGGGCGCTCGATCAAAGGTGATCGGCGGATCCTGCGGCGCACGCTCGAGACGCTCGTGCGTCGCGATGCGCTGGCCCGCGATCTGCGGCTGCTGCACCGCCTGCCGGCGGCCGCGCCGGCGCCGGTGCGCGTGCTGCCGCCGCCGGTGATGCGCGCGCTCGAGGAGCTCGAGCCCAGCGAGCGCGAGATCGTGCAAGCGCGGCTGCGCGGCGAGGGCGAGCCCGACGAGGACGGCAGCACCGCGACGGTGGCGTCGGAGCGCACGTGGCAGCGCTTCCGCGACGCGCTGTTGTCGTCGCTGCTGTCGAACCCGGCCAGCATCGCCGCGCTGCATCCCCAGCTGGTCGCGCTGCTGGCCTCGCCGCAGCCGCGCACGCGGCGATACCCGCTCGCGACGCTGCTGCTGATCAAGCTGCCGCTGCAGCTGGTGCTGCTGGTCTTCACGCTGCTCAACCTCGCGTACCTGGGCGCGTACTACTTCTTCAACGACGAGGTCCTGGGTCGCTTCGTCAGCAGCAAGGTCTCGGGGCTGCTCGAGGGCGAGCTCGAGATGCGCAGCATCCACTGGGACGGCCGCTTGATCCTCGATCTGCTGACCGGCGAGCCCAGCCCGGTGGTGGTCGAGGGCATCACGGTCTACGAGCCGTACAAGAGCTTCGGCGGCGAGCGCCGGGCGACCGCCCACGTCGAGCGCGTCGAGGCCACGCTGGTGCTGCACGAGATCATCCCGTGGAACCGGCTCGCGATCCCGGCGATGTTCGAGGTGCCGTGGATCCTGCACTTCGGCGAGGCCGACATCCAGGGCGACAGCTGGTTCCGCGTGCGGGCCTACCGCGACACCCACGACGCGCGCGGCGAGGTCACGCTGCTGGGCCTGCGCGACGCGTTCTCGCTCTACGATCCCAAGCCCAACGATCGCCGCGGCCTGTCGTTCGCGGTCGATCATGCCTCGCTCGAGCACGTCGACGTCGACGTCGACTACCGCGCGCTGTCGGGCTGGCGCTTCGACGCCGGCTTCGATCGCGGCGAATTCGGCCTGCGCTTCGTCGCGGTGCACCCCAGCTCGAGCATGCCGCGCGCGCTGCCGCTGTCGTTCGATCTGCACACCGACGGCGGCGCCGGCGAGCTGCTCATCGACGACATCTGGCTGCCGCTGACCGAGTTCGAGGACGTGCACCTGTACGGGGGCACCGGTGACGCCGACTGGGGCGACGTGCGCTACGACGGCCGCGCGCGCGCGGCGGGCTCGCTGGTGGATCTCGACGGCGTGCTGCGCTACGCGCTGTCGCGCGACCGCCAGCCCGGCAAGGAGCCGCTGCCCTACGGCTCGCCGGTGGTGTGGGGGCCCGCGCCGGTGGTCGAGCTGCGCGCCGCGACCCGCGACGTCGGCGACGTGCTCGCGCACACGCTCGAGCAGCTCGAGCTGCCCGAGTCGAGCGCCGACGGCAGCGGTGCGGCTGCGATCGCGCGCATCGAGGGGCCGCTGTCGGAGCCGGTCTATCACCTCGCGGCCGAGGGCCTGGTGCTCGATCCGCTCGACGAGCCGGCGTGGGCGGTCGACGACGCGCGGCTGTCGGTGCGGATGACCGCCGAGCGTGCGCCCGAGCGCTGGGGGTCGTACTACGACGGCCCGCGCCTGGTCGCGCAGTTCGACGCGTTCGAGGGCAGCGCGCTCGACGGCACCGTGCACCTGCGCGACGGCGCCATCGCGACGGTGGTGCTGCCCGACGACGAGCGCGAGCCGATGCTGCTCGACGGCGACTTCGATCTCACCGCGATCAACCCGGCGCAGCTGGTGCCCGACGACCCCGCGACCGCGGCCATGCTCGCGGGCGTCGCCAGCGGTCGCGTGCGCATCGACGAGCTGCGCCTGGGCCCGGTGGTGCCCGACGAGCCCGGTCCCGGCGGCGTGCCACCGCCGCCGGAGTTCGGCATGCAGCTGGCGCGGCTCGAGCTCGGCGCGGTCACGCTGGTGCGCGACCACGGTCCCGGCGACGACGGCTTCCCGCGCACGATCGGCGCCGCGGGCACGGTCACCATCGACGAGCACGGCGCCATCACCTGGGACGATCTGCGGCTGGGCACCGACGGCGCGACGCTGCTGAGCAGCGGCGCCATCGACGGTTCGTTCGCGTCGCTGCGCAACACCTCGCTCGCGCTCGACATCGACGACGGCGCCGCGTTCTCGCGCGCGCTGGGCCTGCCGCAGGTGGTCGACGAGCTCAGCGCCAAGCTGGTGCTGGGCGGACCGCTGGGCGCACCCACGGGCTCGGGCGGGCAGCTCAGCGTGCGCCCCCACGCCGGCGCGGTGCTGGGCCAGACCAACACGCGGCTGTGGCTCGATCGCGGCGTGCTGCACCTGGCCGGCGACGACGTGCGGCTGCTGGGCGCGCGCGGCGAGGTCGACGTCGCGATCGATCTGTTCGAGCGCGGTGAGCCCACCGCGGATCCGCGGATCCGCGCGTGGGTCGATCTCGACGGCGTCGATCTGGGCGCGCTGACCTCGGGCGAGATCGAGGGCCTGGCCAAGGTCGAGCTCGACGTCGGCGACGGCGGGGGCAAGGCCGCACGGCTGTCGGAGCTGCGCGTGGCCGGCAGCGCCGAGATCCCGCAGCTGCGCTACGGCGGCACGCAGTACCGCGACGCCCAGGTCGCGTTCCGCTGGGCCGAGGGCGAGCTCGCGGTCGAGCAGCTGGTGCTGCCGCTGCATCGCCGCACCAGCCCCGCGGTCGGCGTCGCGACCGACATCGAGGTCGGTCGCATCGTCGCCGACGGCACCGTGGGCCTGGTCGGCGACCCCGCGCTCGATCTGCACGTCGTCGCGCACGGCGTGCCGCTCGACGTGGTCGGCGCGATGGTCGGCAGCGAGCTGCCGATGCGCGGTCAGATCGGCCGCGGCACCGAGCTCGACGTCACCGGCACGCTGTCGCGCCCCGCCGTCGAGGGCAAGGTCGCGCTGGTCGGACTGTCGGCCTACGGCATCGCGCTGGGCAGCGGCGCGCTCGAGATCGACAGCGACGACGCCGCGGCCGCGGGCCCGCTGTCGGCCCACCGCGAGCTGTGGGCCAAGGGCGAGCTGTCGACCGGCGAGCGCAAGGGCGGTCGCATCGACTGGTCGATCGACGCGGTGGTCGCGATCGGCAAGACCACGCGGCCCGGCGAGCAGCCGCCGGTCGCGGCGCAGGTCGACGTCGGCTTCGATCGCATCGCGCTGCCGCTGGTGCTCGCGGCCACCGGCACGCCGTGGCCCGGGCTCGAGGGCGAGCTCGAGGGCCTGTCGGCGCACGTGCTGACGTGCGACACCCGCGGCGCGATGCTGTCGGACTGTGCGGCCGCAGGGCCGCTGCGCGAGCGCTCGCTGGCGTTGTCGCTGTCGCTCGATCGCGGCTGGCTGCGCGGGCGCACGCGCTCGGCGGTGGCGCAGCAGCAGCGGCTCGCGGCCAAGGACCCCTGCACCGCCGCGGGCACGCTGTGCGCCGAGGGCCTGCAGGCCACGCTCGACGGCGATCTCGTGCGGCTCGAGCGACCGCTCGCGCTGCGCTCGCCCGACGGCGCACGGGCCGAGCTCGCGGGCAGCCTCGATCTGTCGGCGCCGATCGACGCGCCGCCGGGGCCAGCACCGTCGTCGTGTCGCGCACCGCCGCCACCGCCACCGCGGGTCGCCGCGATCGCGCACGCCGAGTCGACCACGCCCGGCCACGCGACCTTGCGCGGCACCGTCGCGCTGTCGGCGTTGCAGGCGGTGCTGCAGCCGCTGGGCTTCACCACCGCCAAGGGCGCGGTCGCGCTGGATCTGTCGCTCGACGGGCCCGTGCGTGCGCCCGCGGTCGCGGGTCGCATCGATCTGGGCGCTGCGGGCGAGAGCCTGTGGCTGCAACCCGCGGGCGTGCCGACGCCGCTCGAGTTCACCGATCTCGCGATCGGCGTCAGCCCGCAGTGGCTGTCGGCGCGCGGCGAGCTGCGGGTCTACGGCGAGACGCTGGCGTTCGGCTCGGTCGCGGGCGCGCGCACCGGCGTCGCGTTCGCGGGGCCGTGCGCGGGTCACTTCGACGTCGCCGCCCACGGCACGCTGGGCGTGCGGCTGCTCTCGGCGGTGCTCGGCGAGGCCGCGGCCGGGGCCCAGGGCGGCATCGACGTGCGCGAGGCCATCGCCAGCGGCACGCTGTCGCCGTTTTCGCTCGAGCAGGCGCGCGGCACCCTCGCCTTCACCGATCACGACCTGCAGCTGGGCGCGATCGCGGGGCTCGAGACCATCACGCTGCAGCGCGGCGAGATCCACATCGCGCGCTGCGGCAGCGGCCACGACTGCAGCGAGGCCGCCGGCGTGCCCGACGGCGCGATCGCGATCGAGATCGGACCCTCGGGCGCGCCGACCCCGACCGCGCCGGCGGCCGCCGTGACCGCCGCGGTCGGGGCCCGCGGCGAGGCGCGGCTGTGGGGCCGCGCATACCTCGACGGGTCCAGCTTCACGCCGCTGCACACCGAGCTCGACGTGCGGCTCGACGACGTCACCTACCGCGACTACGACGCGCGCGGCCGGCCGGTCGCCGAGGCCGAGCTCAGCTGTCCGCGGCTGTCGCTGCGCGGCGCCGATCCGATCGTGGTCGAGGGCGACATCGAGCTGGCGCGGGCACGCTACGTCAAGGACGTCACGCAGGGCACCGACATCCTCGCGGTCACCGACGACGTCGAGGTCGCCGAGTCGCCGCCGCCGGAGATCATCCGCAACCTGCAGTTCGACCTGCGGCTCGAGACCGACGATCCGCTGCGGCTCGAGAACAACGTCGCGACCGGCATCGAGGCCAACGTCGACGTCGCGGTCGCCGGCACCTACGACGCGCCCGAGCTCGCCGGTCGCATCGAGTTCGAGAGCGGCGGTCGCGTCGATCTGCCGTTTCTCACCGGCACCTACGAGCTGCAGCGCGGCCGCGTCAACCTGCTGGGACCGATCGAGGACGCCGAGGTCGATCTGTTGGCGCTGCGGCAGGAGCCGATCTACGTCGACGCGCAGCCGCGCCAGCTGCAGCTGCAGCTCGACGGCACGCTCGACGAGATCCACTGGCGCTGCCTCACCGTGGGCGACACCAGCGCGGCGCAGCAGACCGCGCGCTCGTGCTTCGACTACCTCGTGCTCGGCACCGGCGACGTGCAGGTCTCCGAGGCCGACGTGCGCCGCTTCGGCGGCGGCGGTCTGGCCGAGGCCCGCAAGCCGCTGCAGGTGGTCGGACACGTGACCGAGTTCGATCTCGACGAGCGCGCGGCGAAGGCGGTCCCACGCGCGCGCGGCTACGTCCCCGACATGCGCCTGCGCCTGGGGCAGATCGGCCCGGAGCTGCAGATCGCCACGCCGCGCTCGTGGTTCGACTTCGACTACGGGCGGGCCTCGTTCGGGTGGGACTACACCCGCGGCTATCCCGGCTTCTTCCTGCGCCAGAGCCGACAGCTCACGTTCAAGCTCGAGCTGCTCGAGCCGATCACGCTCGAGTTCAGCCGACGGATCCGCTCGTACCTCAACCAGCGCGTGGTCTTCGACCCGCTGACCCAGCGCACGCTCGAGCTGCGCTTCGACGTGTCGGCCCCGAGTGCGCGCTGAGCCCCGGCCTGCGCCCGGTGACGCGCCCGCGGTTTTGTGCGATCTCTTCGGCCAGCGTGCGCGCGGTCGCGGCGATCATCCTGGCGTGCTGGGTCGCGCTCGCGCCGGCACGCGCGGCCGCGGTGGCCAGCGCGCCTGCGGCGACCGACGCGGTGCCGCCCGAGCCTGCGACGCCCGAGCCTGCGACGCCCGAGCCCGCGACGCCCGAGCCTGCGACGCCCGAGCCCGCGACGCCCGAGCCCGCGACGCCCGAGCCCGCGACGCCCGAGCCCGCAGCGCCCGAGCCCGCAGCAGGTGAGCCCAGCGGCGGCAGCGAGGACGCGCCGACGCCCGACGAAGGCGGCGGCGCGGCCACCGATCTCGCCGATCCGCTCGCGCCGGTCGAGGCCGCGCTGACGGCCCTGCGCGATCACGGGCTGCAGGTCGACCCGCCCACGCGCACGCAGAACCGCCTGCAGGGCGAGGTGCTGACCACGACGATCCGCGGTCACGAGCATCGCTGGGTCGTGTTCGTGCTCGAGCAGGTCGCGGCCGACGGCTACCTCGTGCTGCTGCGGCCGGTCGGTCGCGACACCTACGAGCTGGTGGCGCTGCGTGCCCGCGCGGGTCAGGAGCGCGGCCTGGCGTTCATCGGCGTCGAGGACATCGACATCCAGGGCAGCTTTCGCGCCGGCGAGGGCGCGCAGACCATCGCGAAGCTCATCGACGTGCAGGCCAACCTGCTGATCCCGCTCGAGGTCGACGACACCCTGCGGCAGGTCGGCTACCGCGCCGCGATCGCGCCGGTGGGCCCGGGCTCGGTCGCGCTCGCGGTCGAGCCCGGCCGCGCGATCCGTCGCGTGAAGGTGCACGGCCACACGCCGCTGTTCGAGCGCGAGATCCGGCGCGTGCTCTCGCTCGATGCGCGCCCCGGCGCGCTCGCACCGACCGCGTGCATCGATCGCACGGCGCTGCGCGGTCGCAAGGCCCGCGCGAGCCTGCCGCCGCTGTGTCGCGCCGACGATCTGGTGTGCAACGCGTGGGCGACGACCGAGCGCAATCGCATCGAGCGCTACCTGTTCGACGAGGGCTACCTGCGCGGCACCGTCGACTTCGCGATCGCGTGCGGCAAGCACCCCGGTGAGGCCGAGCTGCACGTGGTGCTGCGCAAGCACAAGCCCTACCGCACGCACGAGCCCGCGGTGACCGGCAACCTCGCCACGCCGGATCAACGCTGGGTGCGGCGCGTGTTCAAGCCGACCTTCGGACCGGTGCTGCCGATCCCCAAGCGCATCACCCGGCGTCACATCGAGCAGGCGCGCGAGAAGGTCGAGCGCGAGTACGCGGTGCCGCGCTCGGGCCCGCGCGGTCGGTCGCGCCGCGCGCTGGCGCTGCCCTACCCCGCGGTCCGGGTCGAGACCAGCTTCGATCGCCTGCGCCGCGACGACGTCGGCCAAGGCGAGCGCATCCCGCTGCAGATCGACGTGCAGCTCGGCAAGGGCGTCGACACCGACTTCCTGGGCGACGCGCGGGTGTCCGAGAACCGCCTGCGGCGCCAGCTGCAGCTGTTCGAGCGCCGCGAGCCCGCCAACGCCGCGACCGCGGCGCGCGAGGCCGCGAACCTGCGCAACTACTACCAGGGCCGCGGCTTCCTGCTCGCCGACGTCAACGGATCGTTTGGCGACTTCGGCGGCCTGCACAAGCTGACGTTCAAGATCGTCGAGGGCCCGCGCGTGCGCGTGCGCGAGGTCGGCACGCGGCGCGTGGGCTCGCCCAACGCGGTGGTGCTGCCGCAGGTGCAGGCCGAGATCGATCGCGAGATTGCCCGCAGCCGCGAGCTGCGCGACGGCGGCGTGTTCTCCGACGTCGGCGCGCGCAAGCACCTGGGCGCCGTGCTGCAGGCCTACGCCAAGCGCGGCTACCTCTGTGCCCGCGCCGCGGTGCGCGTGGGCTTCTGGAAGGGCTCGCTCGACGACGAGGGTGCGTGGGCACAGCTCGATCTCGGCACCGCGCTCGACGAGGGCGGCACCGCGGCGTGGCTGCGTGCGCCCGGCACCGGCCTGGCGCCGGCCGGGCTCGCGGCGCTGCAGAAGCAGCGCCGCGCGGGCGCGTGGGTCGAGATCGAGGTCGAGCCCGGGCCGCGCGTGGTCACCTCCAGCCGCGAGACCATCCGCCACCTCGAGGTGCAGGTGCCGGGCTCGCGCGAGGTCGACGCGCTGCCGCAGACCCAGGGCCAGTGGGGCCCGCCGCGGATCCTGCGAGACGGCCCGCTGCGTCGCAAGGGCGACGAGACCGCGGGGCGCATCCCGATCCGGCTCGCGCTCGATCGCGACGTCGAGCGCAACGTCATCGATCGCTACCAGGCCTCCGGCTATCCCCTCGCCGACGCCGAGCTGCGCTGGGTCTACACCGATCGCGCCGGCCGCGTGCACAAGGTCCCGACCGCGGATCGCCTGACGCAGGTGGGCCTGTGCGAGGACCACCGCAACGACGAGGCCGTCGCGATCGACACCGAGCTGTCGGTCTACGAGGGCCGCCGCGCGGTGTTCGGCACCACGGTCGTGCGCGGCAACTTCAAGACCCGCTACCTGCGGCACAGCGGCAAGCCGGCCGCGCTCGCACGCGAGATCGAGTGGCGCGAGGGCGATGCCTACAGCCGCACCAAGGTCGATCGCACGCGCGCTGGCATCGACGGCATGGGCGTGGCCGAGAACGTCACGATCCGGCAGCAGGAGAACAACTGCAAGCTCGACAGCGACCCGTCGCGACCGTGCGTGGTGCACCAGCTGGTGTCGATCACGGAGTCCAAGGATCGCGGCATGGATCTCGAGTGGGGCTTCGGCGGCGCCACGCTCGATCCGCTGTACGGCTTCGTGCGGCCGAGCTTTCCCAACATGTGGGGCACCGCGTGGGACCTCGCGCTCGACGCCCACGTCGGCGCCAACCTGCCGGCGTTCCGCGACCTGTTCTGCGCCGGCGAGGACTGCTACGAGCGCTCGGGTCGCGCGTCGCTGCAGCGCCGGCGCATCGGCGGCAGCCCGCTGACCTTCGACATCACCGGTCAGGTGCAGCGCCGCGTGACGCCGGCGCGCGGGCAGATCGACAGCGCGCTGGGCCACGTGCGCCTGACGTGGCCGATCAACCGCAACTGGAACGTCTACGCCGGCTACCTGTTCCAGGCCGCCAACATCTCCAAGGATCTGGTCAAGCCCACGCTCGGGCTCGACAGCGGCTGCGGCACCACCTTGCTGGGCAGTTGTCGTCCGCCCAACCGCGGCGAGTCGATCGTGCCCGATCGCACCGGCGCGCTGCAGACCGGCGTGCGCTGGGAGAAGGTCGACAACGCGTTCAACCCCGACGATGGCATCATCGCCACCGCCGACGCGATGCTGGCATCGCCGTGTCTGGGCGGCCAGGACTGGTGGGCCAAGCTCGACTTCGGCTGGGAGCAGTTCGTGCCGCTGCCGGGCGCGGGCCGACGCTTCAATTTCCGCTACGCGCTGACCTACGGCCACGAGATCCCGATCCCGCTGCCGCGCGGCTGCGGTCACCGCGGTGGTGCGCGCACCACCAGCGTGCCCGAGGTGTGGCGCTACTTCGGTGGTGGCACGCGCGACCTGGGTCTGCGCGGGATCCTGCCGCAGACGATGCTGGTCGACGTCGAGCGGATCCGCGGCCCGTTCGGCACCCACACGCTGCGGCCCACCGCCGAGGGCGGCCACATCCGTGCGCTGGGCACGGTCGCGATCCAGGCCGTCAGCGTGCGCAACTTCCTGGGCGGCCGGCTCGCGCACTCGATCTTCCTCGACTTCGGCGTGCTCACGCCGCACTGGCGGCAGGTCGTGTTCAACCGCGATTTCCGTCGCGCCGTCGGCGTCAATTTCATCAAGTGGGACATCAAGATCGTCACGGTCTCGCTGGGCTACGCGGTGCTCGTGCCCAACTGGATCTGGAAGGGCAACGTGCGGCCCACCGACGACCACAACGGCCGTTTCGTGTTCGACGTCGGCGCGACCTTCTGAAGCCCGGGCTTTCTTGCTACCGTAGCCGCATGCGCGTGGCAGGCTGGCTCGGCGGGTTGTGGATCGCGGCGGCGACGGGTTGCTTCCACGAAGCCGCCGACGCCGGCGACGGCAGCGGCTGCACGCCCGGGACGCTGGGCTGCCCGTGCGACGGCGGCAGCTGCGGCGCGGCGCTGGTCTGCGAGCCGTCGATCGATCGGTGCGTCGAGGCCGACTGCAATCCCGGCGAGCTCGGCTGCACCTGCACGATGGGCGAGTGCCTGGGCGGGGCCGTGTGCACCGACGGCGTGTGCAGCCACGCCGGCGGCACCGGCATGGACTCGGGCACCGCAACCGGCACCGGCACCACCGGCACCAGCAGCAGCGGCGGCGTGACCACGATCGCGACCACGCTGACGGGCGGCGACACGTCGCTGACCTCGGGCGTCCCGGTCGACCTGGGGCTGCAGTGCGATCTGCCCGCCTGCGCCGACTGTGAGCGCTGCGGTGCCTGTCTGGGCTGCGTGGGCTCGGCCGACAGTGCGTGCAGTGCGATGTGCCAGACCAACGCGCAGTGCGAGGCACTGGCGGCCTGTGCCGCCGCCAACCCGGATCCGGCCGGGTATCAGGAGAACTGCTGCGCGCTGCCGTGCGACAAGGTCTGCGGCGCGGTGTTCGGGCTGTGGCAGGCCTGCGCGGAAACGGCGTGCCCGTGCGCGCAGGCGCTGAGCTGTGGCTGAGCGCGCTGGCGCGGGCGGTGGCGTCGCGGTAGCGTGACCCATGGCCGCGCTGCCGCCCTTGTCCCGCATGCTCAAGCGCGCGATCACCCGCGTGCGCGAGCGCGCCGCGGGGCTGTCGACGCGGCTCGACGTGGCGTGGCCGTGCGACGACCTCGGCACCGCGTACGGCCACCACGCCGTGCTGACCTCGCGGCTGGGGCCGGGCAGCGTGGTGTACTCGTTCGGGCTCGGACTCGACATCAGCTTCGATCTCGAGCTCATCGCGCGCAGCGGCGCGCGGCTGTGGGGCTTCGATCCGACGCCGCGCTCGATCGCGTTCGTCAAGGCGCAGGCGCTACCGCCCGAGTTCACGCTGTGCGAGTACGGCGTCGCCGGTCACGACGGCATCGTGTCGTTCGCGGCGCCCGACAACCCCGAGCACATCTCGCACTCGGTGGTCGCGCGCAAGGGCGCGACCATGATCGACTTCCCGGTCCAGCGGCTGTCGACGATCATGGCCGCGCTGGGCCATACGCGCCTCGACGTGCTCAAGCTCGACGTCGAGGGCGCCGAGTACGACGTGCTCGACGAGGTGCTGGCGCAGCGCATGGACATCGATCAGCTGCTGGTCGAGTTCCACCACCAGTTCGCGACGATCCCCGCGCGTCGCACCGCCGACGCGCTGCAGCGCATGCGCGCCGCCGGCTACCGCGTCTTCCACGTCGCGGACAACCTGCGCGAGTTCTCGCTCGCGCGCGGCTGAACGCGCGCGCGGCCGCGGCTCAGTGCATCCGCTGCCCGGTCGGCAGCCCGCTGGCGGCATCGCGCGGCGAGGTGATCGCGTGGTTGGGCCCGATCGTCGTCGTGGTCGGCTTGGCCGCGGCGCCCGGCGCAGTCGGCTCGGCGGTCGCCGCGGCGGGCGCTTGGGCCGGGCTCTGCACGCCAGCCGCCGCGCCCGCGGCCCCCCGCGCGTTGGAGGGATTGGTCGGCTGACAGCCGACGAGCACCGCGCAGGTCACCAACAGGCCGATCAGGGGTCGCATCATCGTGGGTAGACCACGGGGGGGGGCGGATCGATCCATCGAAATCGTCGCGCCTCTGCCGTTTCGCGCAGCGGCGCCCCCAGCGGCGCGGGCCGGGCCACAGCGGCCGCGCCACGCAGCGCTTGCCGCCGCCGGCAATCGCTGTCATCGCTGGTTGCATGGCGCTCGCGGATCGAGAGCGACCGACCGACTGCGGGGCACCGCGGCTGCGACCGCTGTCGTCCCGGTTGCACGTCGCGAACGGGCCGTCGCGGCGCAGCACGCTCGCCACCGTATCGCTGTGGCTGTCGTTCGCCGGCGCAGCCTGTTCCGAGCGCGAGCCACTGGACCCTGGGTCTGCCGAGTTCCCCGACTCCGGTGTGCCCGAGGCGTGCGCACCGGATCTGCCCCGGGTGCACTGGTACTTCCCGAACGCCGACCCGCTCACCGTCGCGGAGCCCGGGTCACTCGAGGCCCAGATCCAGTACGACGGCTGCCCGAAAGGTCATCGCTTTGCCTTGTGCTGGGACCAGACCTTCGGCCTGAGCGCTGGGAACGTGGACAAGGTGCACATGTACCTCGCCCACGCGGAGTCAGGCGATCAGAGCTGCATCAGCGGTGCGATCGTGACGCTCGCGTTCGACGTCTCGGAGATCCGCGAGGACTATCGCGACCGCCACGGGGTCATGCACGGCGCGATTCTCTTCGAGCTGGCGAACAATCCCTTCGACTCGACGGACTTCGAAAACGCCTCCGTGCGCTGGGACTTCTGATCCGTGCACAAGCGCTTCCCGATCACGTCCTCGCTGCTGGCCCTCGCGGCCTGCGGGCCCACGCGTCTCGTCGGGCATTCGGGCGACGCATCGGGCACCTCGCTCTCGCAGACCGAAAGCAGCCACACCGCCGGCACCAGCGAGACGACCCACGCGCATGCGACGGCGGACTCGAGCTCGAGCACCGGCGGCATCGTTTCGCCGTACGCGGTGGAGATCGCTGCGGGCGGCATCTCGACCTGCGCGCGATCGGACCAGGGCGAAGTCCGCTGCTGGGGACTGCTCGTGAATGGGCGCGTCACCTTCGGCGATGACGAGCCGGCTTCATCCGCGCCGGCGATGACGTTCGCGCAGCCTCTGCGGTCGTTGGCGCTGGGGCAGGCCTCCAGCTGCGCCATCATCGGAGATGGTCGCGTCACGTGTTGGGGCCAGAACTTCGAGGGCACGCTCGGGTATGGCGACACCGAGCCGCGTGATGCCCCCACGTCCGCGTTCGTCGAGCTGCCCGGTGACGCCGCGTCCGTCAGTCTCGACGGCTGCGCGTGTGCGCTTCTCGAGCAAGGATCCGTGCAGTGTTGGGGACCGACCTGGGGCGGCATCACGGGGACCTCGGGGATGCGAATCCCCGGCTACTGCGGAGGCTCCTGCTACTACCCCGACTGCTGCATCGGCGATGACGAGCTGCCCAGTGCGGTACCACCGGTGGAGGTCGGGGCGATGGTGGCCGCGATCGACGTGGGTACGTTCACGGTGTGCGTGCTGACGCCCGACGGTCGGGTTCGCAACTGGGGCTGGGAGTGGGAGGGCGGTCTCGGTTTCCCGTGGCCCGACGGCGACGACCTCGGCGACGACGAGGTCCCTGCGGTCGCACCCGACGTCGATGTTGGCGCAGTGGCCGTCGCGGTGGCTGCAGGCCACCCCAGCTGTGCGCTGCTCGAAGACGGCACACTGCGGTGCTGGGGCGGTCCGGCGGCCGGCTACGCGGCGAACGAGGTCGTCGGCGACGACGAGTCTCCCGCGAGCATGGGCGCAGTGCCCCTGCCCGCGCGTGTCGTCGCGGTCGACGCGAGCGGGGAAGCCGTGTGCGCGCTGCTCGAGGACGGCGCGGTCTACTGCTGGGGTGACAACAGCGTCGGTCAGCTCGGCCTCGGCCACCTCGAGACCATCGGCGACGACGAGACGCCGCTCGACGCAGGTCCGGTCGACCTCGGTGGCCCAGCGGTCGCGATCTCCGTCGGCATGGCCCACGCGTGTGCGATCCTCGACGACGGTACGATCCGCTGTTGGGGCAACAACGACATCGGTCAGCTCGGCTACGGCCACACCGACGCGATTGGCGACGACGAAACCCCCGCCTCGGCCGGGCCGGTGCCATGGCTGCCGTAGCCCGCGAACGCGCCGCCCGCATCGCGCGAGCAGGCGGCGCGGCGCAGCCACGCCGTCTCTCCGCGCTGTTGCTGTGCGTCTGGGCATGCCCGGCCTGCGGGCCCACGCGTGTCGTCGACGGTTCCTCCGCCGGTGGCGAGTCGACGTCCGCGGCGACCGCACGCGTCACCGACGACAGCGCTGCCAACGGGACGGGAGCGGATGCATCGGGCGAGACATCAGGTGACGCGCCATCCGCCCACGCGACGAGCGTCGCCGCCGGCGGCACCGCGACCTGCGCGAGCTCCGACGCCGGCCTGGTCCGGTGCTGGGGCAGGACGGTCGAGGGCAGTCCGACCATCGGAGACGACGAGCACGCCGCGCTCGCGCCGTGGTTGCCGTTCAACAACGCGGTGACATCGCTCTCGATGGGTTATGAATCACACTGCGCGATCGTCGGGGCCGGTGAGGTCACCTGCTGGGGCCGAGCCGACGATGGCCTCCTCGGCTACGGCGACACCAAAGCGCGGCCGCTGCCGACGGACGACGTCGTGGCACTGCCCGGCGCCGCGGTTGCGGTCAGCGTCGAGGGCTGCGCGTGCGTGCTGCTGGCCGGCGGGTCCGTGCAGTGTTGGGGCCCGCGCGGAAGCGGGATCGCGGGCGCTGGAGGCGTGTGGCCTCCCAGCTTGTGCAACGGTTCATGCTTCTACCCCGAGTGTTGCATTGGTGACGACGAGGAAGCGACAGTGCTGCCGCCCGTTGCGGTCGGGGCCGAGGTCGCCGCGATCAGCGTTGGTGGGTCCACGGTTTGCGTGGTGACACCCGACGGGCGGGTGCGCAACTGGGGCTCGGGCCGAGACGGTCGCCTGGGATTCGGCTTGGGCTCGGACGAGGATCTTGGTGATGATGAGGTGCCTTCGTCCGCGCCCGACGTCGAGATCGGCGGGGCAGCCGTTGCCGTCGCTGCGGGCTACCCCAGCTGCGCGCTGCTCGACGACGGCACCCTACGCTGCTGGGGCGGTGCAGCATCCGGGTACGCGACGAACGAGATCGTCGGCGACGACGAGTCGCCAGCGAGCATGGGCGCAGTGCCCCTGCCCACGCGCGTGGTCGCGATCGACGCGAGCGATCGAAGCGTGTGTGCGCTGCTCGACGGTGGCGCCGTGCACTGCTGGGGCGCCAACGACTTCGGCCAGCTGGGCCTCGGTCATACCGAGACCATCGGCGACGACGAGACGCCGCTCGACGCAGGTCCGGTCGACCTCGGTGGCCCAGCGGTCGCGATCTCCGTCGGCATGGCCCACGCGTGTGCGATCCTCGACGACGGCACGATCCGCTGTTGGGGCAACAACGACATGGGTCAGCTCGGCTACGGCCACACCGACGCGATCGGCGACGACGAAACCCCCGCCTCGGCCGGGCCGGTGCCATGGCTGCCGTAGCCAGGCGAACCCACGCGCGAGCTCGGCTGCACCGTCTCGCCGATCACGGCAGACACCGCCTCGATTCGCGGTTCCTCGACGCCGCCCCCCGCGCCGGCGCCCGCTCGCGTCGCCGCGCGCCCGCGCGCGGCCCCGCCCTCGTCACTTCTTGGGCGGCGGCGGTGCGCTCTGCACCCGCCCGGACTCGCGCTCGGCGGCGGTCGCCTTGCGCACGGCCTCGACGCGGATGCTCATGCCGATCTTCTGGTCCGCCAGCGGATGCAGCA
>JAIBBS010000357.1 GCA_019694555.1 Nannocystaceae bacterium
ACGCGGTCGTGGTAGGGTCGGCGCCGCACGGAGGTGCTCGACGTGCTGGTGCTGTCCCCGGTCTTCAAAACCGGTGTGGGGTGCGAGGAGCATCCTGGGCAGGTTCGATTCCTGTGCGCCTCCGCCGGGGACTCGACACGTCGTCGCGCGGTGGCCTCGCGCGCAGCACCGCGGTGGGCCGCAGCTCGCTTCAAGCGCCACCGCGAGCAGTCGATGGCGCCGAGGCATGATGCATCACCGCCTGCGTGCCCTGTCGCTGTTCGCCTGCTTGCCGCTGTCCGCGTGTGCGGACGCTTCCGGGTCCGATGGCGGCGGCGACGCGACCGCGGGTGACGATGCGAACGCCGACGCCGATGCCGGCAGCGGCGGTGGCACGAGCGACGTGACCACCAGCGGCGGCGCGACGACGGCGGATGCCGGCGGCAGCGGACCCGACGTGGGCGCGGGCTCGAGCGGTGGCGAGACCGGCGGCGGCACGCCGAGCGCGGGCGCGTTCCCGCAGGGCCTCGCGGTCGCGTCACCGACCGCGAGCCTCGGCATGCCCGCGCTGCCGCCGGGCACCACCGCGATCGCGCGGGGGCACGACGGCTTGGCGGCCGCACGCGAGGCGATGGCGGGCGCGAGCCTGATGCCGGGCAAGCCCTACGCGGTGAAGCAGGCCGAGCTCGCGGCGATGGTCGCGGGCCTCGACTGCGATCTCGTGCTCGGGCCCGTCGCCTACGGCTTCAATCCCATGTGCTACGGGCCGTGGCTCGACTACCAGAACCATCCCGACGCGCCGATGGGCATGGCCACCGACGGTCAGCTGCCCAGCGGTGATCTGGGCCTGTGGATCGAGAGCGATCCCGGCGGTCAGGCGTGCGCGTCGGTCAAGCTCAACGCGCTGGTCGACGAGGTCGCGCTCAAGGTCGACTGGGGCCTGTACCTCGCGGCCAACCTGCAGTGCACCATGGTCGTCGACGGCGTCGCGATGCCCGATCCCGGCGCCGAGGTCGATGCCACCGCCGCGGTCGCGGCGTCGCTGGGCGCGAGCAACCCCGGCGTCACGGTCGGCCGCGCCGTGGTCGCGCGCCAGGACGACGACGCGGGCCGCAGCGTGTATCGCTACGAGATCGAGCTGAGCGTCGATCAGGGCGGACCGACGCCGGTCGCGATGACCTCGACGATGGTGCACAGCGCCGATCTGGTCGATGCCGCCGACTATCGCGGTCGCGTGTGGAGCCGCTTCGATCACACCGGCCCGGCCGACGAGAGCTACGCCTACTCGCTCGCGTACGCCCAGGACGCCACCGGCCTGCGCTACGACCTGCAGGGCGCCAGCTATGCCGCGGGCGCAGCCGATCCGTTCGACGCCGACGGCGCGATGGACTTCGGCGTGGCGTTCCAGGGCGGCGCGACCAGGGCCGCGGTCGCGCTCGATCCCAGCACCGGCTCGGCCGATCTCGTGTTCGCCTGGCAGGCCGGCATGTTCGACGGCGCCGCGCGGGTCTTCAACGTCGGCATCGACTTCGACGCGCCCGATCACGGCGTCGGCTGCGGCTTCTTCGGCTTCGGTCCGCCGTTCGACGCCGGCGGCGCGTCGGCCGGCAGCATCGACACCTTCATCTGCAACTGGGCCGGCCCCGGCAACCAGCACGCCGGCGAGATCGGCTGGGCGCAGAAGCAGTGCATGGAGACCGACGCCAGCGGCCTGTTCGTCGCGACCGAGAGCCGCATCGCCTACGCGCCGGTCAACGATTGCGACAGCACCGCGGACCCGGCGTTCGCGTACCGCGATCCCACGCAGATGGCGTACTCGAACGCGCCCATCGCCCGCGATCTGGTCGAGCTCGCCAGCGATCCCGACTACGGCGCCTGGGCCCCGCCCGCGGCGCCGTAGCGCCTCACGAGGCCAGCTGCCGCGGCTGCCCCATCGCGCGCGGCGCCGCGGCGGCCGCGAGGGCCTCGAGCGCCTCGTGCTCGCGGCCCCGCACGACGCGGTGGCCCGCGAGCGCGCCGCTGCCTTCGGTGACGACGGTGCACTGGCCCTCGTCGCCGCTGCGGCCGAAGTAGATCACGACCCAGTCGCGGGTCTTGCCCAGCTGGTGCGCGCGCGCGGTGTTCGAGAACATCGCGTCGAAGTCCCAGCCGGCGCGGTGCGTGTGCAGCATCGGCAACCAGCGCTCGTGCTCGGGGTTGAAGCGCCGCGGCGCGATGGTCGGCAGGCTGCCGGCCTTGGCGCGCTCGCGGTACTCGCGATCGATCTCCAGCAACAACGCCAGCGGCGGCGACGTGGTGCTGCGGCGCGCACCGACCAGCCGCGCGCGCCGTCGGGTCGAGCGCCGCAGCATCGCGTCGAGCGTGTCGCGGATCGCCCGCACACGGCGCGGGCCCATGCCGGTGAGCGCGTCGAGTCGACCGTCGTGTGCGGCGAGCTCGAGCTCTTCGAGCGTGTCGATCGCGAGCTCGCGATGGATCCGCTCCGCGAGCTCGGGCCCGATGCCGGGCACCAACGTGAACAGTTCCTCGGGCCCGGCCTCGCCGACCATGCGCTCGAGCAGGTCGAAGCGCCCGGTGGTCACGTAGCCCTCGATCACGGCGGCCAGTCGCCGGCCGATGCCCGGCAGCGCCAACAGCCCCGCGCGGCCGCGACGGTGGACCAGCTCGGCGACCTCCGAGGGCTGGGCTCGCAGCGTGCGTGCGCCCTCGCGATACGCCCGGGCGCGGTGACCGTCTTCGCCGCGCGCCTCCAGGAGGTCTGCGACCTCGTCGAAGGCAGCGGCGATCTCAAGGTTGCTCGGCGGATCGTGCACCAGCATGAATTCGATTGTGTGTCCGTGATCGCGGTGCGCACCGGGCAACGCTTGCGCGCCCGGTCGCGTTCGCGGGCGCACCGGCGCAGGGCCCGGTCGCAACCCTTGCAGTCGCGCCCGGGCCCGCCTGCGGGCAGGCTGGTGTGCTGCTGGGAGGCGAATCGCGATGATCCACGAGCAGCCTGCGCAAGAAACCCTCGAGCTGTGCCGCACTGCGCTCCACCGTCTCGCGGCCGAGCTCGCAGGCGCCAGCTCCCGTCGCGATCGATCCCGCCGCGCCCAGGTCGAGCGCGCGCTGAGCTGGCTGGGCTCGGGCTACTACGGCCGCTGCGGCGTGTGCGACCGTCGCATCGCGGACGAACACCTGCGCGCCAACCCCGAGCAGCTCGTGTGCGATCGCTGCTGCCGCCTGGCGGGCTCACGCGGCCGCGCACCGGCCCGCGAGCCGACCACCGTGCTGGCGGCCTGGTGAAGCGGCGCCCCGACCCGGCCGACGCGCGAGCTCGCGCAATCGCTTCGCTCGTGACCCAAGGCGGCGCACGCCAGAGTAGACTCGGAGTCGCTCCATGGACATGCCCGTCGAGATCGTGTTCCAGGACTTCGATCGCTCCCCCGCGCTCGAGGCCAACATCCGTGAACGCGCCGCCAAGCTGAGCCTGTTCGAAGGCCGCGCGAGCCACTGCCGCGTGGTCGTGAGCCGCCCCCGTGCGCGCGGCCAGCAGGGTCACCTGTACAAGGTCCACATCGACGTCGCGGTGCCCGGCACCGAGCCGGTCGTGGTCGATCGCGATCCCGGCCTCGACCACGGGCACGAGGACGTCTACGTCGCCGTGCGCGACGCGTTCGCAGCCGCGACGCGGCAGCTGCAGGACCACGCGCAGCGACGCGCGGACGCGCGGACGCGCGGCGCGGACTGAGAGGCCGGCAGCGAATGCTGACGGGCTCTCGTCGCGAAGCGACCGGAAAGAGAGGGGTCCCGTGACCGGCTTGGCCGGGCACGGGGAGAGGAAGCGGAGCTTCCTCTCCATGGACTGAGAGCCTGTCGGCGGACACCGAGCGGCTGTCACCGCGGCGTCAGCCGCCGTGCGTCGCGAGCCAGCCGGTGATCATCTCCACGATGGGCTGCCGCAGCGCCGGTGGCTCGTTGTGCAGCTCGTGGTAGTAGCCCTCGAAGCTGCGC
>JAIBBS010000153.1 GCA_019694555.1 Nannocystaceae bacterium
CTCAGCTGCGCTCGAGGATCACGCCCACGAACGGCGGCGGCAGATCCAGGCTGCCACCGACCGCGATCAGACTGCCGTCGCCGGGGCCCCAGACCGCGTGCAGCGTCAGGTTCGTCGGCGAGTCCTCGGCGGCGGGCTCGAGCGTCCCCGCGTCCACCCGCGCGATGGTGCCCATCAGCCCGACCACGTGCGCGAGGCCGGCGTCGTCCATCCACACGCCGTTGAGGCCCGCCATCTGCGGCGCGGACGGGGTCCAGGTCGCGCCGTCGTAGCGCGCGAGCACGCCGCTGGCACGACCGCCGACCGCGAGCAGCGACGAGGGCGAGTTGCCCCACAGCGAGATCAGATCGGCGCCGTCGGTGTCGAGCTCGACCTGCGACCAGCCTCGACCGTCGTGGTGCAGCAGCAGCCCGCCGTCGCCCACGGCCCACAGATCGTCGGCCGCGAGACCGAACAGCTTGAACAGGCCCTTGCTGTCGATCGAGATCGGCGGCAGCTCGACGTTGGTCCACATCGCGCCGTCGAAGTGACACATCACCGGCGGACGATCGAAGCCGTCGCCGCCGACGACCCACACGTCGTCGCTCGCGACGACCCACGCGCCCCACAGCGGCAGCACCGTGCCGCACGCCGCGGCGGTCCACGGTGTCGCGTCGTCGTCGCCCTCGCGCACGAGGATCGTGCCGCGCTCGCCGACCGCGACGCGCAACGCGTCGCGACCGTGGATCCAGTTGAGCTTGGCGGTCTGTCGCGGCAACGCCGTCGGCGACCACGCGCCGTCGCGCCGCACCAGCATCGCGCCCTGCGACAGGCCGCCGTCGCCCTGCTGTCCGCCGACCGCGTAGACGTGCGCCGCGGACGGGCCCCACGCGCTCAGCAGCGCGCCGATGCTCTCGTCGGCCTCGAACGCGATCGCCCACTGGGCGCTCGCGCCGGTGGTGCCGTCGCTGCTGCCCGTCGCCGCGCCGCTGCTGTCGCTGCTGCCGCCGCTGCTGCCGTGCGACGTGCTGCTCGCGGTGCCTTCACCACCGGTGCTCGCGGCCGCGCTGCTGCCCTCGCTGGCGCCGCGATCACCGCCGCACGCGGGCGTCGCCCACGCCAGCCACAGCGACACCGCAGCGCCCCCTGCCCGCGCCAGGCCGCACTCGCCGACCCGCATCATCGCCTCGCCCCCACGCGCGCGACGACGGTATCATGCGGCATGCGCTTCTCCTACGCTGATGCTCGGACCAAGAGGGTGGTCGCGACGCGAGTGCGTCGCACCGGTGCGATCGCGCTGGTGCTCGCGACCGCGTGCGGCGGCAGCGACGGCGGCACCGGCACGACCACCGGCGGCACCAGCGAGGGCAGCGGCAGCACCACGACCGCGAGCTCGACCACCGCGACGAGCACGCTGTCCGAGGGCAGCAGCGGCAGCGGCAGCGGTGACACCACCAGCGGCAGCAGCAGCAGCACCGCCGACACGAGCACCAGCGGCGCCAGCAGCAGCGAGTCGGGCAGCAGCAGCGCCAGCAGCGGCAGCGACGGCAGCGGCTCGGGCACCAGTGACACCGGCGCGGTCGAGCCCAACCCCGCGTGCGTCGCGGGCTGCGCGGTCGAGTTCGAGTGCGGCACCGAGTGGGGCAGCGCGCGCGAGTGCGTGACCTGGTGTGACGCCAACCTCGACGCGGCCGCGATGTTCGCCCAGGCCTGCCGCGATGCGTGGGAGGACCTCTCGGCGTGCTTCGGCACGCTGAGCTGCGAGGAGTTCCAGGCCTACCAGGCCGCGGAGATGATCCCCTACCCGTGCCAGTCCGAGGCCGAGGCGCTCGCGTTCGAGTGCGAGGGCCAGTGATCACGCGGCCGCGCCCGCGCGCGCGCGGCCCACTGCGTGCGCGCGCTGGGGCCATTTGCGCCCTGGTGTGGGGGCCGCGACCGGAATAAGCTGCAATCAGGCCCCGTCTTCGGGGAACCCCAGGGCCACCAGGGCCTCTGTCTCGCAGGCCGCGCGCGCCCGCGAGACCCGACGCCGCCCCGACGCGTTCCAGCTCCGACCTCGGCCCGTCGCGGCCCGCCCTCGAACCGGTTGCCCGCTCCGATGCCCCTGTCGCTCCCCACGCTCCTGCGCCGCTGGTCCTCGGTCTCCAACCGTCGTCGCGCGCTCGAGGAGTCCGCGCGCGCGCTGGCGTGGATCGGCACGGTCGGCGTGCTCGCGGTCGGCGTCGATCGGCTGCCGTTCCTGCTCGAGACGATCGGATGGAGCACGCCGTCGTGGCTCGCCGACGTCGCCGCGCGCCGCAGCGCGCTGGCGTGGATCGCCGGCGCACTGGCGCTGGGCGTGGTCGTACGCGCGGCGCTGCGGTTCCGTCGCCGGCGCACGGCCCCGTTCTCGCTCGCGCGTCGGCTCGACCGCGAGCACGGCACCGCGGATCTGCTGACCACCGCGCTCGCGATCGAAGACGGCAAGGTCCAGCCCGACCCCGCGCTCGCGCAGATCGTGGTCACGCGCGCGCAGGGAGCCTCGAGCACGCTGGGCACGCCGGTGGCACCGTGGGTCGCACCGACGCGCGCGCTCGCGACACTGGGCATGATGGCCGCGATCGTGGGGCTGCTGCCCGAGACCGCACCGCTGTCGGCATTGACGTCGACCGCCAACGCGGCCGACGAGGGCGCGGCCGCGCCGGCGCTGCCCGAGGCGACGCGCGAGCGACTCGCCCGCACGGCCGAGGCACTCGCGAAGCTCGAGCGGCGACCGGCGCTGCGCGATGGCACCAAGCGTCAGCTCGCGCAGGCACGCGCGCACCTCGAGGCGCTGCGCCGCGATCCCGGCAAGTCGCTGTCGGCGTTGTCGCGCGCAGAGGAGGCGCTGCGCGAGGCCCAGCGCGAGGCCCAGCGCGAGGGCATGTTCGATCCCAAGGCGCTCGAGCAGCTCGACGCCGACACGCTCGCGCGCGAGATGATCGAAGCGATCGAGCGCGGCGACACCGACACCGCCGCGGCGATGGCCGAGGAGCTCGCGCGCCGCACCGAGGACGCCAGCGACGCGGACCTCGACAAGTTCGGCCGCGCGATGGAACGCGCGCTGCGCAACACCGAGCCGACCACGCGCTCGTCGAAGGAAGGCGGCGAGTCGGGTGAGTCGGGCGAGTCGGGTGAGTCGGGCAAGTCCGGTGAGTCGGGCAAGTCCGGTGAGTCGGGCAAGTCCGGTGAGTCGGGCAAGTCCGGTGAGTCGGGTGAGTCGGGCAAGTCCGGTGAGTCGGGTGAGTCGGGGAAGTCCGGCGAGTCGGGCAAGTCCGGCGAGTCGGGCAAGTCCGGCGAGTCGGGCAAGTCCGGCGAGTCCGGTGAGTCGGGTCGCTCCGGTGAGTCGGGTCGCTCCGGCGAGTCGGGTCGCTCCGGTGAGTCCGGTGAGTCGGGTCGCTCCGGCGAGTCGGGTCGCTCCGGTGAGTCGGGTCGCTCCGGCGAGTCGGGTCGCTCCGGCGAGTCGGGTCGCTCCGGCGAGTCGGGCGAGTCCGGCGAGTCGGGTTCCTCGGGCAGCAGCGGCTCCGAGTCGGGCGCGCCCAGCCGCGCCGAGTCCGAGCGCCGCGCGCGGTGGCGCAACGAGGCCGAGAGCCTCGCCGAGCGCCTGCGTCGCGGCGAGTCCGGCAGCGCGCGCTCCGAGCTGCGCGAGCTCGCCGAGCGCATGCGCTCGCGCGGCGGCTCCGGCTCCGCGGGTCGCGAGCTCGAACGTGCGCTCGAGGACGTGCATCGCGCGCGCTCGCGCCAGTTCGAAGAGATGAACCGCGGCGAGGGCGAGAGCGAAGGCGAAGGCGAGAGCGAAGGCGAAGGCGAAGGCGAAGGCGAAGGCGAGAGCGAGGGCGAAGGTGAAGGCGAAGCCAAGTCCGGCGGTCGCCCAGGCCGCGGCCGCATGCGCTCGGGCAAGCCCAGCGGCAAGCCCGGTCCCGGTGGAGGCCGCGGCGCCGACGACAACTACGGCGACGTCACGCCGCCGCCCGACGCGAGCCGCGGCGGCACCGAGCAGGTCGACACGCCGATGGACGGCCCCGCCCACGGCGCGGTGCGCTACATCAAGCGCTTCGCCGAGGGCCTGCGCACCGGGCCCGAGTACCGCGACGTGCACCGCGAGTACGAAGAGGTCGCCGAGGCCGCGGTCCGCCGCGAGGAGATTCCGCTGACGCGCCGCGACTACATCCGCAGCTACTTCGAGGCCGTGCGCCCCGACTGACCGCAGCTCGCCGAAACCAACCATGAACACTGCGATCGCCCCGATGCCCACCGCCGCGCCGTCGGCCCCCTCCGACGACCGCATCGCGCGGGCCCAGGACGCCCTGGGTGCGCTCAAGAACGAGATCGAGAAGCGCCTGTTCGGTCAGGGCGCGCTGGTGCTGCAGGCGATCATCGGCCTGCTCACCCGCGGCAACATCCTGGTCGAGGGACAGCCGGGTCTGGGCAAGACGCTGCTCATCAAGGTGATGGCCGAGGCCATCGACCTCGAGTTCTCGCGCATCCAGTTCACGCCCGACCTCATGCCCGCGGACATCACCGGCAGCCAGACGCTGGTGCACGACGAGCACGGCCGCGCGCGGCTGGATTTCCGCGCCGGTCCGATCTTCGCCAACATGGTGCTCGCCGACGAGGTCAACCGCGCGACGCCCAAGACCCAGTCGGCGCTGCTCGAGGCCATGCAGGAGCACGCGGTCACCGTCGGCGGCGTGCGCCGACCCCTGCCCGAGCCGTTCCTGGTCGCCGCGACGCAGAACCCCATCGAGATGGAGGGCACCTATCCGCTGCCCGAGGCGCAGCTCGATCGCTTCCTGCTCAAGCTCGAGGTCGCGTTCCCGTCGTTCCAGGACCTGCGCGAGATCGGTCTGCGCACCACCGGCCGCACCGAGGAGGTCACGCAGCGCGCGATGGATCGCGCGACGCTGCTCGATCTGCAAAACCTCGTGCGCGACATCGTGATCGCACCGCACGTGGCCGAGTTCGCAGCCGCGTTGACGCTCAGCACCCACCCCGACGCGGCCAATGCCCCGGCGGAGATCAAGCGCTTCGTCCGCTACGGCGCGAGCCCCCGCGCGATGCAGGCGCTGCTGCTCGCCGGCCGCGCCTACGCGCTGCTGTGCGGCCGCGCGTGGGTGGCCGAGGACGACATCCGTGCCATCGCGCACCCGGTGCTGCGCCACCGCATGATCCCCAGCTTCGACGCCAAGCTCGAGGGCGTCACCAACAACCACCTCGTCGACACGCTGCTCGCGAGCGTGCCCAACGTGCACGCGGGCTGACGGGATGAAGGTCGATCGCGCCGCGCTGTCCCGCTTCGTCGCGCTGCGGCTGCGGGCCCCGGGGGCCGCGACCGCGCAGCAGGCCGGCGATCGCCGCTCGCCGTTTCGTGGCCGCGGGCTCGAGTTCGCGGACTACCGCAGCTACGACCCCGGCGACGACCTGCGGCTGGTCGACTGGAACGTGTACTTTCGCCTGGGCACCGCGCTGGTGCGGCAGTTCAACGAGGAGCGCAGCCTCTCGGTCAAGCTGTGCCTCGACGTCAGCGCGTCGATGGGCTTCGGTGAGGCGCGCAAGGCCGACCACGCCGCGCAGCTGACCGCGACGCTGGCGATGATCGCCCTCGCACACCGCGACCCGGTCGTGCTCGCGTGCGTCGGCAGCAGTGCCCGGGGGCTGCGTGCGCGCGCGGTCAACCTCGACGGCCTGCCCGAGCTGCTGCACCTGCTCGAGCGCACCGAGCCCGAGGGGCGCGGTGACACCCACGCGCAGATGGTCGCGCACCTCGGCGGTGGCCGGGCCGATCGGCTGGTGTTCGTCTCCGATCTGCTGTACGAGCCCGAGCCCAGAGACGCGCTGCTGCGGCTGTGCGCGGCGTCGTGCCCACGGCCGGTGATCGTGCACGTGCTCGGCGAGGACGAGCTCGATCCCGATCTGTCCGACACCGAGCGCGTCATCGACGGCGAGACCGGCGAGAACCTCGTCATCCGCGACGGCCGCGAGGCGCGGCAGGCCTACCACGAGGGCCTGCAGCGCTGGCTCGCCGAGGTCGAGGCGCGCTGCCGCGGCCTGGGCATCCAGTACCTGCGCTCGGACGCGCGCACCAAGGCCGCGGACCTCGTGCACGGACCGTTGTTCCGCGCGCAGGTGGTCGAGCACATCGCGGGGGGCGCGTGACGCTGGCGACCCCGTTCGCGCTCGCGGCGTTCGTGCTCGCGATCCCACTGGTCGCGGCGTACCTGCACCGCCGGCGGCGGGTCGAGCGGCGCGTGCCCTCGCTGCTGCTGCTGCGCGTCATCGCCGGCACCTCGCGGCCGACCCGGCGCGCGTGGTCGCGGCCGCGCCACCTGGTGTCGCTGGTGCTGGTGTTGCTGGCGCTGGTGGGCCTGGTGCTCGCGCTCGCGGACCTGCGCGACGGCGAGGATCGGCCGCGCGACTTCGTGGTCGTGCTCGACACCTCCGCGAGCATGGCGGCGCGCGACGACGACACGCGGTTGCAGCAGGCCAAAGACGCGGTGGTCGACGCGATCGCGGCGCTGCGCCCCGGCGATCGCGTCGCGCTGGTGACCACCGGCGCGCAGACGCTGGTGCGCGTGGGCCTGACCGAGGATCACGACCGCGTGCGCGAGATGATCGGCGGGCTCGAGGCCGGCGGCACCTCGCAGGCCGCGCCCGCGGCGCTGCGCATCGCCGACGCGATCTGCCGCGCCGGCCGCGACGGCTCGATCGTGCTGGTCTCGGATCTGGTCGGCGTCGACGTGCCGACCACGCAGTGCCCCATCGAGCACATCAGCGTCGGGCGCGACGGTCCCAACGCCGGCGTGGTCGCGCTGTCGGTGCGCGAGGCCGACGCGCTGGGCCTGTCGGAGATCCACGTCGGACTCACCAGCACGCTGGGCCGCGTGCAGGAGGTCGAGCTCACGCTCGACGTCGACGGCGCGGTCGTCGACGTGCTCTCGCTCGATCTGCCCGCCGATGGCGACGTCGAGAAGCTGCACCGCGTGCCGCTGCCGCCGGGCGAGCGCGTCGGCGCCGCGATCACCCACGTGAAGCAGGACGCGCTCGCGCTCGACGACGCCGCCAGCGTCGCACGGCACGGCGGCAGCCGCGTGTCGGTGCTGCTGGTGGCGCAGACGCGGCTGTCGTTCACCGCCGAGGCGCTGCGGCTGCACCCTCGCGTGGATCTGCGTGTCATCGGCCCGCAGGACGCGCTCGCGCCGTCCGATCGCTTCGACCTCATCGTGCTCGAGGCCGACTACCAGGCCGGGCCGCTGCCGTTTTCGCCCAAGCTGGTGGCGCTGGGCGTCGCGCCCGCGCGCGTCGGCGTGAGCGTGCGCGGCACGGTGAAGACGCCGGAGATCCTGCGCTGGTCGTTCGACCACCCGCTGTTCCGCTTCGTCGATCTCCAGGGTCTCGAGGTGATCGAGGCCAACGTGCTCGCGCCGACCGACGAGCAGACCTCGCTGGTCGACACCGAGCAGGGCAGCCTCGCATTGACCGGCCGCTTCGACGGCCGCGACATGATCTACGTCGGCTTCGCCCCGACCGCGACCGACCTGGTGCTGCGCGTGGGCTTCGTGAACCTGATCGCCAACCTGGTCGAGTGGGCCGCACCGCCCGCGCCCGAGCGCGACGACGCGCGGCAGGGCGTGCTGTCGCGCGCGGAGAGCCGGCTGTTGCCACCGCCGCGGCTGCCCGGCGGCAGCGCCCGCTTCGCGGGCCACGTGCTCGGCGGCGCGCCGCCGTGGTCGTACCTCGCGCTCGCGGCCCTCGCCGCGCTGTTGCTCGAGTGGTTGCTGCCGGCGTTCGTCGCCGCCATCGCGCGGCTGCGCGTCCGCACGCGCGCCAAGGGGGAGAGCTGACCGTGCGCGAGCTGCTGCCCCACCTCGGACGCCCGGCGATGCTGTGGCTGATGCTGCCGATCGTCGCGCTGGTCGGCTACGACCTGTGGCGTCGCTGGGGCGATCGTCCCGGCCGGCGGGTGCTGGCCGCGTGCACGCGCCTGTTCGGCACCGCCGCGGTCGTGCTCGCGCTCGCCGATCCGCGGTGGCTGCGGCGCGAGCAGGTCGGCCACGTCGTGTTCGTGGTCGACCGCTCCGCGAGCGTGCCCGACGCGGCGCTCGAGCAGGCCATCGCCGAGGTCGAGCGCCTGCGCGCGGCGTTGCCCGCCGACGTCGACGCGGGCCTGGTGCTGTTCGATCGCGAGCCCGAGCTCGCGGTCATGCCCGGCGCGCCCTGGCACGTGCCTTCGCCGCTGCGCAGCGCCAACCCCGACGGCAGCGACATCGACGCTGCGATCGCCATCGCGCTGTCGCTGGTGCCCGACGGCGAGAGCGGCGAGATCGTGCTGCTGTCGGACGGTCGCCGCAGCGGCGGCAGCATCGGCCTCGACGCCGACGCGCTCGCGGCCGCGCGCGGCGTCGCGATCGACACCGTACTGGTCGACCCCTCGCGCAACGATCCCGCGGTGCTCGCGGTCGAGCTCGGCGAGACCCAGGTGCGACCGGGCGCGACCGCGACCGGCAGCGTCGAGCTGGTCGGCGGCGACACGCCGCAGCGCGGCACGCTCACGGTCACCGTCGGCGGCAAGGTGGCGCTGAGCCAGCCGGTCGAGCTGCCCGCGGGCGACACGCTCGAGGTGCCGTTTTCCCACGCGCTCGATCCCAAGGCCAACCCCGGCGCGCAGTCGGTCGAGGCCAAGCTGCAGCTCGAGGACACCGGCGACATCGATCCGGCGAACAACGAGTCGGTCGCGCAGCTGGTCGTGGGTGAGCCGCCCAAGGTCCGCGTCATCGCCGGCGAGGACGCCGACGGCGGCGCGATCGCCCGCGCGCTGCGGGCCGAGCGGATGGAGGTCGAGGTCATCAAGGCCAGCGCGATGACGCCCGAGCAGGCGCGGCTCGACGCGGTCGACCTGGTCGTGCTGGCCAACGCGCCGGCCGAGGCCATCGCGGGCGAACGCGGGCTCTCGGACGCGTTCATGGGCAACCTGACGCGCTGGGTCGACGGCGGTGGCGGCCTGATCGTGCTCGGCGGGCCGATGGCCTACGACATGGGCGGCTACGGCGACACGCCGCTCGAGAAGATCCTGCCGGTCAAGATCGATCCGGTCGAGCAGGAGATCGAGTCGGCCGCGACCATCGTCATCATCCTCGATCGCTCCGGCAGCATGTCGGCGATGGCGGGCTGGTCGAAGACCAAGATGGAGCTCGCCGACGAGGGCGCGGTCGCGTCGATGCGGCTGCTGCGACCCTTCGACCAGATCGCGGTGATGAGCGTGACCGAGGAGGTCCGCTGGGAGGTCAACCTCCAGCCCGTCGCCGACGGCAGCGACATGGAGCGCCGCGTGCTGCGGATCCGCGCCGACGGCGGCGGCATCTACGTCTACACCAGCCTCGAGGCCGCGCACGCGACCATGCGCAAGGTCGACACGCCGCTGCGCCACGTGATCCTCTTCTCCGACGCCGCCGACAGCGAGGAGAAGGTCAAGGGCATCCCGTTCGGGGACGGCCCCGGCCCCCGCTCCGAGGAGCTCGCCCGCACCATGCGCGACGAGGGCATCACCACCAGCGTCATCGGCATCGGCACCGAGGACGACATCGACACGCAGTTCCTCAAGGACCTCGCCAAGGCCGGCGGCGGGCGCTTCTATCTCACCGCCGACGCCAGCAAGCTGCGCTCGCTGTTCGTGCAGGAGACCGAGCGCCTGGTCGACAGCTCGCTCAAGGAGACGCCGTTCCGACCGGTCACGCTCGCGCGCCACCCCGCGCTCGAGGGCATCGACTACCAGCGCGCGCCGTTTCTCAAGGGCTATCAGCAGCTCGAGGCGCGACCGACCGCGGAGATCGTGATGGCCGCGGCCGAGGGGCATCCGCTGCTCGTCACGTGGCGCTACGGCCTGGGCCACGTGCTCGCGTGGGCCAGCGACGCGGGCCCGCGCTGGTCGGACGAGTGGCTGACGTGGAGCGGCTACAACACCCACTGGACGCAGCTGGCTCGCTTCGCGCTGCGCAACGGCGCGGGCACCGACACGCAGATCGAGGTCAGCGCCCAGGGCGGCGAGGCCGTCATCCGCGTCGCGCGGCGCGACGACAAGGGCCTGTCGATCGACGACGGCGCGGTGCGGGCCCGCATCGTCGACGGCGACGACAAGCGCGGGCTCGAGCTGCGCGCGCGCGAGCCGGGCCTGTGGGATGCGACGGTGCCGACCACCGCCGGCCGCACGTACACGGTCGAGGTGCTGGGCAAAGACGATCAGGTCATCGCGCGGCACACGTTCGCGCCGCCGCCGTCCGCCGAGCAGCGCCACCGCACCGCGGACGCCGGCTTCCTGTCGCAGCTGTCGCAGTCCACCGGCGGCGCGGTCGCGCCGCAGACGCTCTCGCCCAAGCTCGGCGACTCGGTGACGTCCGAGGTCTGGCGGCTGTGGCCCGCGCTGTTGCTGCTGGCCGCGGTGCTGCTACCGATCGACGCGCTGCTGCGCCGCTCGGCCCGGGTGGTGTGACGCCGGCTCAGCCGTCCGCGCAGTTGGCCCCGTCCCACACGCAGCCGTGATCGACACACGGCGCCTCGTGGGTGATCCAGTCGCAGCGCACCTCGCAGGTGCCCGGCGGCGCCGGGTTCCAGATGCAGCCGGCGGTGGCCATGCACATCGCCTCTTCCTTGGCGGCCTCGCACATCGGCAGCACGCTCGAGTCGTCGGCGGTGTCGCCCGCGCCCGAGCTGCTGCTGCTGCTGCCGCCCGTGCTGCTGCCGCTGCCGCCGGTGCTGCCGTCGGCCGCCGAGCTGCCGCTGCCCTCCGCGCTGGCGGAGGCGGCCGTGGTCCCGCCACCGTCCTCGCCCCCGTCGTCTGCGCCGCAGGCCGTCGCCAGCAGCCCCAGCACGCTCACGATCCCTGCCCACGTCCGCATCCGCCCGTCGCCCCCTGCCCGGCCGCGATCGTAGCCCAGCTCGCCGCCGTTGCGATCGCGCGGCGGAGGGCCGAGTTTCGACGCAGCCGGCGTCACAAATTCCCCTGACCGCCTCCACCACCGGCATGAAGCGCCTCGCAACCGCAGTCCTGGTCCTGTTCGCCCTGCCCTCGTGTGACAGCGGCGGCAAGGAGTACGTCAAGTCGATGGAGGATTTCGCCGAGAAGGTCTGCGCGTGCAAGGACACCGCGTGCGCGACCAAGGCCTCGCAGGAGCAGGCCGACTGGCTGCAGAAGAACGCGGCCACCGCGGCCAAGCTCGACGCGAAGGACGCGGAGAAGGTCACCGCGGCCGGCACCAAGATGGCCGACTGCATGACCAAGCTCGCCACCGGCGGCAAGTGAGTCGCCCGGTCAGCGGCGCGCGACCAGGCTGAACGTCAGCGGGAAGCGCCCGTGCAGCGGCGGCGGCAATCGCCACAAGCGATCGTCGCCGCGCTGCAGCGCCGGGTGGAAGCCGTAGAACGTCTCGGGGTGCTCCACCAGGGACTCCACGCGTAGACCCGCGGCGGCGATCGCGTTGACCACGTCGCCGAGGCTGTGGTCCCACTCGATCGTCTCGTCGTGCACGGTCGCGCAGCTCGGATCCGCGTAGCTGCCGGCGGCGCGCCAGCGCTCGGGCGTGCCGTCGCCGAGGTAGCGGTGCTGCAGCGTCAACGCGTCGTGACCGATGCCCCCCGGCAGGATCGCGGTCGACAGCGGGTGGCTGTCGATCACCACGAGGCGACCGCCGGGGCGCAGCTGCGCCGCGAGCTGCCGCGCCCAGCGGGGCAGATCTCCGAGCCAGCACAGCACGCCGTACGAGGTGTAGACGAGATCGAACGGCCCGCCGAGCGTGGCGGGGAGATCGAGCACGTCGCCCACGACGAAGCGTGCGGGCAGGCCCAGCGACGCCGACAGGGCCTGCGCCTGGGCGATCGCGCGCGGCGAGAAGTCCACGCCGACGACCGCGGCGCCACGGCGCACCAGCGACAGCGTGTCGGTGCCGACGTGGCACTGCGCGTGGAGCACGTGCAGGCCGGTCACGTCGCCGAGCACGCGATCGTCGATGGGCAGCAGCGCGTCGTGGCCCGCCTGCAGCCGCGCGACGAACTCGCGGTACATCGGCGTGTCGAGGTGGAACCCGGCGCGCTCGTCCCAGTGCCGCAGGTTGATGTCGCCGTCGTCGCTCATGCGCCCGGGCCTCGGCGAGACGACGACGCGAGTGCCTGCGCGATCGCGTCGACGTGGGCCACCGGGGTCGACGGGTGCACCGAGACCCGCACGCCCTGGATCACCGGGTGCTCGATCGCCACGGTGTAGATGCGGTGCTGCTGCCACAGGCGCTCGGCCAGCGCCGCGGGGGCCATGCCCTCGACCGCGACCGTCGCGATCGCGCTGGCGCGCGGCTGGGCCCGCGGGCACCGCAGCCGCACGCCCGGCAGCGATGCGACCGCGTCGACCCAGCGTTCGCGCAGCCACAGCAGCCGCGCGCGCTTGGCCGCCACACCGATGTGCTCGTGCAGCGCGATCGCGTCGTCGACCGCGACGACGTCGTGGGCCGGCCGCGTGCCGACGTGCTCGAAGCGGCGGATGTCGTCGCTGGCCTTGCTGGTGTCGGCGAACAGCGGCTCGATCGCGGCGATGTGCTCGCGCCGCAGCCACAGCACGCCGTTGCCCAGCGGCGCCCCCAACCACTTGTGCAAGCTGGCGGCGTAGACGTCCGCGGACAGGCCCGCGGGGTCGACCTCGAGCTGCCCCAGCGCGTGGGCACCGTCGACGATGGCGAGCACGCCGCGCTCGCGCAGTGCGGCACAGATCGCCGCGACCGGCAGCACCTGGCCCGACAGATGGATCACGTGGGTCACCAGCGCTGCACGCGTGCGCGGCCCGAGCTCGCGCACGAACGCGTCGACGACCTCGGCGTCGCTGGCCGGAGCCTCGGGCACGCGCGCGCGCCGGAGCACCACGCCGCGCCGACGCACGAGCGTGTCCTCGATCTCGACGTTGGTGGGGTAGTCCTGGTCCGAGCCCAACAGCTCGTCGCCCGGCTGCCACGGCAGGCCCTGCAGCACCAGGTTCATCGCCTCGGTGGTGTTGCGCAGCAGCGCGACCTGCTCGGGCACGGTGTGCAGCAGCGCCGCCAGGCGCGTGCGCACGGCCTCGAGCGCGGGCAGCAGCGACAGCCGCATGTAGCGTGCGCCTTCGCGGTTGATCGCGTCGCGTGCACGACGGTGCGCATCCATCACCGGCGCGGCCGCGCGGGTGAAGAAGCCGTTCTCGAGGTTGATGAAGTCCAGCGGCGGGTACAGCCCCGCGATCTGCGACCACCAGGCCTCGTCGTCGGGGCCCCGCGGTGCGCCGGCGGGCGGCGATCCCGGCGACCGCGGTGCGTCGGCGCGTTGCGGCGCGCAGCCCAGCGCGGCGAGCCCCGGCACCAGCGAGGAGAAGACGCGGCGGCGCATGGGCGGCGGCAGGCTAGCAGCCCGCGGCGAAACCCGGCAACACGCCGGCGCCGCGGGCCGCGGATTGCTCGGCGGCCGCGACCGCGCCAAGCTGCGCGCCATGTCGCCGCACGCGATGCTCGTCGCCGCCGCCGCCTTGACGTGGACCATGCTGATGGTCGCGAGCCTGGGCCGCGCGCGCGGCTGGACGGTGCCGGGCATGCGCGTGGCGCTGGGCAACCGCGACGCCCTGCCCGAGCCCTCGCCGTTCGCGGCGCGGGCCGATCGCGCGGCGAAGAACATGGTCGAGAACCTCGCGCTGGTCGCCGCGCTGCTCTTGGGCGCGCACTGGGCCGCGGTGCCACCCGAGCGCCTCGCGGACCCGTGCGCGCTGTTTCTCGCGGCGCGAGTGGTCTACGCGCCGGTGTACTGGGCCGGCGTCGTGGGCCTGCGCACGGCGGTGTGGCTGGTCAGCGTCGCGGCGATGGCGTGGATCGGCGCGCTCGCGCTGGCGCTGGCGTGAGCGTCGGCGCGTCGCAGCGCACGACCGCGACCGCGCGCCGACCCAGCGCGTGGCGCAGGCGGTGCGCCGCGATCGCGGCGATGTCGGTGAGTCCGGCCTGCGCCGCGGCGCTGCGCGGCGGCGTGGGCTCGGGTTGCTGCACCAGCAGGCAGCGGCGACGACCGCCGTCGGCGGCGTTGAGCGCCGCGACCGCGAGCGCGGTGGTGCCCGAGCCGGCGAAGAAGTCGAGCACCAGACCGTCCTTGCCGCAGCCCAGCTCGAGGCAGCGGCGCACCAGCTCGATGGGCTTGGGGTGATCGAACAGCGCCGCGCCGAGCTCGGCGCGCAGCTCGATGCTGCCCTGCTCGGATCGCAGCAGCGGATCGTCCCACAGCGCGCGGGCCTTGGTCGTGGTCTTGCGGTGCTTCTCGTAGAGGTTGTAGCCGCCGTCGCGGCGCCGCTTCGCGACCACCTCGCTGCGCGTGGGATCGCCGGCGACCAGCGCCGCGGCGAGCTTGGGCTGGCCCCACCGCCACACGCTGGGCGCACCCTCGCGGTTGCGCGGCCACAGCTCGATCGCACCGGGCTGGCGCGTGAGCGAGACCGGATGGCACGCCGCCGCGTCGCTGCGCGAGGGATCGATCCACACCGGATACGACAGGTTGGGACGGTTCGCCGGCGTGAAGCGAGGGTTGCGGTTGCGCAGCTCGCGGAGCTCGTAGGCCCCGCGCGCGTCGTCGTGCGGCAACGTGACGGCGCGCGGCAGCTCGGCCAGCCGCGGCGCATCGCCCTTGGCGTAGCACAGCACGTACTCGTGGGTGATCGCGATCGGCAGGTAGTCGCGGCCGCCGCGGTTGCTGACCACCACGATCTGCGCGACGAAGCGCTCGCGGCCGAACAGCTCGTCGAGCAGCAGCCGCAGGTGGTGCACCTCGGCATCGTCGATGCTGACGAACAGCACGCCCTCGTCGCGCAGCAGCGTGCGCGCGAGCGCCAGCCGCGGCAGCATCATCGCCAGCCACGGCGCACTGCGGCGGGCCTCGGCGCGGCGGGCCGCGGCCGGCAGCGCCGCCCGCAGCGCCGACTCGGACCACGGCGGCGCGGCGACGCGATCGCGGTACACGAAATCGCCGCCGCGGTTGTAGGGCGGATCGATGTAGATGGCATCGACCGCCCCGGCGTGGCTGCGCGCCAGGTGCTTGAGCACGTCGAGGTTGTCGCCGACCACCAGCGTGGTCGCGGCCTCGCGCCGCAGCGTCAGCGTGCCGCGCGGCGGTGCGGCCAGCTGCTGCAGCGCGTCCTCGCGGCCGGGGAACACCAGGCCGTACGCGAGCGTCGGCTGCGGCTCGGGCACGGCGGCGCGACGCGGGCGACTCATCGCAGCACCGTCGCGGTCACGCCGTCGTCCTGCAGCCGCGCGCCGATCGGCTGCCCCCGCAGCGCCGGATCGGCCGGTGCGACGAAGACCGCGAGGTCGTGATCGCTGCGCGCCGGCAGCCGTCCGTGCGCGTCGAAGCTGCGGTGACACACCAGCGCCAGCGTCTCGCCCACGCGCGCGCGCCGGAACGCCGCGCGCTGGCTGCGATCGAGCGCGCGCAGCCGGGCCGCGCGCGCGCGCACGATCGCGGTCGGCACCGCATCGGCCATGGTCGCCGCGGCGGTGCCCGGCCGCGGCGAGAACGGGAACACGTGCAGCCCCGCCAGCGGCAGCGACGACAGCCGCGCGAGCGTGGTCGCGAACGCGGCCTCGTCCTCGCCGGGATGACCCGCGATGACGTCGGTGGTGATGGCGATCCCGGGCACGCGCGCGACCAGCTCGCGTACCCGCGAAAGAAACGGCGCCGCGCGATGGGCCCGGCGCATGCGTGCGAGCACGCCGTCGTCGAGGCTCTGCACCGACAGGTGCAGGTGGCGGCACAAGCCCGGCGCGGCCGCGAGCCGCTCGACCAGCGCGTCGTCGAGCTCGTGCGGATCGAGCGACGACAGCCGCACGCGGGCGCGACCGGCCACCGCCGACAGCAGCGCGTCGAGCAGCGTCGCGACGCCGCCGCGCTCGCCCAGGTCGCGGCCCCAGGTGCCCAGGTGCACGCCGGTGAGCACGAGCTCGGCGGCGCCCGCGGCCACCAGATCGCGCGCGCGAGAGAGCACCTCGGGCAGCGGCAGCGAGCGCGATCCGCCGCGCAGCTGCGGCACGATGCAGAAGGCGCACGCGTAGTCGCAGCCGTCTTGGACCTGCAGCAGCGCGCGCCCGCGGGCGTCGGCGACCGGCGGCAGCAGCCGCAGCGGCGGGCGCGACGACGCCGGCGTCCGTCGCAGCCGCGTCGCGGGCACCAAAGTGCGATCGCCGGGCGCGGCCGCGAGCACCTCGGCCACGCGCGCCGCGATCGCACCGTGATCGGCCAGCGGCACGATCGCCGCGAGCCCGGGCAGCGCGGCGATCGACGCGCCCGCGGCGTGGGCCCAACACCCGGTCGCCAGCACCGCGGTGCCGGGCCGCTCGCGCGCGATCCGTCGCACCAGGCTGCGCGCATCGGCCTCGGCCGCCGCCGTGATCGCGCAACCGTTGATCACCACCGCGCGGGTGCCGGCGGCGAGCGCGTCGTCGCTCGCGTCCATGCCGGCGCGCGCGAGCGCCTGCCGCATCGCCTCGGTCTGGGCGGCGGCGACGCGACAGCCGAAGCCGACCACGGCGATGGACACGGTCGCGGCAGGCTATCAGGGCCGCGGCCGACCTGCGCACGGGCGGGCTCGGGTATCGTCGTCGGCGTGCTTTCGCGGGCCGTGGTACGGAGCTCGACGCGCCCCGGCGCGTGGCTCGTGCTCGCGCTCGCGAGCGGCTGCGGCGACGAGCCCGGCCGCGGCACACCGTGGTCGATGACGAGCGCGATGGGCAGCGACGGCAGCAGCACCGGCCCGGGCTCGAGCGACGGCGGTCCGCACGAGAGCTCGGGCGTGGCCGGCAGCAGCGACGGCAGCGGCACCGGCGATCCCACCGGCGGCAGCAGCGACAGCGGTGCGATCGATTGCACGCCGCCGCCGCCCGATCCCGCGTGGTTGCTGCCGCAGCTGCAGGACACCGTCGCACGGCTGTCGGGCGCGGCCGAGCTCGGCGGCACGCTGCTGCCCGATCGCGCCACCGTCACGCGCCGCGCGCTGGTGGCCGCGTTCCTGTTCGAGCAGCTCGACGCGCTGGGCACCGAGGTGCAGACCCACGACTACGGCACCGGCACCAACGTCATCGCGCGCGTGCCCGCGACCGGGGCGTCGGCCGGCACCTACGTCGTGGGTGCGCACTACGACTCCGTGCCCGGCGCGCCCGGGGCCGACGACAACGCCACCGGCGTCGCGGTCGTCACCGCGCTCGCGCGACACCTGATGTCGCTGCCGTGCCGCAGCCACGACGTGCTGGTGGTCGCGTTCGACGAGGAGGAGCTCGGGCTGGTCGGCAGCACCGCGTTCGCGGCCAAGCTCGTCGCCGATCGCGAGCCCGTGGTCGCGGTGCACACCATCGATCAGATCGGCTACGACGCCGACGGCGATCGCAACCTCGAGCTCGAGCGCCCCGACCCCGGGCTGTTCGAGTTCTATGCCGACGTCGCCGACGGCGTGCCGCAGCTGGGCGCGCTGGTGGTGACCGACACCGGCTTCACCGATCACGTCGCGTTCCGCGAGGCCGGCTTCGTCGCGATCGGTCTGTCCGAGGAGTACGTCTCGGGCGACACCACGCCGCACTACCACCTGCCCAGCGACACCTACGACACCGTCGCGTTCGGGCTGGTCGAGACCGCCGCGACCCTGGTCAACCACGCGTTCGCGACGGCGCTCGCGGGCGCCTGAACAGACGCAGCGGGATCGCGGCGACGCGGCGACCGACGTCGCGCGCGGCCTGGGCCACGGTGTGGGCCATGGCCTGGGCCATCACCGCGGGCAGCTTGGCCGCGAGCTCGACCAGGCTGCCGGCCTCCACGCGGATCGCGGCCTCGGTGCCCGAGGCCGCATCGACCATGGCGCCGCGCGCCACGGTCCGGCTGCCGTCGGAGCGGATCTCGATCGCGAGGCGGGCGACGACCGGCAGATCCTCGTCGGCCACCAGGGCCCCGGGCGCGTCGCGACGCTGCAGCCGATCCATGCCTGCGATGGTCGCATGGCGCCCGCCTGGCCTGCACGCGCGCCCCCGGCCCCACCGCGCCGGGCCCCGGCCCGGCGCGCGATCGATGCGCGCCAGCTCACGCGCGCCGCCGCGACGAGGCCCGCCACGGCGCCCCGGCGGCTTGTTCCGGGCTCGGGCCGCCGATATGCTCCGCGCCCCATCGACGTTCTACAGCGCCGGTGACC
Source organism: Nannocystaceae bacterium (assembly GCA_019694555.1). Lineage (GTDB taxonomy): Bacteria > Myxococcota_A > Polyangia > Nannocystales > Nannocystaceae > Xiheibacterium. Next base: position 18,206 of record JAIBBS010000153.1, read on the forward strand.
TCGACCCACCTGCAGTGGGCGCGGCCGCCGCTCCCAGACGAGAACTTCGTACGGAACGCAAGGAGTGAACCGCCAATGAAACCCAAGATGCCGGGCCTCGCGTGGCTCGGTGCAGCCGGGCTGCTGCTCGGTGGGTGCCAGGGGTCGGGATCGTTCGCCAAGCTGCAAGAGTCCATCGCTGGAATCGAGCAGAAGCAGGACCAGATCCTCGCCAAGCTGGACACCCTCGAACAGAAGATCGGAACTGCACCCGCCGCCGGGCCGCAGAAGCCGGGTGACAAGGGGCCCCGCCCCGGTCAGCCCGACCCCAAGGTCACCTACAAGGTACCGGTCTCCGGCTGGTCCAAGGGCCCCGACGACGCGAAGGTCACGATCGTCGAGTGGTCCGACTTCCAATGACCGTTCTGCGGGAGGGTCGGTCCGACCCTCAAGGAACTCGTCGACGAGTACAAGGGCGACGTTCGCGTCGTCTACCACAACAACCCGCTGCCCATGCACAACCGTGCACTGCCGGCGGCGCAGGCGGCCGAGGCGGCCGGTAAGCAGGGCAAGTTCTGGGAGATGCACGACAAGCTCTTCGAGAACATGAAGGATCTGACCGACGAGAACTTCGCCAAGTGGGCGGGTGAGATCGGTCTGGATGTCGAGAAGTTCAAGAAGGACATGGCCGATCCGGAGCTCAACAAGAAGATCACGGATCAGCAGAAGCTCGGCACCAGCCTGGGCGCACGTGGCACCCCGGCGTTCTTCATCAACGGCCGCTACCTGAGCGGGGCCCAACCGAAGGAAGCGTTCAAGGCTCTCATCGACGAAGAGATGAAGAAGGCCGACGCGCTCATCGCCAAGGGCATCGCGAAGGACAAGGTCTACGAAGAGACCATCAAGAACGGCAAGACCGCACCATAGCGGCCGGCATCGACGCCGGCCCTCCGGGGTCGGCGTGAGCGCCGATGCACTCCACCGACCCCCGTCGGCCCGTCAGGGCCGCGGGGGTCTTCGTTTTGGTTCGCAACACAACCCGGCAGCGTCCGCGCTGCCAACCACCATCGCTACGTTCGAGGAGTCATGACGTCATGAAGAAGATCATCACTGGTGCGGTCAGCATCGGCTTTTTGCTCGCCGGCCTCGGCGGCTGCCAGGGTTCCGGCTCGTTCGCGAAGCTGCAGGAGTCCATCGCCGGCATCGAACAGAAGCAGGACCAGATCCTGAGCAAGCTCGACACGCTCGAGACCAAGATCGGCCAGGCGCCCGCCGCTGGCCCGCCCAAGCCCGGCGACAAGGGGCCGCGCCCCGGCCAGCCCGATCCCAAGCTGACCTACAAGGTCGAGGTCGGCGATGCGCACGCCAAGGGCGGCGCCGAACCCAAGGTCACCATCGTCGAGTGGTCCGACTTCCAGTGCCCGTTCTGCAACCGCGTGGTGCCGACGCTGCAAGAGCTCGCCAAGGACTACGGCGACGACGTGCGCGTCGCGTTCAAGCACAACGCGCTGCCGATGCACAACCGCGCCCGCCCGGCCGCACTCGCCGCAGAGGCCGCCGGCAAGCAGGGCAAGTTCTGGGAGATGCACGATCTGCTGTTCGCCAACAACAAGGAGCTCACCGACGAGAACTTCGTGAAGTGGGCCGGCGAGATCGGCATCGACGTCGAGCAGTTCAAGAAGGACCTCGCCGACCCCGCGCTGGGCAAGAAGGTCGACGAGAACCAGAAGCAGGGCACCACGCTGGGCGCCCGCGGCACGCCGGCGTTCTTCGTCAACGGCCGCTACCTCAGCGGCGCGCAGCCCAAGGAGGCCTTCAAGGCGCTGATCGACGAGGAGCTGAAGAAGGCCGACGCGCTGCTGGCCAAGGGCGTGGCGCGGGCGAAGCTGTACGAGGAGACGATCAAGAGCGGCAAGACCGCGCCCTGAGGCGGCGGTCGTGACGGGCGGAGCACCGCGGCTGGGCGCGGTGCTCCGTCTGGGGCTGATCACG
>JAIBBS010000008.1 GCA_019694555.1 Nannocystaceae bacterium
CCCGTGCTCGCCTGCGCTCGAGGTCAACCGCGCCGCGCGAGCGTCATGCCCCGGTCGCGCCGACGAGCCGACGCAGGCTCGCGGCCCAGTCGTCGAGGCCTGCGAGCGTCGACGACAGCAGTGCCGGGTCGGCGGCGATGCGTTCGAGCTGGCGGCGGAGCTCGGCCTTGGCGCGCACGAGTCGGCTGCGGAGCGCGGCCTCGCTGATGCCGAGCACGTCGGCGAGCTCGGGGCCGCTGAGGCCCTCCCAGTGGTAGAGCTCGATCGCGATCTGGTAATCGAGCGGGATCGCACGCAGGGCCGCGAGCAGCAGCCGCTGCTCCTGGCGCTCGGCTGCGACGGAGCTGGGACCTGGCGCGAGATCGACCGCGCTCACGAGGTCGGGATCGATGGGGTCGCCGTCGCGCTGCATCCGGCGGAAGTGACGGAACAGCAGGTGCCGCGCGGTCGCGAAGAGGAACGTGCGGAAACTGGCCTCGCGGCGGAAGCCGGCGCGGCCCTGCACGCACGCGAGCAGCACGTCCTGCACGAGATCCTCGACCTCGTCGTTGCCGAGCTTGTTGCGAAAGAAGCAGTAGAGCGCCTCGAAGTGGCGGTCGATCAGCTGTTTGGCCGCGACCATGTCGCCGCCGGCCCAGGCGTCGAGCAGCTCGAAGTCGGTCACCGACCGCCCGCATAGCACGCCTTTCGCGCGGCTGCGTCGCGGCGCGCAGAAATCGACCGCGGGCCGCGAATGGAATGGGTGGGAGTCGGCACCACCACCGCCGTGAACCGCCCGTTGCCCCTGGCCGCCCTGCTCACCCTCTTCGCACCGGCGTGCGCCGCCGAGCCCGAGCCGGCCGGCGACGACCCGCTCGACGAGGCGGACGCGAGCTTCGGCAGCGGCAAGGCCGACGGGGTCGCGGCCTCGTGCCCCGTGCTCAAGCTCGCCAACTCCGCCGACTTCGCGACACTCGACGACGACGTCGCGCTCAACAAGCAGGCCGCACAGGGGATCATCGATTGGCGCGAGGGCCCCGACGGCACGCTCGGCACCGCCGACGACCGCTGGTTCGCCGACCTCGCGCAGCTCGACGCGATCAAGCACATCGGACCCAAGGCGCTGCAGCGCCTGCAGGCCTATGTCACCGACGAGGGCATCGTCTGTGGCGAGGTCGCGGTGCAGCTGTTGGCGTTCAACGACTTCCACGGCAACCTGCGCCCGCCGTCGGGCTCGTCGGGCCGCATCCAGACCGGTCCCAACCCCACGACCGATCGCGTCGACGCCGGTGGCGTCGAGTTCATGGCGACGCACGTGCAGGCGCTCGCCGCCACCAACCCCAACACGCTCGTGGTCGCCGCCGGCGACGTCGTCGGCGCCACGCCACTGCTGTCGGCGCTGTTCCACGACGAGCCCACCATCGAATCGATGAACCTGCTGGGACTCGACATCGCCAGCGTCGGCAACCACGAGTTCGACGAGGGCCCCGAGGAGCTGCTGCGCATGCAGCTGGGCGGCTGCCATCCCGTCGACGGCTGCCGCGACGGCGACGACTTCGCCGGCGCCGCGTTCTCGTACCTCGCGGCCAACGTGATCGACACCGACTCCGGTGAGCCGCTGTTGCCACCGTACGAGATCCGCCGCTTCGGCAACGCCTCGGTGGCCTTCATCGGCATGACGCTCGAGGGCACGCCGCTGGTCACCACGCCGTCGGGCGTGGCCGGGCTGCAGTTTCTCGACGAGGCCGAGACCGTCAACGCGCTGGTGCCCGAGCTGCGCGCGCAGGGTGTCGAGGCCATCGTCGTGCTGCTGCACGAGGGCGGCTTCACCACCGGCCTGTTCAACGAGTGCGTCGGCATCTCGGGGCCGCTGTTCGACGTCGTGCAGAATTTCGACGACGCGGTCGACGTGGTCGTCGCCGGTCACACCAACGCTGCGCACGTCTGCGAGATCGACGGCAAGATCGTCACCTCCGCGGCCAGCTTCGGCCGCCTGGTCACGGACATCGATCTCGTGGTCGACGAGGCCAGCGGCGAGATCGTCCACAAGTCCGCGAACAACGTCATCGTCACCCGCGACGTCGCGCAGGATCCGGGTCAGACCGCGCTCATCGGCCGCTACGACGCCTTCGCGGCGCCGTTCGCCAACCGCATCGTCGGCAGCATCACCGCCAGCATCGTGCGCGCGGCCAACCTCGCGGGCGAGTCGGCGCTGGGCGACATGATCGCGGACGCACAGCTCGCGGCCTCGGCCGCCGCCGGCGCCGAGCTGGCGTTGATGAACCCGGGCGGTATCCGCACCGACCTCGTGTTCGAGCAGGTCTCGGGCGGTGAGGGCCTCGGCCAGGTCACCTACGGCGAGCTGTTCGCGGTGCAGCCCTTCAGCAACAACCTCGTGACGCTCTCGCTCACCGGCGCGCAGCTCGAGGCCGTGCTCGAGCAGCAGTGGCGCGTCTCGGGCATGGGCGAGCTGGCGGTGATCCTGCAGCCGTCGGCCACGCTCGCATACCGCTGGGATCCCACGCGCCCGCTGGGCGATCGCATCGACCCCGCGAGCATCACCGTCGCCGGCGTGGCGCTCGATCCCGCTCGCAGCTATCGCGTCACCGTGAACTCGTTCCTCGCCGACGGCGGCGACGGCTTCTCGGTGCTCCGCGAGGGCACCGAACGCACCGGCGGTGCGCTCGACGTCGACGCACTCGAGGCGCACCTCGCCGCGCTCTCGCCCTACGCTGCGGCGGCGGCGACTCGCATCACGCGGCTGTGATCGGGCAGTATCGGCCCATGTCGGTGTCGCGCACGATCCCCGAGCCGACCGAGCCCGTCGGGCTCGAGGGCTTCGCGCCGCGCCCCGATCCGCTGGCGCTGCGCCAGGCCAAGGCCGCCGTCGAGGCGCGCCTGCTCGGTGCCGCCGCGTCGAGCCCCACCCGCATCGGCCGCTTCGTCGTCATCGAGCGCATCGCCGAGGGCGGCATGGGCCTGGTGTTCGCGGCCTACGATCCCGAGCTCGATCGCAAGGTCGCGGTCAAGCTGCTGCGGCGCGAGCTCAGCGACGTCACCGGCCGTCGCCTCACGCGCGAGGCCCACGCGATGGCGCGGCTGAGCCATCCCAACGTCGCGCAGATCTACGAGGTCGGCGAGGACCACGGCCGCGCCTTCATCGCGATGGAGTTCGTCGCGGGTCAGACCCTGGGTCAGTGGCAGCGGCAGCGCGCGTGGCCCGAGGTGCTCGCGGGCTACCGCCAGGCCGCGCTGGGGCTCGCGGCCGCGCACGCGGTCGGGCTGGTGCATCGCGACTTCAAGCCCGACAACGCGATGATCGCGGTCGATCCCCACGACGCGGGCATCGGCCGCGTGCGCGTGCTCGACTTCGGGCTCGCGCGCACCCAGACGCGCGAACCGACCGAGGAGTCGTGGTCACCGGCCTCCGAGTCCGCCGGCGCGAGCGATCCGGTGCTGCGCACGGTGCTGACGCAGGCCGGCTCGGTCGTCGGCACGCCCGCGTACATGGCCCCGGAGCAGCTGCGCGGGGACGCGGTCGATGCCCGCGCGGATCAGTTCGCGTTCTGCGTGGCGCTGTGGGAGGCCCTGCACGGCGAGCGACCGTTCGAGGGCACCACACGCTCGGCGTTGTTCGCCAACCTGACCGAGGGCCGCATGCGCGAGCCTCCGCGCGACAGCCGGGTGCCGAAGTGGATCACCGCGGTGCTGCGCCGCGGGCTCGCGGTCGCACCCCACGAGCGCCACACGTCCATGCATGCACTCGTCGCTGCGCTCGACCGCGATCCCTCGCGCGCGCGCCGGCGCTGGCTCGTCGCCGGCCTCGCCATCGGTGGCGCGGCCGCAGCGGTCGCGGCATGGACGCTCGATCGCGCCGCGACCACGCGCGCCTGCACCGAGGCGGCGGCGTCGATCGCCGAGGTGTGGAACGACGACGCGCGCACGCGGGTCCGCGACGGCCTGCTGGCGGTGGGACCGTCGTATGCGCCGGCCACGGTCGAGCGCGTGCTGCCGACGATCGATGGCTGGGCCGAGGCGTGGTCGTCGGCGCGCGAGCAGAGCTGTCGTGCGGTGACGCTGAGCCACACGACGACGACCGAGCTGGGCGCGCGCGCGCAACAGTGCTTCGCCGAGCGGCGCGCGTGGCTGGCGACGTTGACCACGGTGCTGGCCGAGGCCGACGCGGAGGTGCTGCAGGGTGCTGCGGAGGCCGCCGCGGGCCTGCCGGCACCCGCGGACTGCCTCGACGAGACCGCGTTGCGACGGCGCGGCGCGGTCGACCCCGACGCCGATCGGCAGGCACGCACCGCGCGGCTCACCGCTGCAGCCGCGTTGCTCGACGCGAATCGACCGGCGCAGGCCGGCCAGGCGATCGAGGCCCTGCTCGACGAGATCGTGCCGGGCGTGGGCGATCCGCTCGAGCCGCGCGCACTCGTGGTCGCGATGCAGGCTCGCGATGCGCTGCGGGATCACGCCGGCGCGGTCGAGCTCGGGCGCCGCGCCGTGGTGGCGGCGATCGCCGCGGGCGACGACGCTGCGGCGTTCGACGCGATGCTCGGGCTCATGGCGGCACTGCAGGAGACCGGCGACCGTCCGCAGGCCCGCGTGTGGGCCGTCGCGGCCGGCGCGCTGCTGGTCCGGCTCGGCGAGCCCGACGACCTGCGTGGCGCAGCCCTGGCCGCCGCCGAGGCGATGCACCTCGAGGATCCCGCGGCCGCGGTGGCGCAGCTGCGGCGCGCGCTGGCGATCCACGTGCGCCTGCTCGGTGCCGATCACCCCGCGGTCGGGCTCGACGAGAGCAACCTCGGCGCGGCGCTCGAGCGCATGGGCGCGGTGGCCCAGGCGCGCGAGCACCACGAGCGAGCGCTCGCGATCCGCGAAGCCGCGCTGGGCCCGTGGCACCCCCACGTGGCGAACAGCCTGCTCAACGTCGCGCGCTCCCGTGCCGGCGCGCGCGACCTCGAAGGCGCGATCGCCATGACCGAGCGCGCACTCGACATCTGGCAGCGCGCACTGGGCCCCGACCACCGCAACTGCGCGCTCGCGCTGGGCAACCTCGCCGCCTACCACATGTCGCTCGACGACCACGCGGGCGCCGAGCCGCTGCTCGAGCGGGCGCTGGCGGTGATCGAGCACAACGAAGGCCCGGACCACCCGTTCGCGGTGGGTCACCTGACCAACCTCGCCATCATCGCGCAGCGACGCGGCGATCTCGATCGCGCGGCCGAGCGCTTCGGTCGTGCGATCGCGATCGGCGAGTCGTGGGGGGACGGGCGCCGCTCGGAGATCGCCGGACCGCTGACGGGATTGGCGGAGATCGAGCTGCTGCGCGGCCACGTGCCCGAGGCCCAGGCGCTGCTCGAGCGCGCACTCGCGATCTTCGACGCGGGCCGCTTCGATCTGCCCAACCTCGCGCACACCCGCTGGGCGCTGGCCCGCACGCTGGCGCAGCAGCGCCGCGACACCGCCCGCGCGCGCACGCTCGCGCGCGCGGCCATCGACGAGTACCGCGCGCTGCCTGGCGACTGGACCGAGTTCATCGCGCCGATCGAGACCTGGCTGGCTACGCTGCCGCCGGGCTGAGCCTCGCGCGGCAGCGATCGCGCCGTGTCCGCTACAGCACCGCGACCTTGAACACCAGCGCCTCGTTGTGCGCCTCGTCGAAGAGCGAGCTGTAGATCTCCCCGTCGCGGATCGCCAGGCCCTGCACCGTGCACGAGTGATCGATCGTGGTCGTGACCGGCAGCTCCAGCACATGGATGAACGCCGCGCCGACGGTGTCGTCGATCGAGTACAGCGTGCCGGCATCTTCGAACGCGACCGTGCCGCCGGACGCCACCGCCTGGCCGTACAGCGGCACGATCCCGCCGACCCGCTCCGCGCTGCCGCCGGCCACCGGCGCGCGCCAGACCCCGCGCTCGCCGAGCTCATCGGCGCGATCGCGGATGAAGTACGCGTAGTTGTCGGTCACCAGCAGCAGCTCGCCGGGCTTGTCGATCGAGATCGGGCCGATGTCGCCGCCGAAGTCGACCTTCCAGATGTCGTCGGGGTCGGGCCGGTTGCCGCCGCCCAGCGAGTGCGCGTTGGTCCACATCACGCCGGCGCCGTAGACCATGCCGCGTCCGCCACCGCCGCCCACCCCGCCGACCAGGCTCTCGGCCATCGCAGCGCCGGGTGACAACCGCACCCAGTCGGTGGTGGTCGGCACGAACGAGTCGTCGAGCTGGTCGTAGCGACCGATGCGATCGCCGTTGGGCAAGACGATCGACGCGGTCGGCGGCACCGGGTTGCCGTTGGTGTCGGCCCACGCCGGGTAGGCGATCGCAGCGCCCGTCGCATCGACGACGCCGTTCTCGGTCAGCACCACGTAGGTGTCGGGGTCGACGGGCGCGAGCGAGCAGCCGATCACGCCGAGGTCACCGGGACACGTGAACACCGACGTCGCGGTGCCGCCGGCGCGGTCGAGCGCGTAGATCTGCGCGTCGGCGCGGAAGTACATGGTCGTGCTGTCGAACGCGATCTCGCGCAGCACGCTGGTGCCGTCGCCGGGGCTGGTGGGCGCGCCGTACACGGCCCAGTCGGCGAGCACCGTCGCGCCCTGCGGCGCCTGGCAGTGATCACCGCTGGTGTCGCCGGTCCCCGCCGACGCGTCGGCCGCGGTGTCGGTGCCGGCGTCGGTGCCGGCGTCGGTGTCGGTCGCAGCATCGGTGTCCGCAGGCGTGCCGTCGTCGGCCTCGCAGGCGAGCAGGGCAAGGGTCAGGGCCAGAGCTGGCGTCAGGGGTCGAAGGGTCATCGCCCCCGGATGACACGCGCCGCGACCGGCGTTGCAAACCCGGTCGGCATTTTGGCGCAGGTGCGCGCAGGCGCGCAGCCGGGCCGGTGGCGGCCCACCGACGATCGTCGCCCGGCCGGCGAACCGCTGGCCGCGGCCAGCATCTGCAGGGGCGGATGAGCCACCCCATGCTGCGAATCTCCACCGTCCTGTGCCTTCTGGCGACCACCCTCACCACCGTCGCCTGCGACAACGCCGACGACGCGCACGCGCCCGAGCGCCGCATCGAACAGCTCGACTTGTCACGCTTCGGCGTCGATGCGATCGAGCGCGACGACGACGGGTTCGCCCTGCTCGACCCGGCCGGCGACCCCGTCGGTCACGTCGCGATCGACGACGCGCGCGGCATCACCGACATGACCGTGTCGCTGCACGGACACGCCGCCGAGGTCTCGTGGACCGACGACGCCGGCTCGCTGCGTTGCGACGGCGGCGAGCTGGTCGCGCAGTCGACCGCCGGTGCCGACGCGGCCGCCGGCGACGCGGCCCACACCGCCGCCTGCGACGATGCGCTCGCGGTCGGCTTCGATCTCGCGGACGCGGCCGGCATCGCGCCGCCGTGGACCGCCCAGGCCGAGGGCGACGCGTTCCGCCTCGAAGAGATCGAGATGATCGGCGGCGTGTGCTCGACCGTCAGCACCTGGGTCGCGGGCAGCAGCTGTTGGAGCTGCGCCCAGGCCGCGCGCAACGCCTTCGGCCGCGGCGACGGCTGGTACGAGACCTCGTCGTCGTGCTCGTCGGGCACGCTGTGGACCAGCTGCTCGGCGACCTACTGCACCAACTGATCGCACCGGGGATCGTCGGCACCGTGCTCACTGCACCGTGCCGACGACCTCGACCACCGCACCGTTGGGGCACACCGTGTCCAACGTGGCCATGCGGATCGTGAACGTGACCTGCGTGCCCGAGGGCACCGACGCGTCGGCGTCGAACACCACCGACAGCGGCACGGCTTGCCCCTGCAGGATCCCGAACAACGAGTTGTTCGGCGACGCGGAGGTCACCAGGTCGTGGTCGCTCTCGACCACGATGCTGGGGTAGTCGAGGAAGTCGGGTCCGTCGTTGGACAGCGTCGCGCCGACCGTCACGCTGCCGCCGGGCAACCAGCTCGCGGCGTCGATCGGCGTGACCATCGGGTCGAGCAGCTCGATCACGTCGATGCCGGCGCAACCATCGGGCAGCACGCCGGTGGTCGACGACTCACCGCTGCTCGAGCCGTCGGCCGCACCGGTCGACCCCGACGAGCCGCCGGAGGACCCGGACGATCCACCGCTGCCGCCGTCGGTCCCGCTGCTGCCGCCGTCGGTGCCCGTGGTCGCGGCGGCCGAGCTCCCCTCGCTGCCGTCGGCGTCCCCCGAGCTGCCCTGCGACGCCCCGCTGGTGCCGGCCTCGGAGCCGGTGTCGCTCGCGGTGCCCGAGTCGCCGCCGCAGGCCGCCGCGCACGCCAACCATAGGAATGCATGTCTCATGATCCGGTGATGGTCGCGGCGCCCGGGTCCTGCATCAACCATTGCGAAACACCACCGTTTCGCCGCGCTTGATCACGAGCACAGCAGCGCCAGATCATCCCAGTTGCAGAGGTTCATCACGCACTCGATCGTCCCCGTCAGCGCATCGCACGGCGCCGTGCCCGGCTCGTAGCAGCTCCCGTCGACAGGGATGCACTCGCTGTACAGGCACAGCAGCGGATCCTCGATCTGGGCGCAGTCGCCGGTGACGTTGGCGCTGCAGGCCGTGCGCAGCGGATCCCAGTCGCAGAAGGCTTCGAGGCACGTCTGCGCGTCGCCGTGCGCGGCGCACTGCGCATCGTCGAACGGCGCGTGACAGCCGGTATCGTCGTACACGCCGAAGACGCAGCCGGCCTGGAAGCAGGCCTGCAGATCGATCACCGCTTCGCACGGGGGTGCGTCGCCCGTCTCGCTGCTCGCGCCCGACGACGACGACGACGACGACGACGACGACGACTCGGTCGCCGTGGTCTCGCTCGAGGCGCCCGTCTCGATGTCCCCCTCGCCCGAGCTCGACGACGCGTCGCCCGTGCTCGCCGCCGTGGTCGCCGCGCTCGTGCTGCTCATCGACGCCGCCGCGGTCGTGCCGGCGCCGGAGCCCGACGATCCGCTCTCGCCCGCGTCCCCGCCCGCGCCGGCGCCCGAGGGCCCGCACGCCGTCGCCACGAGCACGAGCCACCCGCGCCACCCCGCCCTCGTCGCCGTTCGCATGGAGCATCGGTAACCGCCGCTGCCGCGCGGTTCGGGCCGCCGCGCGCGAGCACGCCAGCCGCCGCGCCGCTGGGGCATGCTCGACCGCGATGTCCAGCCCCATCGCGGAGGTCGAGCTGCGCTGCGTCGATCTTGCCGCCGAGCTCGCGTTCTTCGACGCGCTCGGTTTCACGGTCGTGCGCGTGATCCCGGCCGACGATCCCGACGAGGTCGCGATCGCGGGGCTCGGCCTGCGGTTGCGGCTGTGTCGCGGCCCACACGATGTGCCGCTGCGGCTGCACGTCGACGCCGCCACCGATGCGGAGCAGGTCTCGCCGGGCGGCACGCGGGTGCGCTTCGTCGCACCGTCGCCGCTGCACGTGCCCGACAATTGCCCCGTCGCAACGCTGGTCCGCGCCGGCGAGGCGGGCTGGCAGCACGGTCGCGCGGGCATGGCCTACCGCGACCTGCTGCCCGCGCGCCACGGCGGCCGCTTCGTGATCTCGCAGATCCGCCTCGAGCACGGCGGCGACGTGCCCGACTGGGTGCACCACCACCGCATCCGCGTGCAGCTCATCGTGTGTCTGCGCGGCTGGGTGCGCGTGGTGTACCAAGACCAGGGCCCGCCGATCGTGATGGAAGCCGGCGACGCGGTGCTGCAGCCGCCCGGGATCCGCCATCGCGTGCTCGCGTGCGCGCCGCAGACGGAGGTGCTCGAGCTCGCGAGCCCCGCGGCGCACGAGACCCACAGCGATCCCGCCATGACGCTGCCGACCGACGTCGTACGCGTCGATCGCGACTTCGGCGATCAGCGCTTCTGGTTCCACCGCGCCCAGGGCTCGCCGCGCGAGCGACTGCGCGAGCCGGCCGCGATCGCGCGCGACCTCGGCCTGCACGATCCCTCGGCCGGGCTCGTCCGCGCCCGCGCGCTGCGACTCGACGACGGCACCACTTGGTCGTGGTCCAACGCGGGCGAGCTCGCGTTCGCCTACGTGCTCGCGGGCGACGCGACGCTGCAGCGCCCGGGCGCCGAGCCCATCGCGATCGGGCCCGGCGACGCCTTTGCGTTGGCGCCGGGTCCGGCCACCGCCGTGGCGGCCCGATCTGGGCTGGAGCTGCTCGCGCTCGAGCTGTAGTGCTATCGTGGGGCGGTGACGAGGGCGCGAGCCTGCATGCGCGCGAGCGCGATGTGGCTGCCTGCGGTTGCACTCGCAGGTTGCTTCGGCGAGAGCCCGACCATCGACGGCACCAGCGCGTCGGCCAGCACGGGCGGCAGCACCAGCCGCGGCGAGAGCTCCGGCGCGACCACGCGCGTCGGCACCGGCGAGACCGGCAGCAGCGGCCACGTCGCCGACAGCAGCAGCAGCAACCCGAGCGCCACCGCCACCGGCGAGTCGGGCTCGAGCAGCGGCGGCCCCGATTGCATGCCGCCGCCGCCGGGTCTGCGCGCGTGGTGGCGCTTCGAGGGCGACCTCGCCGACGAGACCGAGCAGGCCGACGGCGCGGCGGTGGGCGTGTTGGACTACGCGCCGGGTCGTTTCGGCCAGGCGCTCGCGCTGGACGGCACCGCGTACGTCGACATCGCCGCGCCCGCGTCGCTGGCACTGGGCGCCGGTCCATTCACGATCGAGGGCTGGGTCCGCGTCGCCGACGGAGTCACCGGCGCCGAGGCGGACGCCGCACTGATCTCGCGCATGGCCTACGAAGCGCCCACGGCCAACGCCGACGGGTGGATGGTGCTGATCCAGCGCGACCTCCACCAGTGGTGGTTCTGCCTCGGCGCGTCCGACAACGGCTGCCGGCTCGACCAGAGCATCGTGGCCGCGTCCGACGGCCCGGCGACCACGCGGACGTGGACCCACGTCGCCGCGTCGCGCGACGGCGACGCGCTGCTGCTGTTCGTCGACGGCGTATCGTTCCCTGCCGGCGTCGTCGCGCCGCAGGTGCACGACGTCGAGGGCATCACCATCGGTGCGTCCCGGGCCGATGGGCCCGAGGTCGGCGCGTTCTTCCAGGGATTGATCGACGAGCTGACGATCTACGATCGTGCGCTGTCGCCCGACGAGATCGTCGCGCTCGCCTCGGCACCGGCGGGCAAGTGCCCACCACCGTGATCACGGCTCGAGCAGCTCGACCACCGCGGCCTCGCAACCCGGCTCACCGTCGGGCGCGTGCATGACCGGCCAGCTCGGCGACACGCCGCCCTGTCCGCCCGCCCCCGGCGTGCCGGCCTCGCCGGACTCCACCGCCAGCGTGGTCGCGACGTAGCTGCCGGCACCGCGGCGGGCGATCGCGATCGACATGCCGCCGCAACCGCCGGCACCGCCTCCGCCTCCGCCTCCGCCTCCGCCATCACCACCGCGACCGGCTTGCACGCCCATCACGCCCTCGCCGATCGAGCCCAGCCCACCGGCGCCACCGAAGCCGCCCATGCCACCGTTGCCGCCGCGACCACCGTCGCCGCCGCGACCCCGCACGATGGTGGTCGAGCGCAGCACCAGCCCGCTGTCGACCGCGACCACGGCGATCGACGCTCCGCCCGCGCCGCCGGGTTGTCCGCCGGCACCGCCGCAGCCGCCGGCACCGCCGCCTCCGCCCATGCCGCCGTTGGTCACCTGCGGCACGCCACCACAGCTCGCGCCGTCGACATCGTAGCTCGCGGGGCCACCACCGCCGCCACCGGCACCCGGCAGGCCCGCGGTCGCCGTGGTCGGCGACCACGCGACCCACGAGCCGTCCTCGCCGAGCTCACCCGGAGCGAGCGCCGCGATGCCTCCGTCGCCGAGCGTGCCGTCCCCACCGCGCGATCCATCGCCGCCTTCGATCGAGTGCTCGCCGCACACCGAACCCATGCAGTCACCCGGTGGCACCGCACCACCGGCGCCCCCGAGCGCGGCGAGCACGTCGTCCCCGTCCGCGGGCGGCACCGGCGGACACACCAGGCCCACCGCACCGTCACCACCGTGACCGCTGCAGTTCGCGAAGCCACCCTCGCCGCCCTGGATGCCGTGCAGCCCGGGCAGGCCGGCGACCGCGGGCGGTGCATCGAAGCCGACCTCGCCTTCGCCGCCCGCACCCGCGACGATGCGCAGGCCTTCGAGCGTGACGCGGACCGCGGGGTTGTCGACCAGCAGCACCGCCGTCGCGCTCGCACCGGGCTCGGTCGCGTCGGGACCCACGAGCTCGAGCGCCTGCAGCCACACGTCGTCGGAGAGGTTGCGCCCGACCACCGCCCACGGCAGCACACCGGTGACGCGCGTCGGGGTCTCGAGATCGCGGGCGGCGAAGCCCGCGGTGTAGCTGCCGTAGATCGACACGCCGCCGCGCAGATCGAGGGTCTCGGCGTAGTCGCCCGCAGCGACCAGCACCGCGCGTGGCGGTGAGTACTCGCTCGCGCGCGCGATCGCATCGGAGATCGTCGCCAGCGGCTTGCTCGGCACGGTGCCGTCGTTGCCGGGCACCCACAGCGTGGGATCGACGAACAGCGACGCGCAGACCGTGCCGTCGACGCCATCGCCATCGGCATCGACGCCGGCGAGGTCGGGCGGATCGACCTGGTCGCAGCTCGCCGGCGGCGGCTCGCCGCTGTCGGAGCCTCCGCCACCGCCGGTGCCCGTGCCCTGGGGATCCGCGGGATCGGCTGCGGTGGTACCGGTGCTCGTCTGGGCGTCCCAACCCGACTCACCGCTGCCCTCACCGGTTCCAGCGATGGGCGTGGGCGAGCCGCACGAGAGCAACGACGACGAGGCGAGCGAGAGGACGACGCGCGTACGTGGCATGTCCTCGTCGGTGTGCCGCCGCGACGCCGTGCTCGCCACGGTGACGCCGACGCGCGTTCGGGCCGTGCTCGCGCGGCGACGGCCCGCCGATGGAGCCGCGCGCGCGCCGACCCTGTGGCCCGAAAGCGGTGCCGACCGCGATGGTTCGCCTGCGGGCCGGCCCATGCCAGCTGCTGCCGCGCGCGCGAGCGGGTAGCATGGCTGCCGTGGTATCGCAGGAGCTGCCGCTGCGCCGCATCAGCCCCAACATGGGCTGGCTCGCGTACGGCAACGTGATGGTGTCCTACTGGCGCGTCGAGGTCACGGCCACCGACGTGCGCGCGCTGTTCCCCGAGACCGATCGCATGTTGGAGCAGCATCGCGACGGCATCGCGACCGTGAACGTGATCGAACACGACACCATCGCGACCGACGAGGCCCGCGTGGTCGGTGCGGCACAGATCCGAGACCTGGGCACGCGGCTGCGCTGCACCGCGAACATCTTGCTCGGCGCGGGCTTCTGGATCGCGGCCGCACGCGCGATCACCTCGACCATCAACTTGATCTCGCGCCGGCCGGTGCCGATTCTCCACACCGACTCGATCGCCGACGCCGCGCGCTGGCTCGCGCCGCGGCTGGGGCACCGGGCGGACCCGCTCGCGGACCCGCCGGGGCCACAGCGCGCGGGACAAGAGGATGCGCAGGCACTCGCAAGCGCGATCGACCGCGGCCTGCTGGCTTTCCGGGCGGCCGGCCGGCCACCGAACCCGCCTCCACTTTAAGTGTCCGGCCCGGGCCCGCCCGGGCATACTGCAAGCTCCGTCCGACCCGTCCGGAGTCACGCCATGGCACTGCCCGAGATCATCAACTTCGTCCACCAGGCCCTGTTTCGCACCCCGGCACCCGAGGGCATCAGCGAGACCGCGGTCAACGAGCTCGCGGCCGCCTTCTGGGAGACCCTGCGTCGCTCGCCGTTGGAGGCGCCCACGCCGTACGGAAGCCCGGGCTTGGCGTGGCTCGACTCCACCGAGCTGCGGGAGTGGCTCGACGTGAACGCCGACCAGGCCCGGTACGACCTGCCGCTGTTCGTGTCGGTCACGATCAGACCGCCGATCGTGACCCCGTCCGGGGTCCGGGCGGTCCGTCGCGGCCGCTGAGCGCAGCGTTTGCCCCCTCCCGGCTGCACGAGCCTTCGTGCTAGCCTCGGCAGCCTCGTCGCGGATCCCCGATCCGCGCGAGCCCCAACCCCTCGAGCGAGGAAGTCATGGCGAAGGAAGCTTCGGTCGCGCCCAAAGAGCGCGTGAACATCGTGTACAAGCCCGCCACCGACGGCGCCGAGGAGGTGGAGCTCCCGCTCAAGATCCTCGCGATCGGTGACTACACCGGCCGCAAGGACGATCGGCAGCTCGAGGATCGCAAGCCGATCAACATCGACAAGGACAACTTCGAGGAGGTCATGGAAAAGCACGACCTCCACATCGACATCACCGTGCCCGACAAGCTCTCGGGCGAGGACGGTGCCGAGCTCGCGGTGAGCCTGGACTTCAAGACCATGAAGGACTTCTCGCCCGAGGGCATCTTGCAGCAGGTCCCGGAGCTGCGGCAGCTGATGGAGCTGCGCAACGCCCTGACCGCGCTCAAGTCCCCGCTGGGCAACAAGCCCGAGTTCCGCAAGGCGCTCGAGAAGCTGCTCGGCGACGAGGAGTCGCGCAAGAAGCTGATGGCAGAGCTCGGTATCGACAAGGGTGAAGGCTGAGGGCAACGACGATGGCAGACGAGCAACAGCAGAGCACCGGCGGCGCAGCGACGACCCTCTCCGAGGGCTCGCTGCTGGACCAGATCCTGTCCGAAGCCAAGGTCACCCCGAGCGACCAGGACACCTACGCGATCGCCAAGCAGGGCATCAGCGCGTTCATCACCGAGGTGCTGACGTCCTCGGACAAGTACCGCAAGATCGACAAGGCCGCGGTCGACGTGATGATCGCGGAGATCGACTCGCGCCTGTCCGCGCAGATCAACCAGGTCCTGCACAACAAGCAGTTCCAGCAGCTCGAGTCGGCGTGGCGCGGGCTGAAGTACCTCGTCGACAAGTGCGACTTCCGCGAGAACATCCGCGTCGAGGTGCTCAACTGCAGCAAGCAGGACCTCATCGACGACTTCGAGGACTCGCCCGAGATCCCCAAGTCGGGCCTGTACCGCACGGTCTACTCCGCGGAGTACGGCACGTTCGGTGGCAAGCCGGTCGGCATGATGGTCTCGAACTACGACTTCGGCCCCGGTCCGCAGGACATGCAGCTGCTGCAGAACTGCGCCGCGGTCGCGACGATGTCGCACGCGCCCTTCATGGCCAACGCCGGCCCGGCGTTCTTCGGTGAGGAGTCGTTCGAGAACCTGCCCAAGCTCAAGGACCTCAAGTCGCTGTTCGAGGGCCCGCAGTACGCCCGCTGGCACGCCTTCCGCGAGAGCGAGGACGCGCGCTACGTCGGGTTGTGCATGCCGCGGTTCCTGCTGCGCCTGCCCTACGGCCAGGCCACGATCCCGGTGAAGTCCTTCAACTTCGAGGAGGAGGCCATCGGCAACCACGACGCGTACCTGTGGGGCCCGGCCTCCATCGCGTTCGCGACCCGCGTGGCGGACTCGTTCGCGAAGTACCGCTGGTGTCCCAACATCATCGGCCCGCAGTCCGGCGGCGCGGTCGAGGATCTGCCGCTGCATCAGTACAAGGCGATGGGCGAGATCCAGACCAAGATCCCGACCGAGATCCAGCTGACCGAGCGCCGCGAGTACGAGCTCTCGGAAGAGGGCTTCATCGGGCTGGTCTATCGCAAGGACAGCAACAACGCGGCGTTCTTCTCCGCGAACTCGTGCCAGAAGGCCAAGATCTTCGCCGACACGCCCGAGGGCAAGGCGTCGGAGCTCAACTACCGCCTCGGCACGCAGCTGCCGTACATGTTCATCATCACGCGGCTGGCCCACTACATGAAGGTCATGCAGCGCGAGCAGATCGGCAGCTGGAAGGAGCGCGCGGACCTCGAGCGCGAGCTCAACATCTGGATCAGCCAGTACGTCGCCGACATGGAGAACCCGGCGCCGGCGGTGCGCAGCCGCAAGCCGCTGCGCGCGGCCAAGATCAGCGTCGAAGAGGTGCCCGGTCAGCCGGGCTGGTACCGCTGCAACCTCGCGCTGCGCCCCCACTTCAAGTACATGGGCGCATCGTTCACGCTGAGCCTCGTCGGCAAGCTCGACAAGACCTGAGCGGTCGCGAGACGACTCGACCCCCGCATCGCCGGCACCGTCCGGTCGCTGCGGGGGTCGTTGCGTCGAGGCGATCGGCGCGCCGCGGCGGCGCTCGCTCAGGCCGCGTGGGTCTCGACGAACTTCGCGATGCTCTGGCGCACATCGATGCGCGCAGACTTCGCCTTGGCCACGACCACGTCGAACGGCGCATCCTCCGGCACCGCGGTCCACAAGCGCTGCTCGCCCTGCGGACCCTGCACGATCTCGAGCGCACCGAGCTGACGCAGGCACTGCTCGAGCGTGGGCTGGTCGGTGCGGAGCTCCTCCGCGATCTCGCGCTCCGCCATCGCAGAGCCGGCGAGTTGGTACAGCAGGTCGGTGATCATCGCCATGGGGAGCGACACATTGGCTGCACCGACGGGGTTTGCCAAGGCCCGCGTGCCCGTCGCGCCGCCTCGTCGAAGTGAGTCCTGGCCGTGCGGAAACCATGGGAGCAGACCCACGCGGTGTGACGCGGAGCCGCTACACTGCCGCCATGCGGTTGCTTCGTTCGCTTCGTGTGGTGCAGGGTCTGGGACGCGCGCTCGCTGTGTCGGCGTCGCTGGTCGGGGTCGCGGGCGTGAGCGCCTGCACGGTCACCGGCAGTGACGACGGCGGGAGCACGGGCGGCAGCGGCGAGAGCTCCGCGACCACCACGGCCTCGACCAGCAGCACCGCGGAGAGCAGCACCTCGGGCAACGCCGAGAGCAGCAGCACCGGTGGCAGCAGCTCGGGCGGCGCCGACTCCAGCGGCGGCTCCAGCTCGGAGTCCGGCAGCAGCAGCGGCACCGAGTCGACCGGCGCGGTCGAGTTCGCGCTGATGAGCACCGCCTACGCCGAGGGCGAGGGCATGCCGCACGTGTGCCACGCGGCCGGCGGCAACCAGTCGCCGCCGCTGTCGTGGGTCGGAACCCCCGGCGGCACGCAGAGCTTCGGGCTGTTCTTCCACGACATCACGATCGACTTCGATCACTCGGCGATCTGGAACATCTCGGCCGACACCACCGAGCTGCCGCAGGACATCGACCACGACACGATGCCGGCGGACGTGCCCGGCGCGGTGCAGTGCGAGAACTGGCTCGGTGACTTCGGCTACGGCGGCCCGGGTTCGGCGAGCAACTTCTACGAGTTCCGTCTCTACGCGCTCGACGTCGCCGATCTCTCGGGCGAGATCGACGAGAACTCCGCGCTGGGCGACGTGTTCGCGGCGTTCGAGGCCCACTCGCTGGGCGTCGCGACGCTGACGGGCCAGTCGACCGGACCGTGATCGCGCGCCCGCTCGCGCGCCTGTCGAGCGTGCTGGCGATGTCGGCGGCGCTGGGCTGCCGCACGCCGGCCGCCACCACGCCGCACGCCAGCGAGACCGCGGCGCGCGAGACCGCCGCGCGCGAGACCACCGCGCCACAGGCGGTGACCGGACCGCGCGTGCGCGTGCTGGGCATCGCGCAAGACGGCGGCCTGCCCCACGCCGGCTGCAGCTGCGATCGCTGCGTCGCGGCCGCGCGCGACCCGGCGCGCGCCAGCTTCGTCTCGAGCGCTGCGGTCATCGTGCCGGCGCCGCAGCACGACGCAGTGTTCGTGCTCGATGCCACGGTCGACTTCCGCGAGCAGCTCGCGCTGCTGCGCGACGTCCGGGACGATCCGCCCGGCGGTGTCGACCGTGCGCCGCTCGACGGCGTGCTGTTGACCCACGCGCACGTCGGCCACTACCTCGGGCTCGCGTTCCTCGGCTTCGAGGCCATCGCCACGCGCGAGCTGCCGGTGTTCGCCACGCCGCGGCTGGCCACGTACCTGCGCGACAACGGTCCGTGGGCGCAGCTGGTCGCGCAGCGCAACATCACCCTGGTCGAGACCACGCCCGGCACCGCGTCCCCGCTGGCCGCGGACGTCTCGGCCACGCCGTGGCGGGTGCCCCATCGCGACGAGTACTCCGACACGGTCGCGTACGAGCTCGCGGGCCCACACCACCGCGTGTTGTTCCTGCCCGACACCGCGCCGTGGCGGCGCTGGGACAGCGACCCGCTGCCGCTGTTCGACCGCGTCGACGTCGCGCTCGTCGACGGCACCTTCTACGCCGCCGACGAGCTGCCGGGTCGCAACCTCGACGACATCGGCCACCCGCTGATGGTCGAGACCATGGACCTGCTGCAGTCGCGTGTCGACGCGGGCCGGCTCGCGGTGTGGTTCATCCACGTCAACCACTCCAACCCTGCGCTCGAGCCCGACTCGGCGGCGCGCCGCGAGATCGAACGCCGCGGCTTCGCCCTCGCCACCACCGGGCTCGAGCTCGCGCTGTGATCGGCTGTCGCGACGCGGCAGCTTGTGTTACTGCTGAGGCGAGCGCGGCAGCGGCGGTGTCGACGTCGGTGACCACCGAGGCCGCCCTCGGGGATCCCCATGATCGACGAGATCCGCAGCCGCGCCGCCGCCTTGCTCGAGCCGATTCCGGGCGCCGCCCCGGCCGGCCAGGCCGCCAACCTCGACAGCCGCTACGAGGCCGTGCGCAACGAGCTCGCGAAGCTCGACGCGCCCACCGGCGGCGAGATCGACTGGAAGACCGTCGGTGGTACGTGCCGCGAGCTGCTCACGGGCGTGACGAAGGACTTCCTGCTCGCCAGCCAGCACGCGTACGCACAGCTGCAGCTCGAGCGCTGGGCCGGGCTCGCGACCGGGCTCGCGGTGATCGACGGCATGCTCGAGCGTTGGTGGGACGAGGGCTTCCCGCCGGTCGCTCGCCTGCGCGGCCGCGGCAACGCGCTCGACTGGCTCACCGCGCGCCTCGAGATCGCGCTGCCCTCGCTGGGCGTGCAGCCGACCGAGGTCGCGGCGTTCGAAGCCGTGCGCACGCTGTGGTCGGGCCTCGGCGCGCGCGCGCGCGAGCGACTCGGTGAGTTCGTGCCGGCGATGGGCGGCGTCGGCGAGGCGCTCGAACGCCTGCGCATCAACCTGCCTGCGGCGGCCCAGCCCACACCCGCGCCCGCAGCCGAGCCCGCTGCGACCACACCCGCCGCGGCCGAACCCGCAGCGAGCACACCCGCGGCCGAGCCCGCTGCGACCACACCCGCGGCCGAGCCCGCTGCGACCACGCCGGCCGCGACCACGCCCGCCGCGGCTGCCGACGATCCGCTCGCCGCCGCCGACGCGAAGGCCGAAGCGTGGCTCGCACCGATCGCCGGAGCGAAACCCGCGGGCAGCGAGGCGCGCTACGACCCCGCGTACGAGGCCGCACGCCTCGAGGTGACCAAGCTCGAAGCGATCACCGATCAGGTCCTCGACTGGAAGCTGGTGCACGACAACGCCACCATGATCCTGAAGACCAAGTCGAAGGATCTGCTGGTGGCGTCGTACCTCGCGTTCGCGAAGCTGCGACTCTCGGGGATCGACGAGCTGGTCGTGGGCCTGCAGGTCATCAGCGGGCTGCTCGATCGCTTCTGGGACGGCCTCGAGCCCGAGCGCCTGCGCGGCCGCGCCAACGCGGTCGGCTGGCTGGTGGCGCAGCTCGAGCCCGCGCTGGGCACGCTCAAGCTCGAGCCGAAGCAGCGCAGCAGCGTGTTGGCGCTGCAGACCGCGGTGCATCGGCTCTCGGGGCGCCTGCGCGATCGCATGGCTGCCGACGGACCGAGCCTGGGCCCGGTGACCGAGCGCGTGCAGCGGATGCTGCTCGCGGTGCCGGAGGAGAAGCCGGCACCGCCGCCACCGCCCGCTTCGCCCGCGCCCGCGCCCACGCCGGCCGCGACGGCGCAGCCGGCCGCCGCAGCACCGGCGCCCGCCGCCGCGCCGGTGCCCACCGCGAAGGCCGTCACCGCGGTCGACAACCCCGAGGCAGTCGGCACGTTCCTGCAGGAGACCGGTCGCGCGCTGGTCTCGACCGCGAACATGCTGCGCGCGGCCTCCAACGCGAACCCGCTCGCGTATCGACTGCTGCGCACGGGCCTGTACCTGCACATCGCCGCGCCGCCGCCCTCCGACGGCGGCGGCAAGACGCAGATCCCCGCGGTCCCTGCCGCGCGGCGCACCGCGTTCGCGACGATGGAACAGAACGGCAAGTGGGAGGCGCTGCTCGAGGAGTCGGAATCGGCGCTGCAGCAGGCGCGCTTCTGCCTCGACTTCCACCGCCTCAGCGCCAAGGCGCTCGAGCACCTCGGTGACGCGTTCACGCCCGCGCGCACGGCCATCATCGCGGAGACGGCGTCGTTGCTCGCGCGCATGCCCACGCTGTCGGAGCTCATCGCGCGCGAGGGCACGCCGCTGTGCGACGCCGACACCAAGACGTGGTTGTCGCAGGTCGTGCTCGCGGGCAGCGGCGGCAGCGGTGGTGGTGGTGGTGGCGACGCCGCCGGCGGAGACGACGACGCCGGCGTGTTCGCGCAGGTCCGCGGCATGATCACCGGCGGCAAGGCCAGCGAGGCGATGCGCATCGCGACCGCGCGCATCGACGCCGCGACCACGCACCGCCAGCGCTTCGGCCGACGGCTGCTGCTGGCGCAGGTGCTGCTCGAGACCAATTCGGCCCTGCTGTCGCGCGGGATGTTCGCGGCGCTCGAACGCGAGCTGCGCGAGCGCGGCCTGCTCGAGTGGGAGCCCGAGCTGGCCGGACGCGTGCTCGAGGGCTTCGTCCGCGCCATCCGTGCTGCGGCCAAGGCCGGCGCACGCTACGAGCAGGCCGACGCGGTGTACGAGCGCTTGTGCCTCGTCGACCCGATCGCGGCCGCACGGCTGGCCACTTGAACGGCCGCCGGACCGGCCCGCGGCGCACGCAGCCGCTGGAGCTGCGGTGGCCGCCGCGGCCGTGCGCACACAGGGACTGCGTGGGTGCCCGCGGGGCCAAGCAGCATTGACGGCGGGGGCCTTCGTCCGCAAGACTCCCGCCATGTTCGGATCCCGCTCGCCGCTGCGTTCGGCCCCCCTGCTGCCGCGGGCATGCTCGCTCGCGCTCGTCGGAGCGATGCTGATCGCGGCCATCCCGGCCACCAGCCACGCGGCGCCGACCCAGGGTCAGATCGAGCAGCTGTACAACGAGGGCGACACCAAGAACTCGGCCGGCGACTTCAAGGGCGCTGCCGATGCCTGGGGCCGCCTGCTGGTGCTGCTGCCCGAGGAGCAGGCCAACCTCGCGACGCGCGAGAACCTGTTGCTCAACATCCTCGACGCGTATCTCAACGCGTACCTGCGGATGCCCGGTCCCGACGGCAAGAAGGACATCGAGCACCTGCGCGAGGGCAAGACCACGTTCGAGCTGTACCTCAAGCAGTACCGCGCGGTGTACGGCTCCGGTCGGGCCATCAGCGCCGCGGTGCAGCAGAAGGCCGACGAGCTCAACGCCGCGCTGGCCAAGGCCGAGGACGAGCTCAAGGGCGGTGGCGCGACCAAGCCCGACACCACGCCGGATCCCAAGCCGGACAACGGCGGGACCAAGCCCGACCAGCAGCCGGTGGTGTTGCAATCCGAGAACAACGGCATCGGCCTCATCGTCGGCGGTTCGATCACCGCGGCGCTGGGCTTCGGTGCGCTGGGCATGTTGATCGCCGGCGCGGTCGGTGCACCGCGGGCCGAGACCGACTACGAGCTGGCGCAGGCCGAGGCCACGATGCTGTGCCCGAGCTTCCCCAACACCTGCTCGGGCATCAGCGCGCAGGACCAGGCGCGCATCGACACGCTGCAGAACGATCTCGACGACGCCGACCGTCGCGGCAAGACCGCGAACGCGCTCACCATCGCGGGTGCCGTGCTCACGCCGGTGCTGCTGGGCGCCGGCGCGGCGATGCTCGCCATCGGCATCAAGCGCAACCGCGCGAGCCACAACGCGCGCTCGCCGGTCTCACTGGCGCCCGCGCTCGGTCGCGGGTTCGCCGGGCTCTCGCTCAGCGGACGCTTCTGATCCGCGTCGCCGACCAGGCGCCTCGCGTCTCGTCCACGGCTCGGGCAACGAGCGAAGCGACGATGGACGCGGCCGCTCCGCTGGGCCTGCCGGACGAGGTCGCGGTTCCGCGGGCGGCTCACGGCGTACCGTCGCCCAAAGGACCGCGAGGATCGGCGCCTACGGCTGATGCAGCCCACGTGGTACCGGTGTAGGGTTCCGCCGACCGCGAGCCCTGCATGACGACCTCCGACTACGAAGCGAAGCGGCAGCGGCTCGAAGAAGCGCGAGAGACCACGCTACGAAAGCTGGGCAGGGTCAGCGACCAGGTATTGTCGCGGATGGTGCCGCTGCGGCCGACAGCTGCAGGGCCCGAGTTGTGCTTCTGGCCTGGGCACGCGCTGGGAAAGATCCGGATCGTGCACCGGGAGAAAAGTGTCCTCCTCGTCACGGACGGGATCTCGGATCCTTGGAGCCCGGAGCTCCATCCGGACTCTCCAGACTTCACCTTCGACCTCGAAGTCGCCCTCGAGGTGCCGACGAAGTGGCTCGAAGCGTCGACAGACGAAGCGATCGCCAAGAGCTGGATGCCCACATTTCTCTGGGCACTCACCGATTGGGTCGTCGCCGAGCGGGTCGATCTCAAGGCACGTCTCGTTCACTTCGACTGCGTCACCCTCGCGGTGCCGCCCGTGGGCGGACTGGAGTCTCTGGTCGGGGCCAATGGATTCCACGGCGTCTTGCTTGGCATCCCGTACGTGGGCGACCAGCTGTGTGCGCAGGCGGTCCTTGCACCCCTGGATGGCGACGATGCGGTGTGGCTCCTGCCCGCAAAGCTGCTCACGCCCGACGAGTACGACTGGGCGATGGGAGTTCGAGACAGCTCGCGGGTGGTCAGCCTTGCGCAGGCATTCCTCCGAGGTGGCGGTCGGCACCTGAGCTGGCCGTCTCGTCCGTCGATCTTGCCGTAGTCCTGGCCGCGCAAGGACGCGGGGAGAGAGTCGGCGGCGAGCGAAGTGGGTGACATCGATCCCAGACGCGCGGCGGTATGGCTCGCAGCCCTGCCGCCGCGCGTGTAGTTCATCACCAGGTAGACCCAGCAGTGTTCGGCGCCGGGGTACACGCACGAGTGCGACACGTCGGCGGCGAACTCGATGGCGTCGCGCTTCGCGAACTCGAATTGCTCACCGCCGACGTCGAGCCCCAAGCGCGCGGTCGCGATCACCAGGTTCTCGCGCGTGCCTGCTCGATGCGGGCCGCTCCGTCGGTCTGGCGCGACGAGGTCGCGGCCTCGCGGGCTACTCGGAATCGTTGGCCGACGGCTCGTCGCCGTCGTCGTCCTCGATGAGTTCTGCCAAATCGGTCATGTCGAGCTCTTCGATCGGATCGGGATGCATCGGCGCGGCCTCTTGAACTTCTTCGACACCGCATCGATCCGAGAATCCGAAGGCCGCATCACTTTTTTTCGTGTGGGTGTACGGCCCCGGCCGCGGGGGCCGAAGGCCCCGTCGGACGCGCGTGCGTGGCGAGCCACTGCGCGATCTCGTCGGTGACGCGGGCCGACGCGACGCCGTCGTCCGCGTAGGCCTGGTGGGCCGCGCGCGCGAGCTCGTGCGCGCGCGCGTCGGGGCCGTGCTGCGCCCACAAGCCCCGCGCGAGCACCCAACGGGCGCGCGCGAGCTCGAGCGGATCGGAGGGCCCGGCATCGATCACCGACTGCGCGCGCGTGCACGCGGCATCGCTCGCGCCCGCGGCGAGATCGAGCTCGGCGAGATCGACCTCGGTCGCGACGGTGTCGCTGTGCGCGGCACCGAGCAGGGTGCTGCGCAGCTGCAGCGCGCGCTCGAGCTGCGCGCGCGCGCGATCGAGCTCGCCGTGCTCGCGCAACACCCGACCGAGGTTGTGCAGCGCGCGGGCATGCTCGGCGCTCTCGCTGCCCTGCGTCGCGACGATGCGCTGACGGCACTGGTCGAAGCGATCGATCGCGCGCGCCAGGTCACCGCGGCCCTCGTCGATGACGCCCAGGTTGCACAGCGCCGCGACCACGAACGGGTGATCGGCGCCCAGCGCCGTAGTCAGGCGCCGTTGCGCATCGAGCAGGCGCCGCTCGGCCTCGTCCCACTGCTGCAGATCCGAGAGCACGTTGGCGAGGCTGAAGTCGACCGTCGCACACATCGGATGCTCGTGACCGTGTGTGGCCTCGGCCAGCGCCGCCGCGCGCTCGAACACGGCGCGGGCCTGCTCGCGGCGATGCGCGCGGTAGTGGACGTTGCCGAGGTTGGACAACCACCCCACCAGCCGCGGATCGGCTGCGCCGCCCTCGGCCTCGATCGTGGCGATGGCGCCCTCGTAGGCGAGCTGGGCCTCGTCGAGCCGATCCATGCGGTAGAGCACGTTGCCCTCGCTGGCCTGCAGCCGCGCGGTCGAAGCCGCATCGAGCGACAACCGCCGCTGCAGCGCGCGCGCGACCGCGGCCCAGCGTAGGCCCTCGGCGTGACGGCTGAGTCGATCGCCCACGACGCCGGTGAGCGAGAGCGCGGCCGCGGCCGCGACCTCGTCGTGTCCGATCGCGAGCGCCAGATCGAGCGCGTCGTGCAGGCCTTGCTCCGCGGGATCCCACGCGCCCAGGGCCTCGTCGACGACGGCGCGGCGCAGCAGCACCTCGGCGCGCAGCGGCTCGTAGCCCAACCGTCGCGCGGTCGCATCGACCTCCTCGACCACGGTGCGCGCGGGTCGAGCCCGACCGGCCGCCAGCAACGCGCCGGCCTGCGCCAGCGAGTCGCGCGCGGCCGCGACGTCGGACGCGAGCGCGGCGTCGGGCGGGGCCACGCTCGCGAGCACGTAGTCGAGGTTGTCGCACGCCGACACCGGCGGCAGCCCGACCGCGGCTGCGCTCGCACGCTCGGCCGCAGCGAGGTCGGCGGTGTCGAGCACGTCGAGCAGGGCCGCGAGCGCGCGCCGTCGTCCGCCCAGGCACTGCATGCGCCGATCGAGCACGGCATGCGACTGCGTGCCCTGCTCCACCGTCGCCTCGCACGCGCCGCGGAACGACGCCTGATACGACGCCGCGTAGGCCTGCAGCGTGCGCGCGGTCGCGTCCCACTCGCGCTCGGCCCACGGCACACCCAGAGCGCCGAAGCGCGCCGCGATCGCGTCGATGCGCGCCGGCGAGAGCATCGCGTCGAGCGCGGGGTCGTCGTCGCAGGCGTGGCCCGGCGCGCGCGCCAGCTGCACCGCCGAGACCACCGCGCCGGCGACCGCGACCGCGAGCACGCCACCGAAGACGCGACGCCGCCGCGCCGCGACGTGGTCGTACTCGAGCACCGCGACCAGCCGGTGCATGTCGGGCCAGCGCGCCGCGGGATCGGCCGCGAGCCCGCGCACGATCGCATCGCACACGCGCGTGGGCACGCCGACGTCGGGGATGCGCTGCAGCTGACCGGCTTGCTTCGCCAGCGCCAGGCGCTCGAGCGTGGGCGCGGCGAAGGGATCCTGACGGAACAACGCCTGGTACAGCGCGACGCAGAAGCTGAACTGATCGCTGCGCGCATCGGCGGCGACGCCGGCGTGCTGCTCGGGCGCCATGAAGCGCGGCGTGCCCACGACCGCGCCGTCTTGCGTCAGCGGCGAGGTCAACACGTCGGTGCCGGGCCCGGACTCGTCGGCGCCGGCGCGCTCGAGGCCCCGCGGCTGCGCGTGGGCGCTGCGCCCCACCGCCGAGCTCGAGGACTCCGCGCGCGCCAGGCCGAAGTCGAGCACGCGCGGATGCCCGTCGGGGCCGATCAGCACGTTGTCGGGCTTGAAGTCGCGGTGCACGATGCCGGCATCGTGTGCGGCGGCGAGGCCCCGACCCGCGCGGGCGTACATCGTCAGCAGCTCGCGCAGCGGTCGCTTCTGGCCCTGCCACGCCGTCAGCGTGGGCCCCTCGACGAACTCCATCGCCACGAACACCGCGCCCTCGACGGTGCCGGCGTCGTAGACGTGGATCACGTTGGGGTGGGACACCTGCGCGATGGCCTGGGCCTCGCGCAGCAGTCGCAGCCGCGGCGGGCCCTGGTGACCGGTGCCGCTGCTGCGGGTCGCGTGCAGGATCTTCAGCGCGACGCGGCGGTTGAGCTCGGGATCGAAGGCGGCATAGACCACGCCCATGCCGCCTTGGCCCACGCGCTCGAGGATGACGTAGCGACCCAGCTTGCTGCCCGCCGGGTGGGGCTCGGCGAGGCGCTCGACCTCCTCGCCGCCGATCGCGGTCTCGTCGTAGCGGTCGCGCGGATCGACGACGAGCGATGCGGCCTCCACCACCGCCGACGCGTCGTCACGATCGGCGCCGGCCGAGCCCTGGTCGGAGGTTCCGCCCGAGTCCCCGCGCACGCCCGGCGATCATGCCAAAGCCCGCGCGCCGCCGCAGTTCAGAAGAGAAACCACAGCAGGTGCTGGTAGAACGCCTTGTCCCACGGCATCGCGTGGCGCGTCTGCACGCGGTGCTGCCAGCCGTCGCTGCCGGCGACGCACTGCTTGCCCTCGCCCTGGTGGCGGAAGATCGTCGCGCCGCGGCATGCGACCGAGGTCGCCTCCTTCGTCGCCTGCTCGTACTTGCTCACCAGGCCGAGGTTGGTCGCGGCCTCGCAGCGCGGGAACTTCCAGCGGTTGTCGTCGGTGCGGTCCTTGCCCACCAGCGCGAAGTCGGTCTCGCCCTGCTTGCCGACGCAGACCTCGATGTGGCCGCGGCTGCCGTAGACGTAGAACTCGATCACCAGGGCCGCGAGCAGGATCCACCACCAGCGCACGCGGGCGAACAGGCCGCCGCGCGCGCGCGCGCGCGCGGCCTCGGGCTCGAGGGTCGCCGCGGTCCCGCGAGCCGCAGCGGCTGCGGCCGCGCCGCCCGCGTCGGACTCCGTGGCAGCCGCCGCGGAACTCTGGGTCGCCGCGGGCGTCGATGCTCCGGATTGCGCGGTCTCGGTCCGCGGCTCGTCCTGCGCGCTCACGATCCATGGATAGCAGCGCCCACGTTCCGCCGTCGAGCGGGCCCGCGCAGCGGCTCCAGCGTGCCGCCGGTGCGGATCTCGCCGGCTTCGTCGCTTGCGCGCCCGGTAAACCCGCTCACGGTGCAACCGCCACGGCGCGAGCGCACCCGCCGGCCCGAAAGCTCGAGCCCCTTCGCGCCGATGGTCCGCGAGCGGACGGCCATCTCCGGTATAGTGTCGACTGGCGGACGTGGACGTGCGCGCCCACGCTGCCCCCACCAGCGGTGCCCCACGGGTGCCTTTGCGGAGCGAACGAGCGATGACGGCAACGAATGAGGCGTGGATCTCCGACTCCCTCGCGCGGCTCGAGCACCTCGAGCGCCAACGCGAGCAGCTCGCGGCCACCGGTCAGACCGAGCGGCTGGCCGAGCTCGAAGAAGAGATCAAGAGCTTGTACGAAGTGCTCGAGGCTGCGGCCGACGACGGCGACACGCCGGCGAACTCGGCCCACGCCCAGGCCGCCGCGGCGCCGGCATGGACACCACCGGCCGCGGTCGCGAGCGCGCCCCAACCACCGTTCGGTCCACCGCCGCAGGCGTTCGCTCCACCGGCGCAGTCGTTCGCTCCGCCGGCGCAGTCGTTCGCCCCGCCCGCGCAGGCCTTCGCGCCCGCTGCCGCACCGAGCTTCGCGCCCGCGCCGATGTCGAGCAGCAGCGACGACGACGACATCCGTGGCGGCAGCAAGGCACCGCTGGTGATCGGACTGGTCGCTGTCGTCGGTGCGATCGGAGCGGCGGCGTGGTTCTTCGTCTTCGCGCAGCCCAAACCGGTCGAGCAGCCCAGCGCACCCGCGGGCACGCCCACGGTGATCCAGGCCGGAGCGATCCCGGACGACACGCAGGATCCCAACGTCGCCAAGGGCGGTGACGCCTCGCGCACGCCCGCGGTGACGATCAAGGAGCCCGCGCCCGACGACCGCCGGCCGGTGTCGCGCCCGTCCTCGGGTGGCAACACCGCGGGCCCCAGCCGGCCTTCGCGCCCGGAGAAGACCGACTCGCGCTCGGGCATCAAGGTCGATCACTCCGACGATCCGCTCGCCGGCGTGAAGTGATCGCCGCGGGCGATGAAAGGTGGCGCGCGACCTGATAGCGTCGCGCGCATGAGCGATCCGTCGCCGCTGGTGGGCGTGGTCATGGGCAGCAAGTCGGACTGGGACACCATGTCCGGCGCGGCCGAGACCCTGCGCGAGTTCGGCGTGGCGCACGAGTGCAAGGTGGTCTCGGCCCACCGCACGCCGGCGTGGCTCGGCGAGTACGCGGCCGCGGCGGCGTCGCGCGGGCTGCAGGTGGTGATCGCCGGGGCCGGCGGCGCGGCGCACTTGCCGGGGATGCTCGCGGCGCAGACGGTGCTGCCGGTGCTGGGGGTACCGGTGCCCAGCCACGCGCTGTCGGGCATGGACTCGCTGCTGTCGATCGTGCAGATGCCCCGCGGGATCCCGGTGGGCACGCTCGCGATCGGCAAGGCCGGAGCGGTCAACGCGGCCTTGCTCGCGATCGCGATCCTGGCGCTGACGCGACCGGAGCTGGCGCAGCGGCTGCACGAGTTCCGCGCGCGCGAGCGCGACAAGGTGCTGGCGGAGACGCTGCCGTGAGCGTGCGCGCGATCCTGCCGGGCGCGACGGTGGGCGTGCTGGGCTCGGGACAGCTCGGGCGCATGTTCGCGATCGCGGCGCGGCGGATGGGCTACCGCGTGCACACCTTCAGCCCCGATCGCAACAGCCCCACCGGGCAGCTGGCCGATCGCGAGATCGTCGCGGCCTACGAGGACCTCGACGCGGTGCGGGCGTTCGCACGCGAGGTCGACGTGGTGACGTTCGAGTTCGAGAACGTCGCCCACGCCGCGACGCTCGCCGCGGCCGAGCACGCGCCGGTGCGACCCGACGGCCTGGTGCTGCACACGACGCAACACCGCCTGCGCGAGAAGAGCTTCCTGACACGCGTGGGCGTGCCGGTGGCGCGCCACCGCGCGATCGACTCGCTCGCGACGCTGCGCGCCGCGGTCGCAGAGCTCGGCACGCCCGCGGTGCTCAAGACCGCCGGCTGGGGCTACGACGGCAAGGGTCAGGTGCGCATCGCCGCGCCCGAGCAGTGCGAGGCGGCGTGGCAGAGCCTCGGCGGCGCCGAGGCGGTGCTCGAGGCCTTCGTCGACTTCGCCGGTGAAGTCTCGATGGTGGTCGCGCGCGGCAGCGACGGCACCGTGGTCGACTGGGGCCTCATCGCCAACGAGCACCGCGATCACATCCTCGACGTCTCGACCGCGCCGGCCGAGGTCGCGCCCGCGACGTTGGCCCAGGCCCGCGACATCGCGCGCACGATCGTCGAGGCGCTCGAGCTGGTGGGTGTGCTGTGCGTGGAGTTCTTCGCGCTGCACGACGGCTCGCTGCTGGTCAACGAGCTGGCCCCGCGCCCGCACAACTCCGGGCACCTGACCTTCGACGCCGCGATCACGAGCCAGTTCGAGCAGCAGCTGCGCGCGGTGTGTGGCCTGCCGCTGGGCTCGACCGCGCTGGTGCGCCCCGCCGCGATGGCCAACCTGCTGGGGGATCTCTGGCAGCACGGCGAGCCCGACTGGGCCGCGGCGCTGCGCGCCGACACCGTGAAGCTGCACCTGTACGGCAAGGGCGACCCACGACCGGGGCGCAAGATGGGGCATCTGACTGCCCTCGGCGATGGCGCGGCACAGGCCCGCGCGACGGTGCTGCAGGCCCGCGCGGCGCTGCAGCGACGCGACTAGGCCACGGCGCACGCACCGGGCGGCACGCAGCGCGAAGCTGGTGCTGCACGGCCCCGCGACCGCGCGCGATCAGCCCCAGCGCGCGTGGTACAGCGCCCACTGCGGTTCGCTCTCGAGCATCTCGACGCGGCTCGGTCGCGCGGTCGCGATCTCCAGCAGCACCTCGAACATGCCGACGTTGGCGAGGTGGTTGCTGCCGCCGTGCAGATGCGGTGGATGCGTGAGGCGCAGCGTCATGCCGTCGTCGGTGCGGGTGGCGTCGAGGTCGGTGCCCTTTTGGAACATGCCGTGCACCGCGGCGCTCATGCGCAGCACCATCGACGGGCCTGAGATCCGCGTGAGCGCGCGGTACATCCGTGAGCGTGCGGTCCGCAGCGTGCGCTCGCGTGTCCACTGCACCACCTGCTCGGGCCGTGGGTAGTGCGTGTCGACCACCGCGAAGAACACCGCGTCGGACAGCACCGCGGGGACCCACGCGCCCGGCAGCGGTGGTTGCTCGATCAGTGCCCACACCTCCGGCGGCATCGCGTCGCGCCAGGGCGACAACTCGTGGCCCTCGGCCGCGCTGAGCACCAGCGTGCCGCGCGAGCGGCACTCGGGGTACGAGGCCAACCCCGCGGGCAATCGCGCGACGTACTGCGCCAGCTGAGGCAGCTGGCTGGCATCGATCCCGTGCCCCACGCCCGAACGTTGTAGCAGCTCCGACCGCGCGGGCGCAGCGTGCAGAGCGCGGCCTACTCGATCACGGTGAAGTGCGCGCGTCCGACCAGCTGGTCGTCGTCCGTGAGCACATCCACGGTCCACGCGCCGACCGTGCTCGCCGGCAGCGCGTCGCTCGCGATCTGCGAGCGCAGGCGCACGGTGTCCCACAGCCCCTGCGGGTGCGGGTCGACGTCGGTCGAGCGCTGCACGAGCTCGCCCTCGTGGCGCCACTCGTGGATCAGCCGCTCGCCCTTGCCGCCGGGCGTGAACACGTCGGTGACCGCGAACAGCTCGTGGACCAGGGAGCTGTGGATGCTGCTGACCTCGATCGCGAGCCGACCGTCGTCGAGCAGCTTGGGCCCGACCGCGGCGCTGCGCAGGTTCATCGCCACCGGCGGCACCACGGTGCGGCCGTACCACGCGCCCGCCAGCGACGCGAGCGTCCAACCCACCAGCAGCGTCGCACCGGCCGGTCGACCGAGCAGCCGCAGCGGCACGTGCATGGTCCAAAACGCCAACGCCGACACCGCCGCCGCGATCGCGAGCGTCAACGCGGCGCGCAGGTTGGGTAGCAGCGCCGGCACCACCAGGTTGAGGCACGCGAACAGCGTGAAGAAGTAGAACACCGACGCCGCGGTCTTCCAGCGCATGAGCATGCGATCGAAGACCACGTCGAGGGTCGACAGCGCCGCGCACAGGCCCAGCGCCAGCATGAACCAGCGGTTGGACGAATCGAACGTCACCGAGCGCCAGTAGAACGGCAGCAGGAAGAACAACATCCCCTGGTACATGTTCTTGAGCACGTAGGTCATGACGAAGAAGCGCACCTTGGCGCCCTTGCCCTCGACCTGCTGTGCCGCACCGCTGCCGAACAAGCGGAAGAACAGGATCAGGATCAGCCACACCGCCGCGAGCGTGATGGTCAGAAACCGCGCGTGCGCGAAGCCCTTGGCCGCGAACAGCACCACGAAGATGCCCAGGCCCAGCGCGTAGAACGAGTGGCCCCACCACAGCACGCGGCCGTACTTGGCCAACGCCGCGCGCAGCCGGGCCAGCCCACCCCGCGGCGCCGTCACGGTGGCGCCCGTCGGCGGCGCGCCGTGGCCCGCGACCGGCGCCCAGCCACCGTGCGCGCCGTGGCCGGGCGCGGACGGACCCGGCGGCGTCTGAACGGGTGGCGGCGCGCTCACCCTCCGATCCTACCAGGCTCGATGCGGCGGGGCTCGACCACCAGCGACTGCAGCGCCCGTCCGAGCTCGCCGTCGCGATCGTGCAGCTCGCTCTGCACCAGCCCGATGCCGGCGCTGCCATCGGCGGTCGCGCGCGAGTCGAGCGCGAACCACTCGCCGCGCGGGTCGCGGTCGACGTGGATCGTCATGTCGGGGTTGATGAAGCTGTACTCGCGCGGGTCGAGCACCGGACACACGCCGTTGCCGGCATCCGCCAACGTCACCAGCGCCGCCAGCGGTGAGGTCGGCTCGCCCGCGACGAGCGGCTGGCGCAGGCGCAGCCACGCCGCGGTCGCGCCCTTGCCCCACACGCCGCGTGCGATGCGGGCCTCGACGCCGGTGTGATAGCCGATGCTGTCGCGGAACAGCGGGAACACCCACGGCTCGAGTCCTGCGGGTCCGCGCGGCGCCGCGTGTCGTGGGCACCGTGGTGAGGGCAACACCAGCGGCGCGCGACGGATCCGCAGCGCGCGGGCGACCAACACCGGCTTGTCCTCGTGCAGCAGCGTGGCCTCGAGCCGCTGCGCCGCCTGACCTGCTCGCGCGACGGTGGTCGTCAGCGTGAACGCGCCGATCGGCACCGGCCGCAGGTACTCGAAGGTCAATCGCGCGATCATGAAGCCGGCGGGATCGGGCTCGCACCGCTCGATCGCGGTGGTCAGCAGCGCCGCGGGCGGACCGCCGTGCTGCAACGTCGAGCTCCACGGACCGCGGGTCAGCTCGGTCGCGAGCAGCCGGTCACCGTCGCGGACGAAGAAGGCTTCGGGCGGGGACACCGCTCGAAGGTGCCACAGCCGCGGGGCGGCCGGCTATGCTCCGCGCGCGATGCAGCGCGTCATCATCCTCGGTTGCGGCATGGTCGGTTCCACGATGGCGATGGATCTCGCGCGCGACGAGGGCCTCGCGGTCACGGTCGCGGACGTGCGCGCGGCGGCCCTCGACGCGCTCGCGGCCCAGTGCCGCGTCGCGACCGTCGTCGCCGATCTCTCGGACCCGGCCGCGATCACGGCGCTGGTGCGGCCGTTCGACCTCGTGGTCGGTGCACTGTCGTCCTCGATGGGCCTCGCGACGCTGGGCGCGGTGATCGCCGCCGGCCGGCCCTATGTCGACATCAGCTTCATGGCCGACGACGCGCTGTCGCTGTCGGCCCAGGCCGCGGCCGCGGGCGTGGTCGCGATCGTCGACTGCGGCATCGCTCCGGGCATGAGCAACATGGCCGCGGGCTACGCGGCGAGCCAGCTCGAGGTGTGCGAGCGGCTGGAGATCCTCGTCGGCGGCGTGCCCGAGGTGCGCTCGTGGCCGTTCGACTTCAAGGTCGCGTTCGCACCGATCGACGTGATCGAGGAGTACGTGCGCCCCGCTCGCATGGTCGAGCACGGCGAGGTCGTGACCTACCCGGCGCTGTCGGGTGCGGAGTTGGTGGAGTTCGACGGCGTCGGCACGCTCGAGGCCTTCAACACCGACGGCCTGCGCTCGCTGCTGCACGGCGTGCCGTTCGCCACCATGGTCGAGAAGACCATGCGCTGGCCCGGTCACCTCGCGCTCGTGCGCGCGATGCAGGCGGCGGGCTTCTTCTCCGCCGAGCCCATCACGGTCGCGGGCCAGCGCGTGGTGCCGCGCGACGTCACCGCGGCGCTGGTGTTCCCGCACTGGACCTACGCGCCCGGCGAGGTCGATCGCACGGTGCTGCGCGTGACCGCGACCGGACGCCGGCAGGGCGCACGCGTGCGCATGATCTGGGAGCTGGTCGATCGCGCCGACGTCGTGCACGGGCGCAGCAGCATGTCGCGCACCACCGGCCTGCCGGCGACCATCGTCGCGCGGCTGCTGCTCGCGGGCCGCTTCACGACGCCGGGCGTGCACGCGCCCGAGACCCTGGGTCGGATCCCCGGCGTGCTCGATCACGTGCTCGCGGCGCTGGCCGAGCGCGGCATCGCGTTCCGCAGCCGCGTCGAGCCGGCCTGAGCGACGGTCCGCGGACGCGGCCAGGCTCTCGTCGCGACGCGACCGGACGCCCAGGGGCCCGGTGACTCGCGCGGCGCCGTCGATCCGGCCACCGCCGCGGAACGTACCCGCACTCGTGCGCACCGCACTCGTGCTCGCGCTGACCGTGCCGCTCGCCCGCGGCTGCGGCGGCGTGCCCGCGCCACCGGCGACGCCCGGCAGCGACGCCGGCGACGACGGCGGCAGCAGCAGCGGGCCGCGCCGCGACGGCTCGGGCGAGGGCGACGAGGCGACGCTGCCGCGCTTCGATCTCGGAGCGCGCGATGGCGTGGTGCTGCGCGGCGTGACCGTGGTCGGCCTGGGCGCGCGCGACGTGACGCTGCGCGAGGGCCTGGTCGCACGCATCGCCGCGGTCGGGGCCGCCGCGCCCGACGACGACGCGCTGGCCGAGCTCGACGCGCGCGGGCAGTACCTGGTGCCCGCGTTCATCGACAGCCACGTGCACCTCGCCTATGCCTTCGACGCGCCCACGCTCGCGCACGGCGGCGTCGCGGCGGCGGTCGACCTCGCGGCACCGCTGGGCTTCTTCGCCACCGACCACGCGCCGCTGCAGCTGGCGCTGTGCGGCCCGATGATCACCGCCGTCGGCGGTTATCCCACGCAGGGCTGGGGTGCGGGCGGCTTCGGCCTCGAGGTCGAGGGCGTCGACGCCGTGCGCCAGGCCGTGGATCAGCTCGCCGAGCTCGGCGCGCGCGCGATCAAGCTGCCGCTGGGCGATGCGCCCGAGCTCAGCGACGCCGAAGTCGCGGCGTTGGTCGAGCGCGCCCATGCCCGCGACCTGCCGGTGGTGGCGCACGCGCTCGCCGACGCCGACGCGAGCCGGGCCGCGGACGCCGGCGTCGACGTGCTCGCGCACACGCCGGTCGAGCCGCTGTCGGACGACACCGTCGCCGCGTGGCAGGGCCGCACCGTGATCTCGACGCTCGATGCCTTCGGCGGCGCCGCGAGCACGATCGACAACCTCCGGCGTCTGCGTGCCGCGGGCACGCGCGTGCTCTACGGCACCGACCTGGGCAACACCGGGATCCCCGGCATCGATCCCAACGAGCTGGGACACCTGGTGAGCGCCGGGCTCGATGGTGCGGCGATCCTCGCGGCCGCGACCGCCGAGCCGGCGGCGTTCTGGCGCTTCGATGGGCTGGGCCCGCTGCGCGAGGGCGGTCGCGCGAGCGTGCTGCTGCTCGATCGCGATCCGCTGCGCGACCCCTCGGTGCTGGCCGAGCCGACCGCGGTCTACATCGACGGTGAGCTGCAGCCCAAGTCGTGGACCGCGGGCGACGGCATCAAGGACTGACGCGCGCGTCGGCCTGGTCCCAGGTCGCGAGCAGCGCGTCGATCTCCGCCACGGCCTCGGGGTCCTGCTCGCGGAACTCGCTGCGCGCACCCGCGGCCAGCACGCGCGCGCGCGCGCGATCCGAGTCGCCCAAGGCCTGCGCGAGAAACCACTGCGCCTCGGCGCGGGCGCGCGGCGGGGTGTCGTCGCGCGAGCGGATCGCCAGCGCACGCTCGCCCAGCCGCGCGGCGGCGTCGCGATCCCCCTCGGCCAACGCCAGCTGGCCCAGGCCCAGCAGCGGATGCGCGAGCAACGGGTGCTCGGGCCCCAGCGCGGCCTCGGCCAGCGACAGCGCGCGCTGGTACATCGCCTTCGCGCGCGCGGTCTCGCCGGTCGTGGCCAGCACCATCGCGAGGTTGTTGAGGTTCGCCGCGACCGACGGATGGGCCTCACCCAGCGCGGCCTCGAGGTTCGCGAGCGCCTGCTCGTACAACGCGATGGCGCCGGCCTTGTCGCCGTTCGCCGCCGCGGCGCTGGCGACGTTCACCAGGCAGGTGCCGACGTCGGGATGGGCGGAACCGTGGACGTCGCGCAGCACCGCGCACGCACGCGCGTAGCTCTCGGCCGCGCGCGCCGGGCGACCGCGGACCATGTCGATGTTGCCGAGGTTGTTGAGCACGCCCGCGACCGCGGCGTGATCGGGCCCGAGCTCGCGCTCGCGGATCGCCAGCGCGCGCTGATAGCTGGCCTCGCTGGCATCGATGTCGGCGGCGGCGTACTCGACCGCGCCGCGCTCGACCAGGTGGGTGGCCTCGCGCAGCTGCGTCGGATCCGGCAGCGTCGCGAGCAGGATCTCGGCGTGGCGCAGCCACGGCATCGCATCGGCCGGCTCGGCCAGCCGCACGCCGACGGTGAACGCGACCTTCTCCGCGGCCTCGACCGCGGTCGCCGGTGCGCCGCCGGCCAGCGCGACGAAGTACGCCTCGGTGTACTCGCGCCGCGCCGCCGCAAAGTCGCCGCGCCGATCGTGCAGCTGCGCGAGCGTCTCGTGGGCCTCGGCCTCGAGCGCGGGCCAGCGCGCCGCCTGGGCCTCGTGCAGCACCTGCAACGCCAGCGCTTCGCCCTGCGCCGCGTCGCCGCCCAGCACCAGCGCGCGTGCGCGAGCCAGCCGCGCATAGACCTCCTGGCGGCCCTGCTCGTCGAGATCGACCGGCGGCGCGAGAACGGCCCCGCTGCCGTTCTCGCACGCGTCGGGCTCGGCCAGCTCGACGATCACCTGCATGGTGCGGCGTACGGTCCGCGCATCGGCGCGCGACAGGGTCTCGAGCGCCGCCGCGAGCTCCATGCGGCGTTCGTCGAGGCACCACCGCCCGCGCGCGTAGGCCTGCTCGTCGATCGCGACGTCCACCCGCGCGGCCTGGCACAGCGCGGTGGCGCTCGCACGCCAGCGCGACGCCCAGGCGTCGAGTGCGGGCAGGGCCCGTGCCGCGGTCTGCGCGGCGAACGTCACCTCGACACCCTCGATCGCGCGCCGCAGTGCGTCCGCGACGTCCGGGTTCCAGTCGCGCGCCAGCGCGTCGGCCTCGTCGCGGCACGCGGCCACGCGCGCGGCGTGATCGAGCCCAGCCACACCCACCGCGACGGCGACGGCACCGCCGACCCCGGCCAGCGCGAACAGGGCCCGTCGCGTCCGCGCGCGTGACTGGCCGCGCGCGAGCGCCTCGCCCAGCGCCGCCATCGAGGGGAAGCGCCGCTCGGGGTCGCGCGACAACCCGCGCAAGACGATGGCGCGCAACCACCCCGGCACGCCGCGCGCGCGTCGTGGCGGCGGGCGCAGTTGCCCCGAGACCACGCTCGCGGCGAGCTCCTGCACCGTCACGCCGTCGAAGGGCCGCGCGTGGAACAGCGCCTCGTAGGCCATCACGCAGAAGCCGAACTGATCGCTGCGCTCGTCCGCGGTCACGCCGAGCCACTGCTCGGGTGCCATGTAGCCGGGCGTGCCCTCGCGCGCGCTCACGCGACGGCTGGCATCGGCCGAGACGCTGGTGCCGCTGCTGCCCCCGTCGAGCTGCGCGTCGAGCGGTGCGCGCGCGAGGCCGAAGTCCATCACGCGCACGCGCTCGCCGGGCTCGCTGACCATGACGTTGTCGGGCTTCACGTCGCGGTGGACCAGGCTGGCTTCGTGCGCCGCCGCGAGGCCGTCGGCGACCGGACGCAGCTTGGCGAGCACCTCGGACCAGTGCCGCGGCCGCGCGCGCAGCCACTGCGCCAGGGTCTGGCCGCGCACGAGATCCATCGCGATCCACACGCGACCGTCGCCGTCCCCGACGTCGTGGATCGCGATCACGTTGGGATGATCGAGCCGCGCGAGCGCCTGCGCCTCGCGCAGCAGCCGGGCGCGATGCTTCGCCGCGCGCTCGGGATCCGCGACCGCACGCATGACCTTGATCGCGACGCGGCGATCGAGCTCGGGGTCCCACGCCGCGAACACCACGCCCATGCCGCCGGCGCCGATGCGCGCGAGCACGACGTAGCGGCCCAGCGTCTCGCCCGGCGTGAGCGCGATCTCCGACACCACCGCGGACACCGAACCCGCCTCGCCGCCGTCGAGCGTCGGTGCATCGCTGCGCCCCGGGAGCTCCGGGATCTCCGAGTCGATGCGCGTGCCCAAGCTCGCGGATGATGCCCGCAGCGACCGGGTCTGCGCCAGCGCGACGACGGCGCGACGGCTCAGATCACCGTGCAGAAGCTGGGATAGAAGTCCGGCAGACCCATGTCCAGCGGCGAGGCGCCGTCGAGCCAGTAGGGGTGATTGCGCACGAAGTCGATCGCGGTCGCGAGCGGATCGCCATCGCCCGGCGGCGGCAGCCCGTGGCCGCCACCGTGCTCACACCGCAGCAGGAAGTTGCCGTTGCCGGTGTACTCGTCCACCAGGTGCAGCGACGCGGCGTTGAAGTCGATTCCCAGCATGTCGCTGGGCCCGCCCCACATCACCAGCGCGGCGAACTTGCGCGGCGAGGTCCACGGCCACCACGGGCCCACGAACTCGGTCGGGTGCCCGCCGGAGATCGTCAGATCGCTGGCGAGGTACTGCCCGCGCACGGTGCCGAGGTACGAGGTCCACAGCCCGCCGGCGGACACACCGATCGACGACACACACTGCTCGTTGATGGGAAACTGCTGCGAGATGCATGCGAACAGGTCGTCGAACATCGCGAGGTCGACACCCGACTGACCGATGTCGAGCGGCGTGTCGGGCCACTTCGCGTCGAACATGCCGGAGTCCTGCGGCACCACGATGATCGCGCGCGCCTCGTTGGCGAGCGCCTGCGCGTCGACCTCGTCGACGAAGTCCATCGCGTTGCCGCTGATGTGATACCAGGCGAACAGCAGCGGATACGTGCCGGTCGCGTCGGCGGCGTCGGGCACGATCAACGCGAACTCGCGCGAGAGCCCGCCGGCGACGAAGCCGGTGTTGTAGCCCGGTTGCAGCATCGGGCACGCGCCGCCCGAGTACGCCGGTGGGGCCGGCGGCACGGGTGATCCGCCCGGCGGGGCCTCGCCGCACAGGCCGGCATCGAACAGCTCGCCGCCGGTGGACTCGTCGCCGCCGCCGGAGCTGCCGTCGCCGTCGCCGTCGCTGCCGTCGGCGTCGCCGCTGCTGCTCTCGCCGCCGTCGACCTCACCGTCGCCGCCGCTCGAGCTGCCCCCGAGCGAACTCGCGCTGCCAGCCGAGCTGTCGGGCAGCGTCGTGCCCTGCGCGCCGTCGGCGTTGGCGTCACCGTCGTCGGAACACGCTGCACCCATCGGCAACCACCACACAAGCACCGATCGCAGCCAGCGTTCGCCCCGTGCCATGCCCAGGGAGTGAGCACGCGCCGTGCCACGGGTTCCCGCGCGCGCACGGGCGCGGCGCCAGCCCCAGATCCGCACAGGCTTCGCACAGGCTGCATGGCCCCGGGCGAGTCGCCCAGGGCGTGTTGCCCATCGCCGCGCGGCGCCGGGATCGGCGATGCTGGTGCGGTGATCCGCCGCATCGCGCCCGTGCTGCTGCTGTCCTCGTGCCACGGAGCCGCGCCCGCGACCGGCGACGCCACCGGCAGCAGCTCCGGCACCGATGCGATCGCCAGCACGTCGAGCACCGGCGCGAGCGCATCGACCGGCGCGCTCGAGTCCTCGTCGGGCGACGTCGGCAGCAGCGGTGGCAGCAGCGACGGCGCCGACACCGTCG
Source organism: Nannocystaceae bacterium (assembly GCA_019694555.1). Lineage (GTDB taxonomy): Bacteria > Myxococcota_A > Polyangia > Nannocystales > Nannocystaceae > Xiheibacterium. The sequence continues at coordinate 39,097 of JAIBBS010000008.1, forward strand.
GCGAGAGCAGCAGCAGCACCGGTGGCGAGGCGATGGCGTGCACGCTCTCGGGCCAGGCCGGGCTGTGCGAAGACGTCGTCGGGTGCGCAGGCCTGTCGCTGTTGGGTGTGTGCGATGGCGTGCCGTCACTGCAGTGTTGTCTGCCCGACGCGGTGTCGTGTTCGGTCCTGGGTGCGCCGGGGCTGTGCCTGCCGACCGCCCAGTGTCCGCGCGGGCTCGAGCAGACCGCGGGGCTGTGTCCCGGCGACGCCGACATCCAGTGTTGCACCGATCCGGCGCTGGCCTGCGACGAGTCGGCGATGCCGCTGCCCAACGAAGGTCTGGTCGAGGTCGTGCTCGATCCGAGCTGCCCGCCGGGCATGATCGCGATCGACAGCTTCTGCATCGATCGCTTCGAGGCCGCGCTGGTGGTGATCGACGACGGCGGCGCGGTGGTGTCGTCGCACTCGCCGTACTTTCCTCCCGGCGACACGCTGGTGCGGGCGGTCTCGATCGAAGGCGCGGTGCCGCAGGGCTACATCGATGCCGACTCGGCCCAGGCCGCGTGCGCCGCTGCGGGCAAGCGGTTGTGCAGCGACACGGAGTGGCTGCGCGCGTGTCGGGGCGAGGCTGCAACGATCTATCCGTGGGGCGATCGCGCGATGCCGGGCGTGTGCAACGACGCGCGCGCGCAGCACCCCGCGGTCGAGTACTTCGGCACCGCCGAGCCGTGGATCTGGTCCGAGCTCGGCAACCCCTGCATCCTGCAGGTCCCCGACGGCGTGCAGACCACGGGCGCGCACCCGGGCTGTGTCACGGCCGAGGGGGCGTTCGACATGGTCGGCAACCTCCACGAGTGGACCGCGGACCCGGCCGGTACGTTTCGGGGCGGCTTCTTCGTCGACACCGTGCTCAACGGCCCCGGCTGCACCTACGCGACGGTCGCGCACGACCGCTCGCACTGGGACTATTCGACCGGGTTCCGCTGCTGCGCCGATCCGTGATCGCGGCGCCGGCCCGCCTGCTACCCTCGGGCGGCCATGGAAGAGTTCGTCAAGGAATTGGTCGCGAAGGTCGGGCTCGACGAGGACAAGGCGCGCGCCGTCGTCGCCTTCATCCAAGAGAACGCGCAGAAGATCCCCGAGTGGATCGGCGGCAGCGACATGCTCGAGTCGCTCAAGGACAAGCTGCCCGGCGGACTGGGCAAGCTGTTCTAGTCCGGCTGTTCGCCGAGCAGGGTCGAGGCGCGGCTCGCGAGCCACTGCGGGTTGAACACCTTCGAGGTCAGCGAGCGCGCCCGCTCCGATCGCATCAGCTGCACGAAGCCGTGGCCGGCCCAGAACTTGGGCAACATGCGTGCGCGCGTGCGCGTGCGGTACAGGCCGCGACCGACGCGCGACAGACCCTGCTCCCGCGTGAAGTGGCGCCCGATCGCGTCGGCCGCCAGCACGCCGCTCTCGAGCGCGAACGAGATGCCCTCGACGGTGCCGGGCGACACCAGCCGTGCGGCCTCGCCGATGTCCATCACGCGGGCCTCGGCGATGGTGTCGCTGACCTTCGTGGTCACCACCGCCGGGTGGCCCATCCACTTGCCGACCAGCTGTGCATCGCGCACGACCTCACCGAAGTGCTCCTCGAGGATCGTCTCGAACAGCGCCTTGAGCGTCTTGGTCTCCGGCGCGCCCTCGGGGATCGTGAGCCCGATGTTGGTCACGCCGCCGGGCTCCGGGAACGCCCATGCGTAGTAACCGTCGAGGCGGCGGTCCCACACCATCGTGCCCTGTCCGTCCGGCTGTCGCGTGTCCTTCCACCAACCCATGATCGTGCGGATGCCGGTGTGCGGCGTCGGGTCGCGCGAGAAGCGGGCCGGCGAACCGTTGGCGCACACGACCATGTCGGCCTCGATCTCGCCGGACGCGGTCCGGATGCCGCAGATCTGGCCGTCGCTGCCGCGCAGGAGATCGGTGACCTTGGTCTCCTGCTGGAACGTCGCGCCGGCCTGCTGGGCCGCCTCGACCATGCCTTGATCGAAGTCGATGCGCGGCAGCACCCACGCACCCTTGGCGCCGCTCAAGTAGATCTCTTGCCCGCCAGGTCCGCGCGCGAGCAGCTTGGGCATGCGCAGCGCCTTGGGCGAGAAGCGATCGCGGATCTCGAGGTGATCGAGCACCGACAGCGACAGCGGCGACAGCCCGCTGCCGCAGACCTTGATCCGCGGGTAGCTCGACTTGTCGAGCAACAGCACCTCGGTCTGGCCGCGCCGCGCCAACGCCAGGGCACAGGCCGAGCCCGACGGCCCGGCACCGACGATCACGATCTTCGGTTTCGGCATCGCCCACCGGATAGAACGCGAAGGCGCGCTTGGCAACCCGGGGTCTGCTGGGCGCGTGTGACCGCCATCACTCGCGCGCGGCGCAACCAGCCCACCGCGCCCGCCCTACCCGATCGTCGAGGCAAGCACGCTTGCCGAATGCGCATGCTGGCCTCGCGCGCTCAGGGAGCGTCGGGGCCCGGCGGCCGTTCGACGCGCATGATCGCCTTGCGGAAGCGTTCGTTGAGGCCCATCACCAGCTTGCGCTGGTCGTCGCTCGCGGCCTCCGGCGTCCGCATCAGCGCGTCGACCAACGTGTTGCCTTCGCGATACGTCTCGACCCAACGCGGCTGCGGGATCCGCTCGCCGCGCTCGGCGGTGTCCTCGAGGCGCTCGACGAACTGCTCCAGCTCGTCGAGGGTCTTGTCGAAGTCGACCGGTTCGGCATTCGCCGCGGCGGCCGCGGGCCCGACCACGCGCGTGGTCGTGGGCTTGGTCTGATCGCGGCCCGCGGTGCGCACGCGCTGGGCGGCGGCCCTCGGCGTGCCCTTGGCCGGCGGGCCGTCACCGTCGCGCGCGGCGGCGGTCCGACCCGTGGGCACCGGCGCGGTGTCTTCACGCGACGACACCCCCACCGCCCAGACGATCAAGCCCAGTGCGACGCCCAACCCGGCGACGAAGCCGACGATGCGGAGGCGGTTCAAGGCACGGGCACTGTACCATCGGCGCGGGCGCGCGCGACAGCCCAGCGGCTGGACCGTCGATCGCGCGTCAGGGCGAGGATACTTCCGTGAGCACAGACGACGGCGCGCGCGGCGACGACACCGGCGCCCCCAAGACCATCTTCGGCAAGATCCTCGACGGCGAGCTGCCGTGCCACCGCATCTACGAGGACGAGCACGTGCTCGCGTTCCTCGACATCTTCCCGCTGTCGCCCGGGCACGTGCTGGTGATCCCGAAGGAGCGCAAGGCGTTCCTGCACGAGCTCAGCGACGACGCGGCCGCGGCGATCGGACGGGTGCTGCCGCGATTGGCCCGCGCGGTGATGCGCACGACCGGTGCCACCGCGTACAACGTGCTGCAGAACAACGGCGCCGCGGCGCACCAGGCGGTGTTCCACGTGCACTTTCACATCATTCCCAAGCATGGGGATCGTGGGTTGGGGATCGCGTGGCATCCCAGTGCGCTCGCGGGTGGGGATGCGGTGGCGTTGGTGGAGCGGATTCGCGAGGAGCTCGAGTAGGGGGGACGGGGACGGGCGGGCACGGGCACGGGCACGGGCACGGGCACGGGGCAGGGGCTGAAGAACGCGGGGCGTTCTTCAGCACCTGCTAGCATTGCAAACCATGCACCTCCCCCGCGTCGTGATCGGCGGCCTCGGGGCCTGCGCGCTGGCGTGTGCTGCCGGCGAAGCCACCGAAGGCAGCGGTGCCGCGACGCTGCCGCACTTCACCAGCGGTGCAGACGGGACCGACGGCACCTCGTTCGTCGATCCGTCGGCGACCGGGCCCGTGGGCAGCAGCGATCACGGACTGCCGACCACGGATGGATCCGAGAGCGGCGTCGAGTGTCCCATCGGCAGCCTCGGGTGTCCGTGCACGCCCGGTGGCGCGTGCGACGATCCGTTGGGTTGCCTCGCGGGCACCTGCACCGAGGTGCCGCCGGAGTGTGGCAACGGCGAGATCGAAGGCAGCGAGGCGTGCGACGACGGTGCCGCCAACGGCGACGAGCAGGCGTGCAAGAGCGACTGCACGCTGCAGCAGTGCGGCGACGGCTTCGTGGGACCGGGCGAGGGCTGCGACGACGGCAACGACGACGACACCGACGCGTGCACCAATGCGTGTGCGCTGGCGTCGTGCGGCGACGGCATGGTGCAGCAGGGCGAGGCCTGCGACGACGGCAACGACGACGACACCGACGCGTGCCTGGCCACCTGCGTCGCGGCCTCGTGCGGCGACAGCATCGTGCAGGCCGGTGTCGAGGGCTGCGACGACGGCAATCCCGACGACAGCGACGGCTGCACCAACGCCTGCACCGTCGCCAGCTGTGGCGACGCGATCGTGCACGCCGGTGTCGAGGAGTGCGACGACGGCAACGGCAACGACGGCGATGGCTGCACCAACGCGTGCGCGTGCCCGCGGCTCGACTTCGCCGACGCCGGCGACATCGCGGGCTGGAGCACCAGCGGTGGCTGGGCGCTGTACGCCAGCGCGCCGGTCAGCAGCAACCTCGAGGTCGTGTTCGTGACCGGCGGCAGCGCCGTGGGCACCGACGGCAACCGCGTCCCGCCCTACCCCGGCGCCGAGATCGAGACCTCGAGCCTGACCACCGCGACGTTCGTGTTGCCGCAGACCCTGCGCTTCCACTCGTGGCACGTCGACGAGGGCGGTGCCTCCTACGACACCAAGCGCCTGTCGATCTCCACCGACGGCGGTGCGTCGTGGACGCTCTTCGTCGACTGCGCCGACGCGGCACTGGGCGATCAACCCTTCTGCAGCTACGTCTCGGGGCCGCGCGACGAGTTCGCGTTCGACGACATCGCGATCGATCTCGGTGCGTTCGCCGGCAGCAGCGGCCAGGTTCGTCTCGAGTACGACAGCATCGACGAGTGTTGTCAGTTCGAGCAGGGCTGGTTCCTCGACGACGCCAACTTCGTCACCTGCGGCTGACGCCCGCGGTATCCCGCGTGGGCACGACTACCGCTGCAAGCATCGTCTAGCGTTCGAGACGCGGGCGCGCGACACGCATCGCGAGCGCGCTGCGGCACGATCTGCAGTCGTGCTCGTGGGCGAGTTGCCCAGCGCGGGCTTGCGATCCTGCTAGTGTGCCGCTGACGTGCACGACGACGCGGTTCCGGGAACCCAAGAGGCATCAAGCGCAACGCGAAGCGCGTTGCACAATCTTCTCCAGGACACGCGACGCCAGCAGCCGCAGTGCTACGGACACAGCATGCTGGAAGCACTCGACCGGGATTGCGGGGGACCGTTCGAACCCAGCGGCGACGGCTTGCTCGGCCGCTCGTCCGAGGGCCCGGCCCGCGCGCGCGCGTTGCCGCGCCGACCTGCCGACTGGCCCGCACCGGGCCCGATCGACCTCGCACTGCACGATCTGCCGCATGCGTCGTCGACCACCGAGTGGTGGTACCTCAAGGCCCACGTCGAGACCGTCGACGGCCGCGGCTTCTCGCTGTTCGCGGCGTTCTTCCGGGTGCTGCGCGGTCGCGACGAGACCACCGGCGAGCTGCAGTACGCGCACTCGCTGACGTGGGCGCTCTCCGATCCCGGCCGCCGCCGCTACGTGACGCAGTCGCTGGTCGATCGCAGCGCGCCGTCGCTGGGCATCCAGAAGCTCGACCGCGGCGAGGGCACCCGCGACGTCCGCATCCGTCGCGCGATGCGTGAGGTCTGCGCGCGCGACAAGGTCCCCTACCCCGATCGCATGTTCGCGCGCACGCCCCACGTCGCGCAGCGCCGGCTCGAGCTCGAGTTCGACGACGCTCGGCTGTCGCGCACCGACGACGGTCGCTATCGCCTCGAGCTCATGCACGACCAGGCCAAGGTCGGCTGCAGCCTGGTGTTCACGCCGCGCAAGGCCGCGGTGCGCCACGGCGACGACGGCGTGGTCAAGGGCACGCAGGGCGAGGACATGTTCTACTACTTCGTGCCGCGCTGCGACGTCGAGGGCGAGCTCGTCGACGCCGGCGTGCGCGTGCCGCTGCGCAGTGGCAGCGGCTGGTACGACCACGAGTTCGGCCGCCACCCCGAGGGCGAGGCCGCGGTCGACAAGGGCAAGCGCGACGACGTGGCGTGGAACTGGTGCGGCGCGCAGCTCGACGACGGCAGCGAGCTGTCGGCCTACCGCATCGTCGATCTCACGACCGAGGAGGTCCTGGGCGAGCGCGTGCTCGTGGTCGAGGCCGACGGCACGCGCCACGAGTACCGCACCGGCAGCTTCGAGCCGCGCAACCTGTGGCGCAGCACCCGTTCGTTCAACGAGTACCCCACGCGGTGGTCGCTGCAGGTGCCCGAGGCCGGGCTCGAGCTGTCGCTCGACGCCGCGTTCGACGACCAGGAGTTCATCACCGTGGTGTCGAAGCCGGCGTTCTGGGAGGGCCGCGTCGACGTGCACGGCACCCGACGCGGTCGGCCGGTGCGCGGCCTGGGCTACGTCGAGCGCAGCGGCTTCTCCAGCATCGACGACCTCGAGGGCTTCTTCGGCGCCGTGGGCAAGGAGGTGCGCCGCTCGGTCGCCGAGCTGTACCCGCGTCAGCCCAGCTTCGAGCAGGCCCGTGATCTCATCGCCAGCGAGGCGCGGGCCGGCTGGATGGACGGCGTCGACGTCGAACGCTTCGCGCGCACGATGATCCACCCGGTGCGCGACATCACCGATCGCGGCGGCAAGTCGTGGCGTTCGTACGCCGCGCTGGCGTGCTGCGACATCGTCGGCGGCGACTCGCGCAAGTTCGTGAAGTGGCTGGCGATGCCGGAGTTCATGCACGTGGGCTCGCTGATCGTCGACGACGTGCAGGACCGCTCCGACGTGCGCCGCGGCGGCCCCACGGTCCACCGCGTCTACGGCGACGCGCATGCCATCAACAGCGGCACCGCGGCGTACTTCATGGGCCAGAAGCTGCTGGCGTCGGAGGAGGTCTCCCACGCCGACCGGCTCAAGCTCTACGACCTCTACTTCGAGGCGTTGCGCGCCGGGCATGCCGGCCAGGCGCTCGACATCGAGGGCTTCGACGACATCGTCGACGACGCGGTCGAGCGCGGCGACGGGCTCGCGCTCGAGCACCGCATCCTCGCGATCCACCGCCTCAAGACCGCCGCGCCCGCGGCCGGGCTCGCGCGCATGGGCGCGGTCGCCGGTGGCGGCTCCACGGCGCAGATCGAGGCCGTGGGCGACTTCTTCGAGGGCCTGGGGCTCGCGTTCCAGATCATCGACGACGTGCTCAACCTGCGCGGCTTCGGTCGCGGGCTCAAGGCCACCGGCGAGGACATCAGCGCCGGCAAGGTCACGCTGCCGGTGGCCAAGGCCATCGCGGCGCTACCACTGCCGCGACGACGCTGGCTGTGGCAGACCCTGCGCGCACGGCCGCAGGATCCCGCGGTGGTGGCCGAGGTCATCGCCGCGATCGAGGAGTGCGGCGCGCTCGATGCCTGCGTCGAGCAGGCCCACGCCCTGGTCGAGTCCGCGTGGCAGCGCTTCGATCCCCTGGTCGAGGACTCCTTTCCCAAGCTCGTGCTGCGAGCGTTCGGCTGGTATGTACTCGAGCGCCACTACTGATCCCGGTGCGCGCGCGCACGGCTGCACCCGCGGCTTCGTCGCGGACACCGGCGCGTGCGGCTGCACCGAGCCGGCCGAGCACGACGTCGCTGCGATCGCGGCGCGTCCGCGCTGGGCGCTCGAGCGCACGCTCGCGCTCCCGGGCCGCTGCCGTGGCAGCGTGCTCGCGCGCTGGGCCGACAACTGCCGCCGCCACTTCGGCGCGGCCGCGGTGCAGCGGCTGCGCACGCAGCTGCCGGCGTGGGCGCGCGCGCTGCCCGACGATCCGCCCGAGGACGCGTGGTTTCCGGTCGGCCTGCAGCTGCACCTGACCGAGCTCGTCATCGACACGCTGCTCGGCGGCGACGCGCTGCAGCTCGAGGCGTTGCTGCGCGCGGACATCCAGCGCGGCCTGTCGCGCGCGCAGCAGCTGCTGCTGCGCACGGTCGGCCCCACGCTGGTGCTGTCGCGCGCCGACGCGCTGCACGGCCACCTCTACGACGTCGGCCACGCGCGCGCGCGGGTCCACGGCGGGCGCGCGACGATCGACTGCGAGGGCGCAGCGCTGTTCGGCCACCCGACGTGGTTGCTGCTGCAGCTGTTCGCGCACCGCGGCCTGGTCGCGCTCACCGGCCGCGAGGCGCTCGAGGCCCGCGCGACCGCCACCGGCGAGACCGCGGTCCGCTTCGAGCTGAGCTGGCGTTGATCCGCGTCACGCGGTGCGACTGAACTGCGCCGCGGCGTCGTCACGATCGAGGTACGCGTCGAACGCCATCGCGACGTTGCGCAGGAAGTAGCGCCCGCGCGGGGTCACCACCACGCGCGAGCCCTCGCGGCGCACCAACGCATCGCGCTCCAGCTCGGCCAGCTGCTCCCACGACCGCGGCGACAGCTGCGCCGCCGTGCCATTGCCGAGCCGCGGCAGCTCGGACTCGCCGTAGCACATGATCGACTGGATCACGCGCTCGCGCGCGAGGTCGTCCTCGGACAGCTCCATGCCCGCGACCACCGGCAACTGCCCCTGCTCGACCTGCGCGGCGTACTCCGGCACCGCCTTGGCCGACTGCGCGAAGTCGCGGCCGATGCGGCTGATGGCGCTGGCGCCCAGGCCCAGCAGATCGGTGCCGGCACGCGTGGTGTAGCCCATGAAGTTGCGCCGCAGCGTGCCGGCGCGGCGCGCCAGCGCGAGCTCGTCGTCGGCCAGCGCGAAGTGATCCATGCCGATGGCCTCGTAGCCGGCGCGGGCCAGGATCGTGGCCGCGGTGTGGAACAGCTTCACGCGTGTGTCCGCGTCCGGCAGCGCCGCGGCATCGAGCGCGCGCTGGTGCTTGAGCCGCGCGGGCAGGTACGCGAACTGGTACACCGCGATGCGGTCGACGCCGAGATCGGCGACCGTCTGCACCGTGCGACGGAACGAGTCGACGCTCTGGTGCGGCAGGCCGTAGACCAAGTCGACCGCGATGCTGCGGATGCCCAGCGCGCGCGCGCCCAACACCATGTGCTCGATCTGCGCCAGGCTCTGGTGTCGGCCGATGGCCTTCTGCACGGTCGGGTCGATGTCCTGCACGCCCATCGACAGCCGGTCGAGCCCGAAGCGCTGCAGCGTCTCGAGCTGCGCCATGGTCGTCACGCGGGGGTCGATCTCGATCGACTGTTCACGGTCCGGCAGCAGCTCGACGCGCTCGGCGATGGCGCGGTGCAGCGCGATGAGATCGGCGACGTCGAGCCAGGTCGGCGTGCCCCCGCCCCAGTGCATCTGACACACGCGCAGCCGCGCCTGCGAGGTGGCCTCGAGCACGCGATCGAGCTCGCGACGGATCAGATCGACGTAGCCGCTGCCACGCGCGTGGGTGCGGCTGAGCACCACGTTGCAGCCGCAGAACAGGCACCGCCGCTCGCAGAACGGCACGTGCACGTACAGCGACAGCGCGTGGTCGGGGTCGCTGCGGGCGCGTTCGCCGAGGTCCGCGAGCGCCGCGGCCCACCGCGCGCTGGGGTAGCGCTCGGGCCAGTGCGGCACCGCGGGGTAGCTCGTGTAGCGCGGTCCGGGTCGACCGTACTTGACCAGCAACGACGGGCTGGGCGGGGACTCCTGCGGCTGCATGCGAATGTCTTGGACTGTAGCGCTGCGCCGCAGCGGTGTCGGGCGCAGGTCCGTCGTTGGGCCGCGAAGATTGCTGCCCGCCCTTTCCGCCCGGGCGTGCAGTGATTGCGCGCGCCGGTCTGCTCACGAGCGCGTCGTGATCCGCACCGCGCCGGTCAGCGCCATGTCCTGGCCGTTGCCGAACAGGTACAGCGGATTGTGCCAGGGCACGAACTGAGCCCACACGAAGTAGGTGCCGCTGCGCCCGAGCTGCGCGTCGTCGAGCGCGATCTCGATCGAACGATCGAAGCTCGAGTCGGGCCGCAGGTACCGCATGTGGTCGGTGCCCTGCAGCGGCGCGACGAAGTGCGTGTCGTCCTCCGAGCTGTACAGGACGTCGACGCGGCGATCGTCGGGATCGCCCGAGGTCCCCAGCACCAGCAGCACGCGGTTGTCGCCGTCGACGAAGTCGGCGACATGGCCGAAGGCCCGCAGCTGCAGCGCGCTGCCGGGCTGGTAGCCGGCGATGGTGTCGCCGACCATGGACTCGACGCCGTCGGCGAGCACGCGCAGGTCGATGAAGTTGCTGCGGTCGTGCACGACCACGCGTCCGGCCGCGAGCCCGTCGAACACACCGTGCTCGCCGTCGTGCCACACGAAGCGCCGCGCCCACACCGTGGTCGTCGGCGAGGCCAGCTCGGCGTTGGTCGGATCGCACGGCCCGCCCTCGCACACGACCTCCGCGAAGTCGTGCACGTCGCTGCCACCGGTCAAGACCATGGGCCAGCGCCCCTGCTTGAGCATGCCGACCCACGAGTGCGACAGCGGCTGCTCGGGCAGCTCGGTCTGCAAGAGGTCGTCCTTGGTCACGTCGCCCAGCGCGATGCCGCCGTGGTAGGCGTCGTCGTCCTCGCGATCGTGGCGGTTGCCGCCGTTCCACACCTCGAGGCCGTCGAACGCGAGGCTGCTCCAGTCGTACTCGATCCAGAACGTCGGCGCGGACTCGTGGTTGACGATCGCGAGCCCGCCCATGGCGTGGATGAGCGCGATCTCCTCGTCGTTGGTGGTGCTGGCGTCGACCCAGCGCTCGCGGAACACGCCCGGGCCGAAGCCGGCGTCGTGGTCGTAGTCGGTGCCGCCGGCGAGCAACTCGGGCGCGTACTGCGGGTGGCCCGGGAAGGGATTGCGCGGCAGGAAGCCCAGGTGGCCGTCGAAGCGGTTCGAGATCTCGCTGCCGACCACCAGCAGCACCGTCGGATCGGCCTCGGTCAGCGCACGCGCGACGTCGCGGCCGGTCGCGACGTCGAGCGGGTCGTCGGCGCCGCACCACGGCGCGAAGTGACGCCCGCACTCGTCGAGCTCGTTGTTGCTGTGATCGCTGAACACCAGCCAGTGCAGCCGCCCGCGCAGCGATCGCGTGCGGCGATCGGCGAAGTCGAGCCCCGAGTCGTTGCTCGCGAGGTTGACCATGCGCTCGTAGTAGTCCTGCGCGCCGCCGGCCTCGTCGTCACGCTCCGAGTGGCGGGTGTGGACGTGCAGATCGCCCGAGTACCAGTGGTTCTCGCGCACGCCGAGCTCGAAGCGCTGCGACAGCTCGGGCGCCCACGCGCCGTCGTCGAGCACGCCGCAATCGCGCCACGCCGACCAGCGCAGCTCGACGGCGTGGCAACCAGGCGCGACGCCGTCGAGGATCCACACCAGCCGCGCGTGCTCGCGCGCGTCGCCGCCGGCGTCGTGCTGCACGCTGTCGCCGGGATCGAGCACCGCACCGGCGACCGCGAGCGAGGCGCCCGCGGGTGCCTCGTGCAGCGTCCAACGCACGCGATCGGTGGCGCACGCGCCGATGTTGGTGCGCACGTCGTAGACGTAGGCGGTGTCGGCCAGCGCCATCGTCGGCGGCTCGGTCGCGAAGCCGTAGTCGTCGGGCAGTCGTGCGGGCACCAGCGGACCGGTGGTCGTCGCGGCGCACGACGGCGGTGGCATCGGCGGCGGCAACGGCTCACCGGTGTCGTCACCGCCGTCGCTGCTGCCGTCGTCGCTGCCCGCCGGCGCGCCGCTGGTGCTCTCGCTGCCCGCCGAGCCCGAGCTGTGTGCCGCGGCGCCGCTGGTGCTGCCGCTGCCGCTGCCCTCGCCGGTCGCGCCCGCGCGCGAGGGATTGCACGCTGCGAGCAGCGCCGCCGCTGCGAGCCCTCCGCGTCGATCGATCGTCAGCATCGCCCCGCCCCACGACGACGCTACGTGAGCGCCGCGGGCGTCGGCGCTCGCTGCCCGCGACGTGCCGGGTTTGCGTACGCAGAAGCGGCGACTGGCAGCCCGCGGTCCGACCCGGCGGCGCGACCACCACGGGCTGCTAGGGCTCGAGGCCGGCCGCGACTGCGGCCGCGTGCGCGAGATCGAAGCCCGCGAGCGTCTCGCTGCCACCGGGCGGCGGCGGCTGCCACGGCACGAAGCCCTCGCGTCGCCACACCCGCCACAGGTAGCGCGGGTCGTCGAGCGATCGCGGCAGCTCGAAACGCACCACGCGTGGTCGACCGTCGTCGGTGACGGCCTCGATCGCTACCGTGCCGCCACAGTCGGGTCCCGAAAGCGGCATGCGATCGCCGACGGCGAACGGCACTCGCAGGCTGCGGACCATGCGTTCGACCGGCGTGGTCAACAGCCCGTCGCTGGCCTCGACGCGCAGGGTTCGCTCGTCGACCCGGACGAAGCGCACCGGCCCGGTCGAGGTCGCGAGCGTGCGCGCGGCGATCGGCGCGGGCTCGCCGTCGGCGATGCGCGTGAACACCAGGTACGATCCGGGCCCGTCGTTGGGCGCGAAGGCGGCGATGACCTCGTGCTCGGTGATCGCGGGCTCGCGCGGCACCGTGCGATCGAGCGTGGCCAGGGCCTCGCGCACCGTCGCCATCGAGCGCGCGCGCACCGGCAGCAGCGCCACCGCGAGCACGGCGTGCACGAACCACAGCAGCGCGAGCGCCCCCCGCTCGGCGCGCCGCGGCGGCGCGGCGTCGGGCTTGCCCACCAGCACCATCGCGACGATCGCCGCGCCGCCCAGGCCCACGAAGCCCAGCAGTCGATCGGCGGGGAACGTGCCCGCGAGCGGCACGCACGCGAGCGTGGCCCCCAGCGCGAAGAGCCCCGCGACGCCGCGTGCGGCCGCGCGACGCCACACCAGCGCCGCCGTGATCGCGACGACGGCCGCGTACCACGCCGCCAGCGCGATCGCGATGCCGCGCGGCCACGCCAGCCAGAAGTCGGACCACGGCCCCAGCAGCTGCGCGCCCAGCAGCGCGAGCACGCGCCCGGGCAGCACCGTCGCGAACGCGAGCGGATCGCCGCTGGGATCGATGTAGATGTCCGAGCCGGAGCCGCCGTAGCCGCCCATGCGATAGGCCGCGATCCACGGCACCACCACCAGCAGGTACGGCAGCAGCACGCGCGCGCGCGTCAGCAGCGGGCCGCGCTCGAACGCCAGCGCGTGCGCGCCGAGGTAACCCAGCATCGCGATCGTGCCCTCACCCGCGAGCAGCCCCACGCCCAAGCTCGCGGGTGCTGCGACCGCGGCCGCGCGCGAACCGTCGCGACGCCAGCGATCGTGCAGCCACAGCGCGGCGAAGCCCGCCGTCGCCATCAGCAGCGCGTTGCGGTTCGAGATGTAGCCGACCACCGGGCCACGCGCGTCGTCGAGTGCGAACAGCGCCAGCGCCACGGTCGCGACGATGGGCGGCAGCAGACGCCGGAAGACCGCGCGCGCGGCCGCCAGCATCGCCGCGAAGTACACGAACGAGTGCACCAGCATCGCGCTCGAGGATCGCGGCCACAGCACCAGATCGAGCGCGTGCGTCAGCGAGGACAGCGGCCGCAGGAAGCCCAGGCGGTAGTGCGGCGCGACCCACCACGCGAGCATGCCGCCGTCGAGCAGCGACGCCCGCTGCTGCGGGTCGTCGCGCACGAACACGAAGAGATCCCAGGTGCTCGGCGCGAGCCCGTCGAAGCGCGGGCCGCCGACCCCACGCACGCGCAGCATCGCGTCGTCGGCGGCGAAGCCGACGCCGAGCGACGGCGTCACCAGCAGCACCGCGACCGCGATGATCCACACGTCGGCGTGCGGCCGCGCCAGCCACTGCAGCCAACGCCGCCGCCACGGTCCCCAAGACGCGAATTCCGACACGCTGGCTGCCCCACGATAGCGCGGACCGGCGGGCCGTGAGCGACGTCACCGCCTCGAGGCCGAGAACCGCGGGCCCCGTCGTTGCACCTCACGCGCGACGCCTCGCGGATGACGGCGTCAGTCGGGCGAGGGTGCGTTCGCCCTCGTCGCTTCGACCCCTGCCGCGTGCGGCTCCGCGCCCACGCACGGAACGTTCTGAGATGTCGATCCTCGCCACGCTCCTCGCCACGTGGACGATCGGTCTGCTGCCGGTCGCCAGCCTCGAATCCCCCGTCCCCCCGGTCGCTGTCGATCCCGCCATCGTCGCCGCATGCGTCGAAGGCGGCGGCAACGAGGCCGACTGCACGCAGCAGGCGATCGCCTCCGCGAAGCTGCAGGCATGCATGGCCGAAGGCGGCACCGCCGAGGCCTGCGCGGCCGCGGTCGAGGCCCAGCTCGCCGGCGCAGCCGATCCCGCGGCAGCCGCGGACGCGGACGCCGCGGCGCCCACGCCCGCGCCGACCCCGGCCGCTGCACCCGACGACGCACCCGCACCCGCGGCCGGCGACGCGCCGGCGCCCGGTGACGCGCCCGCACCCGACGACGCGCCGGGCCCCGGCGATCGCGACGACGCGGATCCGCAGGCCGCCGCCGCGAACGCGCCGACCGACGGCGACGCCGCGCCGACCCCGGAGCAGGCCAACGCCGCGATCGCAGCCGGCGATGCGCCGCAGGGCGAGACGCTCGACGAGGCCCACCCGGGCATGGATCCCAAGGAGTACCTCGCGCTGTTGCGCGAGATCCTGCACGCGCAGAAGGAGAAGGTCGCGGCGCGGCTCGAAGAGAAGATCGCCGCCAAGCAGGAAGCCAAGATGGCGACGATGACCAGCGTGCTCAGCTGGGTCTCGCTCGGTGGCCTGCTGCTGTTGCTGTTGCCGCTGTCGCTGCGCAAGAAATACCCCGGTCAGGACGCGCTGCTGTGGAAGTACTCGGCGCTGGCCGCCGGCGTGTGCACGGTGGTGGTGTTCCTGTTCGCGCAGGTGCTGCTGCTGCTGCGCGAGGTCCAAGGCGCGCTCAGCTCGCTGGTCAACCCGCAGGTCGCGGTGATCGACGCCTCGTTCCAGGTGCTCGAGGACAACGTCGACAGCCTCGTCGACGTCGGCCCGGTGCTGATCGAGGCCCCGCTCGCACAGGTCGCCAGCGGTGAGCAGGACAGCCTGCCGCTCGCGATCCTCGACAACATCTCGCGCATCAACGAGGACATCACCGTCTTCAAGAACATCGCGCGGCAGTTCGAGGGCGTGTTCGCGCTGTTCGGCTACCTGCCGATCGTGCTCACCGTGGTCGCGGTGGTGCTGTTCCTGCTGTCGATCAAGCCGGTCATCGTGGAGATCGTCGGCATGCCCGGCAAGGTCGCCTCGGGCCAGGTCCGCGCCGCCGACGTGGTCAAGCAGGTGTTCCGCACCGTCGGCCGCGAGCTGCTCGCCACGCTGTGCCTCATCGGCGCGTTGATCGTGGTGACGATCTTCTCGGGCCTGATGCTGACGCTCGCGGTCGAACCCGCGATCGAGGCCTTCTTGAGCTACGTGTTCACCTCGCTGCTGTACACCGTGGCGTCGCCGGAGTTCAGCAAGGCCGCGGTCTACCTCAGCGTCATGGGTGCGCTGCTGTTCCTGGTGCTCAACATCGCCGCGGTCCTCGTCACCAACGTGCTCTTTTTGGGCAAGGTGCAGAAGATCTTCAAGCGCCGCTTCCACGACCGCGTGCCGCTGGGCGCCCACAAGCGCTTCTGGGGCTGGGGCTCGCTGTCGCTGGTGTGGGCACACGCGCTGCCGCTGCTGTTCGTGGCCGGCGCCCGCGAGGGCATCGGCAAGCTCATCGACGCGATGACCAAGGACGGTGATCCCCCCTGGACCGCGCTGCTGGTCTCGGGCCCGGCGATCCTCGTGTTCGGCTTCATCCTGGTGTTCTGGGCCGCGCGCGGCCTCGCGGCGGTGCGCTTCATCATGAAGTACCGCCCGCAGGACGCCGGCGTGGCACAGCCGCCCGCGGCCAACCCCGCCGCGCCGCGCGGCGGCACCGATCGGTATCGCGCCGCGCGTCGCTGACGGACATCGCGCCGCCGACCCACGTGACGGCTGCCGGGTATACTCGGCAGCCGTCATGCGTTTCTGGTCCGTCCCGCTCGCGCTCGCGTCGATCCTCGCGTGTCACGCCGACGACAATCCCGCGGCCGAGGGCACCTCCGGCTCCGCCGACACCACCGCCGGCAGCGGCGAGACCGGCAGCGATCCCGATCCGGTCGTCGACTGGCCGACGCTGTCGTGCGATCCGCTGGTGCCCGACTACTGCGCGCACCCGTTCCCGTCGAACGTCTTCACGCAGGCCGATCCGGCGACGCCCACCGGGCGCCGCGTGGTGCTCGCGCAAGAGACCATGCCGACCAGCTACTACGGCGTGCAGGGCGATCCCACGCCGTGGTCGCGCAGCGACGGCTTCTCGCCCGGCGCGGCGATCATGGCGTACCTGCCCGGCGCGAGCGCGGCCGGGTTGCCCAGCGCCGCCGACATCGGCGCGTCGCTGGCGGACGACTCGCCGACGATCCTGCTCGACGCCGACAGCGGCACGCGGATCCCCCACTTCGCCGAGCTCGATCTCTCCGCCGACGACCCGAGCCTGCGGCTGCTGTTCATCCGCCCGGCAGTGCGGCTCGACAACGCCACCCGCTACATCGTCGCGCTGCGCGGGGTCACCGACGCCAACGGCGCGCCGATCGTCGCCTCGCCGGCCTTCGCGGCGCTGCGCGATCGCACCGCGCTCGACGAGGAACCCTCGGTCGAGGCCCGCCGACCGCTGTACACCGACATCTTCACGCGCCTGGGCGACGCCGGCGTCGAGCGCGAGTCGTTGCAGCTGGCGTGGGACTTCACGACCGCGAGCGACGAGAACATCGTCACGCCGCTGCAGCACATGCGCGACGAGGCGCTCGCGCTGGTCGGTGACGTGCCCAGCTTCGCCATCGACGAGATCCAGCTCGACTTCGATCCCCGCATCGCCTACCGCGTGACCGGCACCTTCGACGTGCCGCTCTTCGTCGACCAGCCCGGACCCAACGCGGTCATGAACCTCGGCGACGACGGCCTGCCCGAGGCCAACGGCACCTACGCGTTCCCGTTCGAGCTGCTGATCCCCGCGCGGGCCGACGACGCACCGGTGCAGCTGCTGCACTACGGACACGGCCTGCTCGGTACCCACGAGGAGATCGAGCGCGACGAGTTCCTCGAGCTGTGCCAAAACCACGGCTGGGCCATCTACTCGACCGACTGGACCGGCCTGGCGCAGGCCGATCAGGCCTACATCGGCGTGATCCTGCAGAGCGGCGAGATCGAGGACTTCGACGGCATGTTCGCGCGGCTGCAGCAGTCGGTCGTCAACGCGCTGGTGCTCGACCGCGTGATCGCGCAGGGCGTGACCGGCCACGCGACCCTGGGCGCCAAGCTCGACCCGTCGCTGCAGGCGTACTACGGCATCAGCCTCGGCGGCATCATGGGCGCGCTGTACATGAGCGTCACGCCCGACGTGACCCGCGGCGGGCTCGAGGTCATGGGCACGCCGTTCGGCGTGCTGCTCAACCGCAGCGCGCAGTTCGACGCCTTCTTCGACATCGCCAAGTCGACCTACGAGGACCCGCGCGACATCCAGTTCGTGCTGGGCCTGGTGCAGATGCTGTGGGATCGCGTGGAGCCCAACGGCTTCCTGCCGCACCTGCGCGACATGCCGCTGGCGGACACGCCGGCGCACGAGGTCATGATGCGCGCGGCGGTCTCCGATCACTCGGTCAGTACCGTGGGCGCGCACATCATGGCGCGCTCGCTCGGCGTGCCGCACGTCGACTCGGGCGTGCGCGAGGTCTACGGCCTCGAGACCGTCGCGGCCGCGCCCGCGGGTTCGGCCTTCATCGAGTACGACTTCGGCCTGCCGCCCGAGCCGGCGTGCGCGGTGCCGCAGCGCGCCTGCAACGATCCCCACGGATCGATCCGCGTGCTGCCCGAGGCCGCCGAGCAGCTCGACACGTTCCTGCGCACCGGCGTGGTGCAGAACACCTGCCCCGGCGGCGTGTGCAAGTTCCCGCAGGATGGCTGCGATCCCACGCCCGACGCCACCGCGTGCGCCGAGTGACGCACGCGGCGGCCCCGGCCGCGCTCGAGGGCGCGCCGCGGGGCGCCGGTCACGGGACCCCGCCGCGTCCGGTCGCTTCGCGACGCGACCCCGCCAGCCCCCCGCGCAAAGACTCTCAGTGCGGCTCGGCGAAGTAGGGGAACTCCGCCGGCGGCGCGACGTCGCTCGCGGTCGGGTTGAGCGGCAGATCGGCGAACGTCCGCAGCTCGTGCACGGTGAGGTCGAGGAAGATCACCGCGAGCGTGATGTCGACCACCGGGTCCGTCGGCGTGCGGCCGTTGGGGAAGCCCGCGTCCGCGGTGAGATCGATGCGGATGACGTCCGGGATCGCCACCGAGGCGGCCTGCGTCACGCAGGTGTCGGTGTCGCACGGGGTCAGGCCCGCGGCGATCAGGTCGTCGTCGAGCGCGCCGTGCAGCGCGGTGATGGCCTCGACGATCTGCGGTGCGAACACGCCGTCGGCGTCGTCGGCCGGCGTCGCGGCGTTGTAGTCGTCCTTGTCGGTGATGACCGCCGTCGCGACCGCGGGCATGCCCATGCGGTCCTTCTGCGCGAAGTCCTCGGGCGGCGCGTCGTCGAACTCGTAGTCGCCGGCGTCACCGGTGCTGGAGTCCTCTCCGGTGGTCGCGGTGGTCGTCGCGGTGGTGCTGGCCGTGGTCGCGCTGGTGCTGGCCGTGGTCGCGCTGGTGCCCATGGTCGCGCTCGCGTCGGTGGAGTCGCCACCGTCGCTCGAGCCGGTGCCGCCGGAGGTGTCGTCACCGCGCTGGGCGCCGTCGTCGTCGGTGCACGCCGTCGTCGCCAGCAGCGCGAGGGAGATTGCGATGCGTGTGATGGTCTTCATGTGCCCGTTCCTCACCCGTTGCGCCCTGCGCTGGCCCACACCGTGACCGTGTCCGAACCCGCCGCGACCGCGTCGAGGCTCATCTCGAGCACGAACATCGTGACGTTGGTGCCCGCGAAGGTGTCGCGGGTGTTCATGAAGCTGAGCGTGCCGGTCATCTGCGTCTGCTTGAACCCGTCGAGGTCGAAGAAGAACGCGTCGTCGCGCGAACCCGCGAACACGCGCAGGCCCAGACCTGCGTCGAGCGTGGTGTCGACCGGGCCGACGACGTCCTCGAGCGCGCCGGGCAGGTTCTCGACCTTGACGCCCCACTCGCCGGCAGCGTTGCTGCCGAAGCGCACGTAGACCAGCTGGTCGTCGGCGCCGTCGTCGTTGTTGTCGATGTGCACGGTATAGAGGACGTGCGGATCGTAGGTCGCCGGCGCGCCCGCCTCGGACAGGCCGGCGAAGCCCACCGCGACCACGAGCTTGTCGTCGGTGTGCCAGGCGTAGACGTCGGTGATGTCGACCGCGGGGTCGTCCTTGGTCATCGGCGCATCGGCGTGGTCGGCCGCCAGGCCGATCGCCGAGGTCCATGGCAGTGCCGCGAGCAGGATCGCGCACGCGGCTTTGGCTCGCCCGAACCCGGGCCCTGTGGGCTTGCGCCCCTGTCGACGCTCGAAATTCATGACCATCGCCTCCCGCCGGTCGTTTGCAGCGCAACCGGGTCGGCAGCGGTACGACCGACCGACGCCGGCGGATCGGCCGCCGATCCGATCGATCCGACCGGCCCACCGGCCCGTACCCAGCCCGACGTCGAGGGTGCGCGGCCCGCAAGCCAGGCCGACTCGACGCGGAGGTCGACATGCATACGGGGATCGGTTCGTCTTGGTGCGCACGTCTGGGCGTGGCAGCGTTGGGTTTGGCCAGCGCGCTCGCGGTCGGCTGCGCGAGCGGCAACGGCAACGACGACGACGGCGCGAACGACAGCTCGGGCTCGGTCGGCGACGGCTCCGAGGGCGGGTCCAGCAGCGGCGGCGCGACCTCGGCCACGAGCGCGACAACGGCCAGCACCACGGCCACGACCGCGGAGACGCTGTCGACCACCGCGGCGACGGCCGAGAGCGACAGCGGCGCGATGGACAGCTCCACCGGCGAGGCCACGCTCGACTGCACGAGCTACTGCGACGTGTACATGACCGCGTGCGTCGACCACAGCGAGTACGCCAACACCGAGGACTGCATGGCCAACTGCGAGCAGTGGCCCGTCGGCGACGCCGCGGACACCGGCGCCGACAGCCTCGGCTGCCGCCTCTACCACGCGACCGTCGCGGGCAGCACCGATCCGGAGCTGCACTGCCCCCACGCCGGGCCCAGCGGCGCACAGACCTGCGTCGCCGCCGAGGCACCGACCTGCGATCTGTACTGCATGCGCTACTTCACCAACTGCACCGGTGATCTCAACGCGTTCATGGACACCGACGAGTGCATGGCCGAGTGCAGCACCTGGTACCCCGGGGCCGAGACCGACGTCTCTGGGCACACGGTCGGATGCCACTCGTACCATGCGAACGCCGCGGTCAGCGACGCCGAGACCCACTGCCCCCACGCCGGTCCCGGCGGCGGTGGCATCTGCGTGCTGTGATGCGGGCATGCGGCGCCCGGGCGCGCGCGAGGCTTTGCGGCCGCGCGCAACCGGGCGACAATCGCGAGCATCGTGCGTTCACGTCGCTCCCGTCGCGCCCCCCGAGTGCTCGTGCTGTTGTTGCTGGCCGGCTGTGATCACGCCGCGCCAGCGACCACGGTCGCGCCGTCGTGCCCGCCGTGTCAGTGCCACTGCACCGGCGGCGACACCCCGGCGGCTGGCGGCGGCAGCGATCGCGGCGGCGACGTGCACGCGCGCGTCGCCGCGCTGAGCGACAGCCTCACGCGCAAGGCCGCCAAGCGCGACGGCAAGGGCTGCCTCGAGGACCTCGACGCCCTCGCCAGGCTCGACGCCGCGACCGCGAAGCGGATGAGCTTCCAGCGCGGCCAGTGCCTCATGCTCGCGGGCCGCTGCGACGACGGCAAGCAGCTCGTGCGCGACTGGTTCGCCGACACCACCTCGCAGCTGCCCGAGACCATCGATCGCTCGGTCGAGGCCACCGCGAGCATGTACTGCGAGGGCAGCATGAGCGACCGCGACGCGTTGCTCAAGGCGCTGATGGACCTGCAGCAGGGCGCGTACCAGGGCAACATCGGCATCCGCGCGTGCAACGACGCCATCGCGCGCGTGGATCGCTTCCGCAAGACCGTGCGACCCAAGAACGACGAGGACACCCAGGTCGCGCAGCTCGATCACTACTTCTATCACACCGCCGCGTCGTGCCTCGCGCGCGCGGGCGACTGCCGCGGCGCGTGGGAGGCGTTCCAGGTGCGCTTCCCGGCCGACGTGCTCAAGACCGTGACCGATCCTGCGGTGCGCGCGAACATCATCGAGACCTCCTTCGACAGCGTGGTGCAGAAGTGCAAGGGCAAGCGGTGAGCGCGTCGTCGCGATGACTGCTCGCTTCGCCGCGCTCGCGCAGCTGCTGCTGCGGCACCGCCGGATCGCCGCGATCGCGTGGCTCTTGCTGCTGGGGTTCGCGTTGGCCGGCGCGGCGCGGCTGCGCTTCGATCTGTCGTCGAAGGCATTCTACGGCGATGGCGATGCCGCGACCGCGGCACTCGAGGCCCTGCAGGCACGCTGGGGTCACGACGACGCGACCCTGGTCGTGGTCGCGGATGCACCCGACGAGGCCGGCGTGCTGACCCACGCGCGGCTGCACGCGATCCGAGCGCTGGCCGACGAGCTGCGCGCGCGCGACGAGGTCGAGCGTGTCGACACCGTCACCGACCACCCGGCCTCGGCTGCGGTCGCCGGCGGCTCGCGCCCGGCGCGGGCGTGGTTGCACAGCGCGCCGATCGTGCCGGTGTTGCTGGCGGCCGACGAGCGCAGCGCCGCGATCGCGGTGCGGCTGCGCTTCAGCTCCGACGCGCTCGAGCCCACCGTCGCCGCGGTCGAGGCGCTGCAGGCCGTGATCGGGGCGCACGACGGCGACGCGGGCCTGCGGCTGTACGCCGGCGGCCTGCCGGCCGTACGCGCCGCGTTCGCGCGCACCAGCCTCGCAGACCAGCGCGTGCTGGTGCCGGTGTGCCTGGTGGTGGTGTCGCTGGTGCTGTCGCTGGCGCTGCGCCGCGCGTGGCAGGTGGTGGTGCCGCTGCTGCTCGCGCTGGTGCCGACGGTCGTGCTGCTGGGGCTGATGGGCTGGGCCGGCGTGCCGATCGGTCTGCTCAACCAGGGCTACTTCACGCTGCTGCCGGTCATCGCGCTCGCCGATGGCGTGCACCTGGTCACGCGCGTGGCCGAGCACGGCGCGAGCGCGCTGGACCGCGACGCTCGCGACGGCGCCATCGCCACCGGCTGCGGCCGCGTGGGCCTGTCGTGTCTGCTGACCAGCTCGACCACCGCGATCGGCTTCGCCTCGCTGGCGCTCTCGGGCATGCCGATGCTGCGCAGCTTCGGCGGCTGGGCGGCGCTGGGCGTGATGCTGGCGTTCGCCACGCTGCTCTTGCTCGCGCCGCTGCTGCT
Organism: Nannocystaceae bacterium; assembly: GCA_019694555.1. Lineage (GTDB taxonomy): Bacteria > Myxococcota_A > Polyangia > Nannocystales > Nannocystaceae > Xiheibacterium. Next base: position 61,491 of record JAIBBS010000008.1, read on the forward strand.
CGCACCGGTGCGCGACCTGGGCCCCGGCACCGCGCTGGTCGGCGACGAGCGGCACTGGCTCGCGCGCGCGACCGCGTTCGCGCGCACGCGCCCGTGGCCGACGCTGCTGCTGGCGATCACGCTGACCGCGGTGGCAGTGCTGGCGGCGCGGCGGGTCCCGATCGACAACCGCCTGTCGGACTTGGTCGACGCCGATCATCCGGCGTCGCGCGCGAGCGCTGCGATCGACGCGCGGCTGGGCGGCGTGCTCTCGCTCGAGCTCGAGCTGGTCGGGCCCGCCGGCCACTGGCGCGCACCCGAGCACGTGCGCGCGCTGGCCGAGCTGGAGGACGCGATCGCGACGCTGCCGCAGGTACGCGCGGTGATCGGACCGACGGTGATGTTGCGCGCCGCGGGTTCGCGGGTGGCCGACGACGAGGCCGGCATCGTCCGCGGCTGGCGTCGGCTCGACGCCGCCGGCCTGCGCCGCGACGTGCTCGACGACGACGAGGGCATCGCCCACGTCAGCGTGCGCGTGCCCGACCTCGGCGGTCGCAGCTTCGAGGCCCTGGTCGCGACCATCACCGATCGGACCCACGCGCTCGCGGGCGTCACCGTGCACGCCGGCGGTACCGCGGCGCTGGCCTACCGCGGCGTCAACCGCATCGCGACCGAGCTGCGCGACAGCATCCTGGGTGCGTTCGCGGTCATCACGATCGCGATCGGTGTGGCACTGCGCAGCGCCAGGGCCGGGCTGGCGGCGATCGTGCCCAACGCCGTGCCGCTGCTGCTCGGCTACGCTGCGTTCGCGCTGTGGCTCGATCACTTCGACCCGCTCGGCGGTGTGATCCTGGCGGTGGCGCTGGGCATCGCGGTCGACGACACCATCCACCTGCTCGCGCGCACGCGCGAGCACCTGCACCAGGGACACGCCACCGCGCACGCGCTCACGCTGGCGGTGGCGGGCGCGGGCCTGCCCTGCGCCGTGACCTCGGTGGTGCTGGCGGCGGGCCTGGCCAGCTTCACGCTGTCGAGCTTTCCACCGCTGCGTCAGCTCGGGGCCCTGGGCGCGCTGGTGATCGTGGTCGCGCTGGTGTGCGATCTGCTGCTGCTGCCCGCGATGGTCATGGTGCTGCGCCGCCGCGATCGCCCGCCGCGTGGCTGAGCGCGCGGCGCTCGCAGGGGATCCGCACCAGCCCCAGCAGCGCTGCGTTCGCCACGCTGGCGAGCCACGCCGTGGTCGTGGCACCGACCGACAGCGGCACCGCGGCCAGCTCGATCACGACCGCGAGGTAGTTGGGATGCGCGAGCCAGCGGTAGGGCCCGTGCCGCAGCGGCACGTCGCCGGGCACGACCAGCACGCGCGTGTTCCAGCGCTCGCCCAGGCTCGCGATGGCCCAGTAGCGCAGCAGCTGCGCGACCACGAAGGCACCCAACCACAGCGGCCACGCCGGCGCCGGCGCGCCACCGCGCGTCAGTGCCTCGAGCGGCCACGCCACCAGCCAGCCACCGTGCAGCAGGAAGAACAGTGGATAGTGCGCGGCGCCGAACTCGACCGCACCGCGCGCGCGCGCGCGGGCCTCGTTGCGCCGCGCCAGCCGCAGCTCGGCGGCGCGCTGGATCGCGAGCACGCCCACCAGCGTCGCGATCATCCCGGTGCCGCTCATGCCTCGAACACCGCCGCCTCGGCGCAGAAGCCCGGGCCCAGACCGACCACCACGCCCAGGCCGCTGACACCTCGCGCGAGCAGCTGCTGCAGCACGAACAACGCCGTCGGGCTCGACATGTTGCCGCAGCGCTGCAGCACCGCGCGGGCCGGCGCGAGCTGTTCGTCGTCCAACCCCAGGCACTGCTGGTAGGCCGCGAGCACCTTGGCGCCGCCGGGGTGCAGCGCGAAGTGACGCAGCGCCTCGCGCGGTCGCTGCACGCCGTGCAGCGCCGCGGTGACGAACTCGGGCAGCATCGTCTGCACCAACGCGGGGATGCTGCGGGCGAAGCGGACCTGCAGGCCCTCGTCGCGCAGATCCCATCCCATGACGTCCTCGCTGTCGGGCAGCAGCTGCGCCGCACCGCCCAGGATGCGCGGCCCGGGGCCCTGGGGCGCGAGCACGGCCGCGGCGGCCCCGTCGGCGAACAACGCGGTCGCGACGAGGTTGCGGCGACTGCAATCGGCCGCGACGAAGGTCGCGCTGCAGATCTCCGCCGCGACCAGCAGCACCGGTCGCTGCAGTCCGCGGCACAGCGCTGCGGCACGCGCGAGTCCGGCGGCACCGCCGGCGCAGCCCAGGCCCCACAGCGGCAGCCGCTGCACGTCGCGCCGCAGGCCCAGCCGTGCCACCAACGCGGCGTCGAGGCTGGGTGTGGCGATGCCGGTGCTGGTGACCCACACGATCGCGGCGATGTCGGCGTGCGCCAGCTCGGCGTGCGCGAGTGCCTGCGTCGCGGCGGCGGTGCCGAGCTCGACCGCGCCCTCGGCCCACACCGCGTTCTTCTCCGCGAAGCTGCGCGGCGACTCGAACCATGCCAGCGGCCGCACCAGGTGCCGCTGCGCGATGCCGGTGTGCGCGAACGCGGGCAGCAGCCGCTCGAGCCCGGGCAGCGCAGCGAAGCGCCGGCGCGCGAACGCCTCGGCGTCGTGCAGGCCGATGGCGTGCTCGGGCAGCGCGGTCCCCAGGCCGCGCACGCACGGCGCGGGCATCATCGCCGCGGACCTCCGTGATCACCGCTGGGCTCGGGCTCGTCACGCTCGGGCTGATCGCAGCGATCGCGGAACACGAACTGCGACAGCCGCTTGCGGTGCGCGCTGGTCCAGTCGATGTTGGGCCGCTGTCGCTGCGGCGGCAGGTAGCCCAGGCGGTACATCGCGACCAGCTCGAGCTCGGGCGGCACGCGCAGCAACCGGCTGATCTCGGCCCACGCGTCGGGGAATTCCATCGGCGTGGAGATGAACTGGATGCCCATGCCGAGCTCGACCGTGGTCAGCCAGATGTTCTCGATCGCCATGCCCAGACCCAGCAGGCTGTACAAGCCGCTGAGCTCCCCCTGCACGTACTCCTCGCGCGTGAGCATGGCCCCGAGCAACAGCGGGCTGCCGGCCACCAGCGCCTCGTTGTCCTTGCCCAGGGTCTTGGGCACGCGCAAGGTGTTGAGCACCTTCTGCCCGGTGGTGCTGAAGACGTGCTTGATGAACGGGCGCAGCGGACCCGGCAGGTGATCGATGAAGATGCCGTCGCGGCGCTCGGCCATCTCCGCGGCGGTGAAGCGGAAGTAGCGGCGATAGCGGGTGAAGAAGCGGCCGCCGCTCATCAGGCCTTCCATCGTGCGCCCGGCGATCTCCGAGATCGACCGGCGCACGCTCGCATCGGTCACGAGCACGAACCGCCACGGCTGCGAGTTGAAGTGGCTGGGCGCGCGCGAGGCCGCCTCCATCAGCCGATGCTGGTGCTCGAGCGAGACCGGGTCGGGCAGCAACGCGCCGTTGGTGGTGCTGCGGCGGAGGATGGCATCGCGGAGCTCCATGGGTTCCTCGGATCGCGGCTCAACTCAGCCACGCGCACACGATCGCCGCGCCCGCGCCCGCCGCCAGCAGACGGTGGGCCGCCGTGCGCGGGCGCGCGCGCGGAAACGCGGCGAGCACGGCCAGCAACGGCAGCAACGCCACCCGGAACGCGGTCACCGTCGTGACCAACGCGCAAAGGCACAGCGCCGCGTAGGCGACGTGATGGATCGCGCCCCAGCGCACGCGCAACCGCTGGGCCGACAGGCCCAGGCCGCAGCTGAGCAGGTACAGCGCGGTGGTGATGGCCAGGGCCACGGGCCGCCAGCATAGCGCCGCTGCGTTGGGTTCGGGCGGCCGCCGATCCGTCGGGCGCGGCGCGCCGTACGCTTGCACAGCCATGATCCGTCCCGCGATCGCCCTCGCCGCGCTGGTCGCCGCGCTGGTGCTGCCTGCGTGTGTGCACCGACAGCAGGCGCCCAGCGCGACCGTCGCGGCGCACGGCGCGGGCCTGCAGTGGTCACCGTGGGCGCGCGAGAGCTTCGCGCGCGCGCAACAGCAAGAGCGCATCATCCTCGTCAACGTCGTCGCGACGTGGTGCCACTGGTGCCACGTGATGGAGGAGACGACCTACGAGGATCCCGAGGTCGTCGCGCTGCTGCGCGAGCACTTCGTCACGATCCGCGTCGACTCCGACGCGCGCCCCGACGTGGCCGAGCGCTACCGGGCCTGGGGTTGGCCCGCGACCGGGTTCCTGTCCCCCAGCGCGCAGCCGGTGCTCGAGCTGCGCGGCTATCAGAACCCGCGCGCCTTCGCCAAGCTGCTGCGCGAGCTGATCGACGACCGCGCGCGCGGCCGCCTGGTGCACCGCGAGCCCCCGCGCGCGCCGACCCCGGCCGGCACCGAGGCCATCGCGAGCCTGCGCGCTGCGGTGACGCGACAACTCGACGGCTTCTACGAGCCCGAGCTCGGCGGCTGGGGACGTTCGCAACGCTACCCCTCGCCCGCACCGCTCGAGCACGCGTGGCTGCGCGCGCACGTGCACGGCCAGGCGATGTGGCGCGAGCGCGCGCTGCAGACCCTCGCGGGCATGCGCAAGCTGGTCGACCCGGTGTGGGGCGGCATCTACCAGTACTCGGTCGACGGCGACTGGGACCACCCGCACTACGAGAAGATCACCGCGATCCAGGCCGGCGCCATCGCGAGCTTCGCCCGCGCCGCGCGTGAGAGCGGCGAGCCGCAGTGGTTGGCGCCGGCGGAGTCGATCGCGCGCTACATGACCACGATGATGCGCGACCCCGCGGCGGGCTTCTTCACCAGCCAGGACGCCGACCTGCGCGTGCCCGGCGAGCCCGCGGTGCTGGGCGCGACCTTCTACGCCCGCGACGACGCGGGCCGTCGCGCGCTGGGCATCCCGCGCATCGATCGGGCGGTGTACGCCGATCTCAACGGCCTGATGATCGAGGCGCTGTGCGAGCTCTACGCCGCGAGCGCAGCACCCGAACACCTCGAGCTCGCGATCGCGACGGCGCAGACGATCCTCGCCAGTCACGGCGAGGACAGCGGCGCGGTGCGCCACGCCGCAGCGCCCGACGGCGCCGGGCTGCTGTACCTGCGCGATCAGGTCGCGATGGGCCGGGCCTTGCTCGCGCTGTACCGCAGCACCGGCGACGATCGCTGGCTCGCGCGCGCCGAGGCGATCGGGCGCGTGCTGCTCGAGACGTTGCAGGATCCCGCGGGCGGCTTCTTCGCGCACACCGCCGATCCCGAGGCCGTCGGCGTGTTCGCGCAGCGGCGCAAGCCCTACGAGGAGAACGGCGCCGCGGCGCGCTTCCTCGCGCAGCTGCATCGTCACCGCGACGGCGACGGCAGCGTCGCCACGCCCTACCTCGAGGCCGCGCGACGGGCCCTCGCGGCGCTGGGCGACCCCGCGGCCGTGGCTGCCGAGGGGCGCATCATCGGCAACTACCTGCTCGCGCTCGAGGAGGTGACGATGCCGATCGTCGACATCACCGTGGTCGGCGATCTCGCCGACGGTGGCACCACCGCTGCGTTGCACCGCGCCGCGCTCGCGCTCGCCGAGCCCCGCGCCGTGCTGGAGCTGGGCAAGCCCGGCGATCGCTATCCCGACATCGGCAAGCCCGCGATCTACCTGTGCACCGAGACCGCCTGCAGCACGCCGATCACGGCGCCGCAGCAGTTCGCCGCCGCGGCGGCGGCGTTCGTGCGCGACAGCCTGCCGCCCTCGCCGTGACCGGCTATGCTGTCGGCATGCGCCTGCCGATGGGGACCGCGTTGCGCCGCGCCGCCGTGTTGCTGAGCTTCGCTGCGATCGCGTGCACCGGCGGCCACAAGCCCGCGCCGATCGCAGCGCAGGAGGGTGGCGCGACCACGCCGAGCGGCAGCGCGAGCGCGGCGACGCCGGATGCGGGCGCGGCCGCGGGCCACCCCTGCACCGCCGCGAGCGACTGTGCCTCGGGCGTGTGCGAGGGCGAGGGCTGCGGCGACGTGCCCGGCACCTGCGCCGCGGCCGAGCGCATGTGCACCCGCGATGCGCAGCTGTACTGCGGCTGCGACGGCGTCGAGTTCCGCGCGTCGGGCCAGTGTCCCGGGCGTCGCTTCGCGCATCGCGGCGCGTGCGGCAGCCCCTGAGCAACCGCGGCCCCCACGAGTGCTCACACGCGATCGGCCGCGGGCCGGCATCGCCGGGCGCACGCGGTGGGCCACGTCACAGCCACCGCGCGTGCCCCCTACACGCGCGCGCGACGGGCCGCTACGATCACCCGATGCGATGGCTTGCATGGGCGTGGGGATGGACGCTGATCGGCGCCACCGCGAACGCGGCGGAGCCGATCGCCGGCGGCGACGAGCCGCTGTGGGCGACGGGCTCGAGCGGCTCGGACACCGGCGCGAGCTCGAGCTCGACGGGTACGCAGGGCTCGGGCAGCGGCAGCTCGGGTGACACGAGCGGCTCGGGCGGCTCGGGCAGCGACACCGGTGGCACCGGCACCGGTGGCACCGGCACCTCCGACGGCAGCGGCTCGGGCACCGGCGGCTCGGGCACCGGCGGCTCGGGCACCGACACCACTGCGAGCGGGGCGTCGTACACCGGCGGCGACGAGGGCAGCACCTTCGTCGCCGACACCGAGTACGGCAACGACGATCCGTTCGAAGAGGACGACTGCAACCCCGACGACGACGACCCTGGTTGCCTCGACGACGAGCGCAACAACAGCGACAACTTCTGCGGCATCTCGCGGCGCAGCCGCGGGCGCGTCGCCATCATCGTCGTGCTGGTGCTGCTGGCACGGCCGCGACGTCGATTCCAAGGGAGGCGATCGTGAGACGCGCGATGGGATTGCTGGCCCTGCCGCTGTGCGTTGCGTGGGCGCTGCCGGCCACCGCGGCGCCACCGGCCGATCGCGAGGCGCAAGAGCGCGCGTGGGACGAGGCGCTCGGCGACGAGCAGCCCGCGACGTCGTCGGACGCGACCGACACGACGACGACGACCACCACCACCACCACCACGGTGCCCGCACCGACGCCGCCACCGGCGGCACCGGTCGCGACGCCCGGCTTCGAGCCGGCCCCGCCGGCCGACATCGAGGCCCGCCGCCGCGAGGGCAACGGCTTGCTCATCGGTGCCGGCGTGGCGATCGCGGTCGCCGCAGCGGCCAACGGCGTGCGCGGCTTCGTGGTGGCCGACCCGTGCCAGACCGACGATCAGAGCGGTTGCCGCGCGGGATGGTTCATGAGCTCGGGCGTGGCGTGGGCGATGAACGCGACCGCGATCACGCTCGCGGGTGTCGGCGCCAAGGCCCGCGGCGCCGCCGATGCCACCGATCGCGTGGAGCGTCACCGTCGGCGTCGCGCCGGCATGATCGCCGGCGGTGCGATCATGCTCGGCCTCGGCGTGATGACCAACATCGGTCTGCGCCTGGTCTGGCTGATCGACTACGCCAGCCCCGGCGGCGACGAGGCGCTCGACTTCTCGGTCCCGACCGACGCCGCGGCCTACTACGGTGGGCTGCAGCTGTCGTCGATCCTGATCGCGGCCGGCGTGGGCTCGCTGGCCTACGGCACTGCGCGCCCGATGAGACGAGGCCGCTTGACGCTGACGCCGGTGCTCGGCGGCACCATGGCGGGCCTGCAGCTCAGCGGCCGCTTCTGACGAGCGCGCCGGCCCTCAACGCGCCACCAGCACGACCACGCTGCGCGCGGCCAGCTCGATCGCGCCGGGGACCACCGGCGCGCGACGACCGTGTTCGATCACGTCGTCGGGACTCTCGCGTGCGGTGTCGACGACCGCGTGCCACCGCCGCAGCCCCTGCGGCTGCGGCAGGCGGAAGCGCACCGGCTCGACGTGGGCGTTGACCAGCACGTGCAACGGATCGTCGTCGTCGGTGCCGCCCAGCGAGAACGCGAGCGTGCGGCACGACGGCGACCAGTCGGGGCGGTCGGGCTCGACGCCGTGCCAGCGCACGCGTGTGCTGGCGATCGACTCGGCCTCGCTGGGCGCGTCGTGGCCCAACAGGTACCGGCGCCGCCGCAGGCTGGGGTGACGTCGCCGCAGCGCGATCAGCTCGCGCGTGAAGCGATGCAGCGACGCGAACGCGCGCGGCGGCTGCCAGTCGCACCAGCTGATGGGGTTGTCCTGGCAGTAGGCGTTGTTGTTGCCGCCCTGGCTGCGGCCGAGCTCGTCGCCGGCCAGCAGCATCGGTGTGCCCTGCGACAGCAGCAGGATCGCGAGCAGGTTCTTCATCTGCCGCAGCCGCACCGCTTCGATCGCGGGGTCGTCGGTCTCGCCCTCGACGCCGTGGTTGGCGCTGTAGTTCTGATCGCTGCCGTCGCGATCGGACTCGCCGTTGCGCAGGTTGTGCTTGCGCTCGTAGCTGACCAGATCGCGCAGCGTGAAGCCGTCGTGGCAGGTCACGAAGTTGATGCACTGCCAGGCCTCGCGCCCGCGCGCCTCGTACAGGTCGGGGCTGCCGAGCATGCGCCGCGCCAGCGCCGGCGCGAAGCCGTGGTCGCCGCGCACGAAGCGACGCACGTCGTCGCGGAAGATGCCGTTCCACTCCGACCAGCGCTCACCCGGGAAGTGCCCGACCTGGTACAGCCCCGCGGCGTCCCAGGCCTCGGCGACCAGCAGCGCGTTCTGCAACACCGGGTCCGACTCGATCTCCCACGGCAGCGGCGGGTCGGCCATCGGACGCCCACTGGTGTCACGCGCCATGATGGTCGCGAGATCGAAGCGGAAGCCGTCCACGCGCATGGTCCCGGCCCAGTAGCGCAGCGAGTCGAGCACCATGCGCCGCACGATGGGATGGTTGCAGTTGAGCGTGTTGCCGGTGCCGGAGTAGTCGAGGTAGCGCGCGGCCTGCCCCGCGACGCGCTCGAGCAGGTAGTAGACCGGGTTGTCGATGCCGCGGAAGCCCAGCGTGGGGCCATCGCCGCCGCCCTCGCCGGTGTGGTTGTAGACCACGTCGAGCACGATCTCGATGCCCGCGCGGTGCAGCTCCCGCACCATGTCGCGGAAGCCGGTCAGGTAGCGCATGCGGTGCCAGTCCTCTTCGTAGTAGCCGCGGTGCGGCGCGAAGAAGCCCAGCGGGTTGTAGCCCCAGTAGTCGGTGAGCTCGCCGCCGGTGGTCGGGTCGACGAACGGCACGTCGTGCTCGTCGAACTGGAACACCGGCATGAGCTCGACGGTGGTGATGCCGAGCTCGCGCAGGTACGGGATCTTCTCGATCACGCCGGCGAAGGTGCCGGGGTGTCGCACGCCCGAGCTGGGGTGGCGGGTGAAGCCGCGCACGTGCAGCTCGTAGATCACGCGCTCGCTGGGATCGATGCGCGGCGGCTCGACGCCCTGCCAGTCGAAGTGGCTGGGATCGACCACGAGGTTCTTCATCGCGGTGGCGACGTTGGAGCCGCGCGCGATCGCATCGATGCGCGAGACCCGGGGCCCGTAGACGATGCCGCGCGCGTAGGGATCGAGCAGCAGCTTGTCGCGGTCGAAGCACAGGCCGCGCTCGGCATCGTTGGGACCGTCGCAGCGGTAGGCGTAGACCAGGCCCTCGCCGACACCGTGCACGAACACGTGCCAGTAGCTGAAGGTGCGGTTGTCGCGGGGGTCGAGCCGGATGACCTGCAGCGGCGTCGCGTCGTCGAAGTTGGCGAACAGCAGCAGCTCGACCGCGGTCGCGCTGCTGCTGAAGAGCGAGAAGTTGACGCCGCCGGGCTGGACCGTGGCGCCCAGCGGGTGGGGCGAACCGACGGAGGTCGAGATCGGATGGCTCATCCGGGCGGGTCGCAGATCATACCGCCTTCGATCTGCGAGTTCGTGCGGAACGTGTTGAGGTTGTTCCACCACGGCTTCTCCATCATCGGGATGCGGCCGTCCTCGAGCACGTTCGTCACGTGGTAGGTGTGCTGATTCCAGATGCGACGGGCCTGGATCCACCGATCGCGCACGTCGCGGATGACCTGCACCGTGGGCGCGGTCTGCATGTTCTGGAAGCCCGAGTCGGACACCACCACGATCTCCGCCGAGCCGTCGTTGTCGACGTCCGCGACCACCGGGTACTCCGAGAGGGTCTTGGCACTGCGCGGCACGCTCAGCAGCGGCTGCCCGGCGCCGTCGAAGACCCACAGGTTGGTCTCGTCGGCGTACATCGCCTCGGCCACGCCGTTGCCGTCGAAGTCGAACGCGGTGCCGCCGGCCCAGCCACTGCCGTCGGCGACCACCGCGGACCAGCCGACGGTGAAGTCGCTCTCGAACATCACGTAGCTGTTGGCCGAGCTGGTCGCGACCTCGGAGACGTTGTCGCCGTCGAAGTCGTGCACGGTCGCGGGCCGGAACCAGCTGAAGCCACCGCCGGGGGCCTGGTTCTGCGCGACCACGGCACCGGTGTGATCGAGCACGGTGATGCCGGCGTAGCTGGTGATGAGCACCTCGGGCTGCGCGTCGCCGTCGAGGTTGGCGACCTGGGCGAAGCCGCGCTCGAGCTGCGGATTGCTGAAGTAGACCGAGCCGTCGTGGTGATAGGCGTTGGGCCCGATCACGACCTCGAGATCGCCGTCGCCGTCGAGGTCCGCCGCGACCGTGGTGAAGTTGTCCGCGACCTGGGTCTCGGCCAGGGTCGTGATGGTGTTGCCCTGGTGATCGACCAGCACGCGGTCCATGCTGATCTCGACGTCACCGTCGTTGTCGAGGTCCGCCAGCGTGATGGCGCCGCCCTGGCTGTGGCTGATGGTCGTGGGGTTCTGCCACTTCACGCTGCCGTCGTGCTCGAAGGCGATGAGCGCCGAGGGCCCGCCGAAGCCAGGCCCGGTCGCCGCGACGATCTCGGGGATGCCGTCGCCGTCGATGTCGCCGACCGCAGGGTTGATCGACCACGTCACTGCGGTGGGAATCATCATGTGCTCGCTGCCGCTGGCGCCGTCGAGCACGTAGATGTGCCCGTCGTTGGGGAACTGCGTCACCGTCACGACGATGTCGGGGATGTCGCACAGGTCGATCTCGCCGTCGGCGTTGTCGTCGGTGAGGTTGACCACCAGCGGCGTGACCAGCGACTCCCGCTCGGCGCCGGGTCCGTCCCAGCTCCACTGCACGTCGGGCTCGAACGAGTCGGGCGGCGAGTGCTCGGTGCAATCGCCGATGTCGTTCATGTCGTCCTCCGAGGCCTTGCAGCTGGGCGGCGCGACGCCGGTGCTCGAGCCGTCGTCGATGCCGAGATCGAACTTCGTGCCGTCTGTGCCGCCGCTGCTGCTCGAGTCGGCGACGGTGGTGCCAGCGGTGGTGCTGGCGCTGGTGCCCTCGCTGGCACCGCTGCTGCTGCCACCGCCGCTGGTCCCACCCGAGGCGGTCGCGCTGGCGCTGCCGACTTCGCCCTGCGACTGCGGATCGAAGCACGAGCTGACCAACAACGCAGCGAACGACGCGAGGCGGAATCGAGGCATGGTCGCACCCATCCTTGTCGGCTGGCGACGAGCCGCGCGGGACACCTCCCCCGAGGGTCACCCGCGCACCCGCGCAGCAGCGTCACTATACCGCGCGACCGCGAGCCGCGGCACACGCCCAGCGGAGGTCCGTTATGCTGGCGGTGTCCGTGGCGGACGAGGACAACGGCAACCCGCTCGGTGACCTGCTGGCGCGCGCGCGTCCGGATGGGAGCTTCGCGGCGCAGCACTCGCTCGATCTGCTGCAGCAGCGCCTGTTCGGCCGGTCCGAACCGACCATGCTCGTGGGCCGCTACCGCCTCGAGGGTCGCCTCGGCGCCGGCGGCGGCGGCACGGTCTACCGTGCGCGCGATCCCGAGACCGGCCGCGTCGTCGCGCTCAAGCTGCTGGTGACCGACACGCGCGCGAGCTCGGCGCGCGCACGCCTCATCCGCGAGGCGCAGTCGCTGGCGAAGCTGGTCCACCCCAACATCGTCGAGTTCTACGAGGTCGGCACCTTCGACCCCGCGGTGCTCGAGGGCAACACCTCGGGCGACGCCACGCGCGAGCACGGCGTGTTCATGGCGATGGAGTTCGTCGAGGGCGCGAACCTGGCGCAGTGGGGCGCGGAGCGCCACAGCATCCGCGAGATCCGCGACACCTTCGTGGCCGCGGGTCGCGGGCTGGCGTTCGCCCACTCGCGCGGCTTCGTGCACCGCGACTTCAAACCCAGCAACGTGCTGGTCGGCAACGACGGCCGCGTGCGCGTGGCCGACTTCGGCCTCGCCCGGGTCACGCGCGAGCTGACCGCACCGATTCCGATCCTGGCCGCACGCCAGTTCGGCGACGTGTCGCTGCCGGGCATGCACGTGTCGCTGACCAAGCCCGGCACCGTGCTGGGCACGCCCGCGTACATGGCACCCGAGCAGCACCTGAGCTCCCGCGCCGACGCGCGCAGCGATCAGTTCAGCTTCTGCCTCGCGCTGTACGAGACGCTCTACGGCCGCAGCCCCTACGACGGCGAGTCACCCGGCAAGATGCTCGAGGCCAAGCTGCGCGGCATGATCCTGCCCCCGCCGCGGGACCATCGCGTGCCGCTGCACGTGCACCGCGCCATCGTGCGCGGGCTGCAGCCCGACGCTGCGCTGCGGCACGCGTCGATGGACGAGCTGCTCGAGCTGCTCGAGCGCGAGCACGATCGCCGTCGCGTCGTGCTCGCGGTCGCAGCCACCGCGGTGGCGCTGGGCCTGGGCGGCGCGGGCCTGGCGTTCGCGCTGCACCGCAACGCCGACGAGGCGTGCAGCGAGGTGCTCGCCAGCAGCGGCTGGGACACCACCGCGGACGCGCGCATGAGCACGACCGCGGCCGAGCCCGCGATCGGATTCCGCGAGACCACGCGCAGCCGCGCGCGCGAGCACCTCGACGCGTGGGCGCGCATGTGGACGACCGCGCGCGATCAGGTCTGCGCCGCCGAGGCCGAGGGCACCGCGCAGGCGCCCGGCCGGCAGTGCCTGCAGGCGGCGCGGCACACCAGCACGGCCATGGTCACCGCGCTGACGAACGCCAACGTCGCGCAGCTCGAGCACGCGATCGAGGCGCTCGAGCAGCTGTGGGATCCCTCGGAGTGCGCGCAGGCGCAGTGGCCGGCGATCGGCGACGACTTCGTGCAGGAGCTGGCCCAGCTCGAGGTCGCGGTGTGGCTGCACGACCCGCGCGCGGCCGAGCGCGCGAGTGCGGTCCACGATCGCGCGCACGCGGCCGCCGACGGCACCGCCACCGCCATCGCCACGGCGCTGCGGCTGCGCGCCGGTGCCACCGTCGAGTCCACCGCGAACTGGCGCGACGCCTACGTCGCGCTGACCCAGGCCGGCGCCTCGCGTCTGGCCGAGGCGTTCGCGTTGGCCGGGCTCGAGCGCGCGGCCGAGGCCGGCGATCGCGAGGCCACCGCCGCGTGGGTGACCACCATCGACGGCGACGATCGCAGCAGCACGCCGCGCGTGCGTGCGCGGGTCTTCGCTGCCCTCGCGACGCTGGCGTGGGCGCGCGAGTCGTACGACGAGGCCACCGCGTGGTGCCGCAGCGCCCACGATGTCACGTCGCAATCGCTGCCGGGCTCGGCGCTGGCCGCCACGGTCGCGATGGCGTGCGCGCGGGTGCCGGTGGCGGCCGGCCGCGGGGCCGCGGCGGTCGCAGCGTGGGAAGGCGCGGCCGCGCAGGCCGAGCGGGGCTTCGGCGCCGATCATCCCACGGTCGCGCGCGCGCGCAGCGAGCTGGCGCTGGCGTTGTTCGCCGCCGGACGGCGCGAGGCCGCGCGGCCCCACGCCGCGATTGCGCTCGACGTGCTGCAGCACGGTGCGCCCGCCGACGACGCGCGTCGTGTGCCCGCACTGTTGGTGCTCGGCGAGATCGATCGCAGCCGCGACCCCGAGGCCGCGGCGCGCTCGTTCGCGCAGGCCGAGTCGATCGCGAGCTCGACCCCGGCGGCGGCGCTGCTGCAGGCCGAGACGTTCTTCCGCCTCGGTCGCAGCACCGTGACCAGCGATCCCCAGCGCGCCGCCGACCTGTTCACCGCCGCGGCCGCCCGCGCCGCGCGGCTGGGCGCCGAGGCCGAGGGACTGCGGGCCGAGATCGCGGCCGCACGTCAGGAGCTGCCGTCCGCGCCGCCGCGCGAGGGCTCGCCGACTCAGCCCTGATCGGAGCGCATGTTGTCGCGCAGCGCCCGGGCCCAGTGCTCGAGCCCCTCGATGGTCGTGCGCTGCAGCTGCGCGGGGATGTCCATCGCGCCCAGCTGTTCGCGCAGGGCATCGCGCGCGCGGAACAACCGGCTCTTCACGGTGCCGGCCGGGACCTCGAGGATGATCGCGATCTCGCCGACCGGCAGCTGCTCCCAGTAGTACAGCTCCACGATGGTCTGCAGATCGAGCGGGATCTGCCGCAGCGCCTGCAGCAGCAGCTTCTCTTCCTCGCGATCGGCCATCACGCGGCTGGGCGAGCCGTACACCGACGCGACCGACATCTCCTCGGGCCCGTACGGCGTCTCGCGACGCTCGCGGCGACGCATGTGCATGAGCAGCTGGTTGCGCGCGATGCCAAGGATGTACGCCTTGAGGCTCGCGTCCTCGCGCAGTCGATCGCGCCCCTCGACGCAGGCGAGGAAGGTGCGCTGGATCAGATCGTCGACGTCGTCGCTGGCCTTGTTGACGAAGAAGCGATAGACGCTCATGAAGTTCCGGCGCACGAGCTCGTTGCCGGCTTCGTTGTCGCCGCCTCGCCACGCGCGCAGGAGCTCGACGTCGGAGGACATGGGCGAACGGCCCGCGAGGGCCCGGAGCACCAGTCTACACGCCTTCGCCTCGGCTCAGGGCAGGATCACGTCCTGGCCCGCCGACAGCACGATGCGGGGGAAGTCGGCGCGCACCGCGACCATGACCTCGACGAGATCGCCCACGTTCACGCCCTCGCCGGGCGTCACGATGATGGCTTGCTTGCCGAGGTGGCGCTTCTTGATCTCGCGCAGCGCCGCCCGCAGAGCCGCGAGGCTCTCGGTCCGAACCGCGCGCACGACCCCGGGGTCTTCGGCACGCAGCAGGTAGCGTCCGCGCGTGAACTGCAGCTGGAGCCCCAGGGCGGCGGAACCCTGGCCCAGTTCGAGCCCCTGCGGCGGCAGCAGCATGAACGGCTGGCCCTGCAGGCCGCGGCCGCTGCTCCCCAGCACCAGCGCCAAAGACGGCGGCCGCAGCGGCCGCGCGCTCGCGGCGGCGTAGGCCGCGGCCAGCAGCGTCTCCGCCGGCAGCTGCCCGTGCGCCGCGATCACGACGTTGTTGGGAATCTCGACCACGCGCTCGCTCGACTCGATCGCGAGCGCGAGCCACTCGGCCTGGAACGCATCGAACAGCGACACCGGGCACAGGTGCGCGCACTCGGGCGCGCCGTGGGTGTCGGTGCTGCGGCCGCTGTGCAACGTCGCGACGTCGCGATCGAACACCTGCACGCGATCGAGCCCGAGCGTGACGAAGACGCCGGCCTCGAGCGTGAACCCGGCCGCGGCCGGCAAGACGTCGAGTCCGATGCTGGCCGCGATGTGGCTCATGACCACCGCGGCGAACCCCGGCAGGCGCTCGAAGCTCTGCACCGACGCCGGACGCTCGGCCGGCGGCGCGGCCGGGGCCGCGGGCGGGCCGGCGAGCGCCAGCGCCGGCAGCGACGCGACGGCGAGCGAGACACCCAGCACCCGCAGCAGTGCACGCGTTGCGACCGTCATCACAGCTCCTCCAGCGGGAACGGCAACCATGGATCGACCGCCCCTTCGATGATGGGCACCTGCGCCGTGCCGAGCCCCAGCGGGCGACTGCTCAGGCGCACGTCGACGTCACGCCGCGAGGGCACGTCGCCGCCGAACTCGGGCGCCAGCGTGGTGGTCATCCCGACGACGACGATGCGTCCACCCTTGTCGTGGGTCGCGAGGTACACGCGGTAGGGATCGCGCATGCAATCGAAGCGGATGAGCGCGCCACCGTCGAGCTCCTCGTGCGCCTCGATGCGCAGGCCCTCGACGACCTCGGCCAGCTCGCCGCGCCACATGCCGAGGCGCTCGAGCCGCTTGCGTGCGGCACCCGCCGCGCGCTCGATGAGCTGCGTGGCCGGCTGCGACGCGACCGAGTCGCACTCGGCCCCGCGCATGACCGTGGCGTAGCGCTCGACCTCGCGCACGAAGTTCTCCTGCACCACCATGGGGTTGGTGTGCTCGCCGAGCTGGCGCGGCAACGCCTCGAGGATGCCGACCGGCGAGCCGCTGGCGAGCCACAACAGCAGGTGCAGCGCATCCCAACCGCCGTGGTTGTCGCCGGCGGCGACGCAGCCACTGGTGCCGGCCTCGACGCAGTGCACGAACGACTCGGCCGCACGACGGGTGGGCTCCTCGTTGGGCAGCGCGCTCGCGATCACGCGGTCGCGCGTGCACGCACCGGCCGCGAGCCCGACCACGAGCACGGCCGCGAGCCCGCGGGCACTGCCGCGACGCGCGTCGCTGCGATCGTCACGATCGATTCGATCCACCATGGCGCTTCGGACTTGCATAACAGGTCGCGCGCGCACGCAGCAACAAACTGCGGCGAAGCCCGCCCGCCGCATGGCCCGCGGTCGCTGCTTCGCCGAAAATTTGGGCTGGCATCGCAGGCTCGCCACTGTTGCCGCCATCGTGGGCGCCTCCCCCACCACCCCGACACGGCCCAAGGCCCCCAGCGCGAAGGTCTTCGCGAGCACCGAGCACACGTTTTGGCGCAGCCCCGATGGCCGCGCCACGCTGCTGGCGGGCGACTGTCTCGAGCAGCTGCAGCAGCTGCCGGCCGAGTCCGTAGACGTCGTGTTCGCCGACCCGCCGTACTTCCTGAGCAACGGCGGCACCACCTGCAAGGCCGGCCGCCGCGTCAGCGTCGACAAGGGCAAGTGGGATCGCAGCCTCGGGGTCGACGACAACCACGCGTTCAACCGCAGCTGGCTCGAGGCCTGCCAGCGCGTGCTGCAGCCCAACGGCACCATCTGGGTGTCGGGCACCAGCCACGTCATCTACTCGGTCGGCTTCGCGATGCAGCAGCTCGGCTTCAAGCTGCTCAACGAGATCGTGTGGGAGAAGCCCAACCCGCCGCCGAATCTGTCGTGCCGCTACTTCACCCACAGCACCGAGACGGTGTTGTGGGCGGCGCGCGACCGCAAGAGCCGCCACTTCTTCGACTACGCCAGCATGCGCCGCGACAACGGCGGCAAGCAGATGAAGTCGGTCTGGCGAATGACCGCGCCGGGCAAGTCGGAGAAGCTGCACGGCAGCCACCCGACGCAAAAGCCCATCGACCTGCTCGCGCGCATCGTGGCCGCGAGCTGCCCGCCCGGTGGCGTGGTGCTCGACCCGTTCAACGGCAGCGGCACCACCGGCGTCGCGGCGCTGCGCGGGCACGCGCGCTACATCGGCATCGAGCGCGAACCGCAGTACCTCGAGCTGAGCCGGCGGCGCCTGGCCGCCGAGCTCGGCGAGCGACCGCGGTTGGTGCTCGCGGCCGAGTAGGCCGCGAGCAGCCCCTGCGGGCTGCTAGGAGCGTGACCCCGTAAGGGGTCTCGCTCCTCCGTGCCCGTGCCCGTGCCCGTGCCCGTGCCCGAGCGGCAACCACGCACGTCGCGGGAGGGCACGAGATGTGATCTGCTGGAGGCG
>JAIBBS010000154.1 GCA_019694555.1 Nannocystaceae bacterium
CTGCGCCGCTACGAGCGACCGGTGTGGTCGCTGGTCTGCCGCATCCTCGGTCGCGCGGGCCGCCACGGCGTCGCGCAGGACGTGGCCCAGGACGCGCTGCTGGGCGTGCTGCGCGGCCTGCCGCGCTACGACCTCGATCACCGCGCGACGCTGACGACCTGGGTGCTCACGATCGCCGCACGCACGGCGATCAGCGAGCTGCGCCGCGGGCGTGGCGACGCCGCGCCGCTGACGGAGTGCGATCTCGTCGCGCTCGAGCGACCCGACGCCGCGCTCGAGCGCGAGCGCCTGGGCGCGGCGATCACCGAGGCGGTCGAGCACCTCAGCCCCGAGATCCGCGCTGCGTTCGTGCTGCGCGCGTTCCACGAGCTGTCGTACGAGGAGATCGCCGCGATCCTCGAGCTCGATCTGGGAACCGTGAAGTCCCGCCTGTGGCGCGCCCGCGCTGCGCTGCAACGTCGACTGTCCGAGGTGCACCGTGACCGATGACGAACGAGCGTCGCTCGACGACGCGCTGTTGCCCCGACCCTGGCTGGAGGAGTGGACCGTGCCCGACGTACCTTCCGATCTCTCGTCGCGTGTGCTCTCGCGGATGCGCGAGGGCGTCGTCATCCAGCCGCCGGTGGTGATCGCCGACCGGCGTTCGTCGGCGCTGG
The DNA here is from genome assembly GCA_019694555.1 of Nannocystaceae bacterium. GTDB lineage: Bacteria > Myxococcota_A > Polyangia > Nannocystales > Nannocystaceae > Xiheibacterium. Next base: position 657 of record JAIBBS010000154.1, read on the forward strand.
TCACCGGCGCGGCGGTCTTCGCCGCGGCCGCGGCCGCGGCGGCGCTGGTGATCACGTTGGTGCGGCCGGGCCCCGCGGGCAGCGGCGAGGCGCCCGCGTCGGCGATCGCGACGGCGCCCGAGACCAGCGCGCCGCAGCCCGGCCCGATCGTGGTCGCGGGCGACGAGGTGCTCGAGCGCGTGGGTCACCTCGTGATCGACGTGCGGCCGCACGATGCGAGCGTGACCATCGACGGTCGCGCGGTCGCGGGGCCCTCGCCGTTCGTGGCCGCGAACCTGCCCGCGGGCACCCACGAGATCGAGGTCACGCGCGAGGGCTTCCGGCCGTGGCGCAAGACCCTCGACGTGCCCGCAGCGGAGCTGCAGCTGCCGATCGCGCTGGTGGTCGACGATGCGCCCGCGTCGGCGCCGGCGGCCACGCCGACCCCGACTCCGACGGCGAAGCCCGCACGCGTCGCGGCGCGCAAGCCCGACGGCCCCGAGGTGCCGACCTCGCTGCGCAGCGAGATCGTCGGCGACATCGACCGCAACGTCATCCGCCAGGTCGTGCGCAAGCACATCGGCGAGATCCGCGAGTGCTACAACGAAGGGCTGCTGCGCAAGCCCGAGCTGCGCGGACGCGTCTCGGTCAGCTTCGTGATCGACGGCCGCGGCGACGCGAGCGATGCGACGCTGGTCGACTCCACGCTCGGCGACGCCACCGTCGAGGCGTGCATCGTCCGCGCCGTGGACCGCTGGAAGTTCCCCGCGCCCCCGCCGGGTGCCGGGACGGTGAAGATCACGTACCCGTTCCTGCTCGAGCCGGGGTGAGGGCGCCGCGGCGCGCCGCGTGAAATTCTCGCCGCGGCCGGAACCTCGGCGCGGTCGCGCTGTCCGAGGCGGCCGTGGTGGATCTCGACCGGGCACGCTGGTGCCCGCTGGCGTTGCTCGGCCTCGCGTGGCACGCGTCGCCGGCGGCGGCGGCGGATCTCGTCGACGGCACGCGCGGCGCGGTGGCCGAACGCGAGCACACGATCACGCTCGCGCTCGATCGCGGGCACGCGCGGCTCGAGGTCGAGCGCACGCTGTTCAACCCCGACCACGAGTTCGACGAGGGCGTGATCACGTTCGAGCTGCCGCCGGGCGCCGCCGCGGTCGGCCTGCGCACGCTCGCGACCACGGGCGGTCGCGAACGCTGGTACGAGGCCGAGCTGCTCGACGCCGACACCGCCGCGACGCGCTACGAGGCGCTGGTCGGCGTGGGCGTGCGCGAGCCCAAGGACCCGGCGCTGCTGCACTGGCTCACGCCGGAGACGATGCGGCTGCGGGTGTTCCCCATCGCGCCGCTCGAGCGCAAGACCGTGGCGTACGACCTGGTCGTGCCCACCGACTACGTCGACGGCGAGCACGTGCTCGCGCTGCCGCGGCTGGGCAGCGAGGCGATCGTGCCGCAGCTGGTGGTGGTCGCCGCGCATGCCGGCGACGCGCTGGCGATCGACGGCGAGCCCGCGCGCAGCGGTGTCACCGTCGCGCTCGACCAGCCCCATCGGCTGTCGCTGCGGCCCGACGACGCGCCGATGTTGACCACGCGGCTGGGACGGGTGTCGCTGGCGCGCCACGACGTGATCGGGCTCGAGCTCGAGGCCGCGTCGACGATCTCGACGGTGCCCGACGACGCCCACGTGGTCGTGCTGATCGACGTCTCGCGCTCGCATGCCACCGCGATCGCACCGGCGCAGGCCGCCGCGCGGGCGACCCTGGCGCGTTTCGCCGGGCACGGCGCGCCCGCGTTCGCGGTGATGAGCTTCGCGCGCACGGTCCACGAGCACACCCGCGGGTGGGCCGATCTCGAGGCCGCCGACGCCGCGCTCGCGACCGAGCTGCCCAGCAGCAACGGCAGCCGCATCGACGATGCGCTGCGCGCCGCGGCGGCACGATTGCGCGAGGCACCCGCGGGCGCACCGCGGCGGATCCTCTTGTTCACCGACGCACTCGCGCGTGCGGCCCTGCGGCCGGCGTCGCTGCGTGCGACGCTGGCCGACGCCGGTGCGCTCGTGCACGTGATCGAGGTCGACAGCGGCGAGCCCGAGCTCGCGCGCGTCGACGGCGACGCGTGGTCGCAGCTCGCCGCGAGCACCGGCGGCGTGCGCTGGCGCGCGCAGGCGCTGCTCGAGGGCAGCGATCGCGGTGTGTTCGAGTCGCTGGTCCGACCGACCCAGCTCGATCACGTCCACGTGCTGCAGCGCGGCGGCGTGCCGCTGCTCGAGGACGAGACCCTGCGCGAGGGCGCGGGCGTGCGGCTGCTCGACGTCCACGACGCCGGCCGTGGCGCGATCACGCTGACGGCCCAGCTGTGGTCCACGCCGATCCGCCGGGCGCTGCGCGCAGACGCGTCGCACTCGCGTCTGATCGCCGCGCTCGCGGTCCCGCGCGCGCAGGATCTGCCCGCACGCGAGCTCGAGGTGCTGGCGCGCCGCGGTCGCGCGGTCTCGCCGGTGACGAGCTACCTCGCGGTCGAGCCCGGCGTCCGGCCGATGCGGATCGGGCTGCGCGAGGGCGAGGGCGTGGCGATGGTGCGCTCGGCCCAGGCCGACGTCCGCGGGCACCACCTGGGTCCCGTGGAGATCGAGCTCGACCGTGTCGCCTTCCTCGAGGTCGCGCTGCGCGATGCGGCCAGCCGCTGCGAGGGCCCCCGCAGCGGCATCACGGCGGTGCTGGAGCTCACCCGCGCCGAGATCGTCGACGTGACCCGGCTCGCGCTGCAGCCCGACGCACTCGACCCCGACGACGACCCCGAAGCGCTGCTGCAGTGCCTCACCGAGGCGGTCTGGGCCATCGAGGTCGCGCCGGCGTTCACCGACGAGCGGGCGAGCTGGACCGTCGAGATCTGACCACGCGGTAACCGGTCGCGACGCGGTATCGTCGAGGGCGCCGTGACCGTCGCCGTCGACCGCGAACCCCTGGCCCGCCCGCTGCTGCTGCCGTGCGGCACGACCCTGCGCAATCGCATCGCGAAGGCGGCGATGAGCGAGGCGCTCGCGGACGCGGGCTTCGGTCCCTCCGACGCGCTCGTGCGGCTGTACGAACGCTGGGGTCGCGGCGGCGCGGGCATGCTGCTGTCCGGCAACGTGATCGTCGACCGTGACGGCCGCACCGACCCGGCCAACGTCGTGCTCGAGGACGACCGACACCTCGCGGGGCTGCGCCGCTGGGGCGAGGCGGCGCAGGCGAACGGCGCCGCGCTGTGGTTGCAGCTGTCGCACGCCGGTCGCCAGACCGCACGCACGATCACGCGCACACCGGTGGCGCCCTCGGCCATCGCCGTGCGCGGACGCGGCGGGGTCTTCGGCACGCCGCGCGCCATGACCAGCGCCGAAGTCGACGCGATGATCGATCGCTTCGCCGACGCCGGCGCGCTCGCGGCCGCGGCGGGCCTCGCTGGCGTGCAGATCCACGCCGCGCACGGCTACCTCGTGAGCCAGTTCCTCTCGCCGCTGGTCAACCACCGCGACGACGCGTGGGGCGGCGACGCGACCCGACGCATGGCCATGCTGCTGGCGATCGTCGAGCGCACGCGCAGCCGCGTGGGCCCCGGCTTTCCCATCGCGGTCAAGCTCAACTCGGCCGACTTCCAGCGCGGCGGCTTCGAGCCCGGCGACGCCATCGCGGTGGCGCAGGCGCTCGAACGCGCGGGTGTCGATCTCATCGAGGTCAGCGGCGGCAACTACGAGAGCCCGGCGATGGTCGGTCGCGGCGAGCTGCCCGCGCCGGCGCGCGAGTCCACCCGCGCCCGCGAGGCCTACTTCCTGGTCTACGCCAAGCAGCTGCGCGAGCACGTGCGCGTGCCGCTGATGCTCACCGGCGGCCTGCGCTCCGCCGCGGCCATGGTCGAGATCCTCGAAGGCGGTGAGGTCGACCTGCTCGGGCTCGGGCGACCGCTCGCGGTCGAGCCGGATCTGCCCGCGCGGCTGCTCGACGGCTCCGCCGACGCGGCGCGCGAGACCAAGGTCAACCTCGGCATCCGCATGCTCGACGATGCGCTGCAGGTGCTGTGGTACCAGCAGCAGATCCATCGCATGGGCCGCGGGCTCGAGCCCGATCCCTCGTTGGGCCGCGTCTGCGCGCTGGCGCGCGGCCTGGGCGAGCAGCTGCGGACGCGACGTGCGAGCCTAGGCAGCGAGCGCCGCACCGCCGCGCTGCGCTGAGCCGCGCCGGCGCCTCGTCGTCCGCGACCGGTTCAGTGCGCGGCGAGCCAGGCCTGCGCCGCGGCGCGCTCGTCGGCCACGCCCTCGCCGGCCGCCGCGAGCGCGGTCACGGCCGCGCTCGCGAGCGTGCGCGCGGGTCCGTGCGCTCCGGCGTCCCACTGCGCCTGCGCAGCTGCGAAGCGCACGCGACCGATCACCCGCTGGGCGTACCGGGTGTCGTCGTGCTCCGGCGGCAGGTGGGCCAGCGTGACCGCGAGCGACTGCTCGGCCTCGCGCTGCGCCTGCTCGTGTCGAGCCAGCTTGCTCAGCACCGCCGCGAGGTTGCCGCGCGTGCGCGCGACGTCGAGGTGTTCGGTGCCGAACGCGGCGATCGAGACCTCGAGCGAGTGGCGGTACGCGGCCTCGGCCTCGGCGAGCTTGCCGTCGTCCTCGAGCGAGGTGCCGAGGTTGTTGTAGCCGCGCGCGATGTCGGGATCGTCGGGTCGGCGTGCGCGCTCGAGTGACGCGATCGCGGCGCGATACTCCCGCTGCGCCTCGCCGTGCCGACCCATCTCGTCGTAGAGCACGCCGAGGTTCATGTGCGCGTTGAGGACGTTGGGGTGCTCGGGCCCGAGCGCGGCCTCCTGGATCGCGAGCCCGCGCTGCTGCTCGTCCACCGCCTCGTCGAACTGCGCCAGATCCGCGAGCAGCGAGCCGAGGTGGCTGTAGGCCAGGCCCAGCATCGGGTGGCCGGGGCCCAGCGACGCCTCGCGCAGCTCGACCGCGCGGCGTTGGTGCACCAGCGCGTCGGGCTCGCGGCGCGCCGAGCTGAGCACGATCGCGAGGTTCTCGTGCGCGGTCGCGACGTCGATGGCGTCGTCGCCCTCCTGTTGCGCCAGCGCCAGCGCGGTGCCCATCGCGTCGATCGCCTGGTCGAAGCGACCCTGCTGCTCGTAGAGCCCGCCCATCGCGGTCGCGACGCGTGCACGCAGCCACGGATCGCCGCTGCGTTCGGACAGCGACTCGGCGACGCGACCCAACCACTGCGCCTCGGCGAAGCGACCACCGCGACCGCCGAGCACCGTCACCAACCCCGCGGCCGCCTGCGCCGCCACGAGGTCGTCGCCGCGCACCAGCGCCAGGTCGAGCGCCGACTGCAGCAGCGTCTCGGACACGTCGTAGCGCCCGCGATCGGTCGCCAGCTCGCCGCGCTGCAGCGCCATCATCGGCTCGTGGTTGCCGCCGGGCTCGGCCGCGAGCGCCTCGAGCTCGGCCTCGGCCTGCTCGATGCGACCGGCCACCCGCAGCGCCCGCGCCTGCGACAAACGTTGTCGCGCCTGGGGATCGTCGATGTCGCCGACCCGTCGCTGCAAGCGCTCGACCTCGCCGCACTCGCGCAACGACGGCAGGCCCTCGACCAACGCGAGCGCGCGCGGCAGCAAGCTCTGGTCCGCCTGCTGCAGCACCGTGACCGCCGCGCCGAGATCGATGCGCGCGCGCTCGAGACAGGCCATGCGCAGATCGAGCACCGCGGGCGACTGCACCTGGTGTACCGCGGTGGCCTCGCAGGCCTCGCGGTAGTCGTCGCGCCACTGCTCGCGGTAGTGCGACAGCGCCGCGGCGACGCGCGCTGCGGTGTCGTCGGCGTAGCTCTTGCCGGTCGTGCGCAGCGCCTCGTCGACCGCCGCCAACGCACCGTCGTCGAGCACGGTGGCGATGCGGGTGTCGCCGTCCTGGCACGGCCGCGGCCGCGTGGCCCAAGCCGCCGCCGCCGCCGCGGTCGCGCCGACCACCACCAGCGCGAGCGCGCCCTGGCGCAGCCGTCGTCGTCGCACCACCACCGGGTCGTGCGCCAACGCGGCCACCAACGCGTGCATGCTGGGCCAGCGCTGCGCCGGCGTCGGCGCGAGGCCACGGACGATCACCGCGCGCAGCCACGCCGGCACGTCGTGCCGTCCCGGTGGCACGCGCACCGTCCCGGCCTCGACGTTGCGCACGACCTCCTCGGGTGAGCGGCCCGCGAACGGGCGCTCGCCGAAGAGCGCCTCGAACAACGCCACGCACATCGCGAACTGATCGCTGGCGGGATCGGTGGTGCGGCCGCGGTACTGCTCCGGGGGCATGTACGCCGGCGTGCCCATGATCTCGCCGGTCTCGGTCAACGACACCAGCGCGCGCGACGAGCCCGAGCTCGACACCGCCGCGAACGCGCCCGACTCGCCGGGCTGGTTGGAGAGCGCGGCCAGGCCGAAGTCGGCGACCTTGATCGCGCCCTGGGCCGAGACCAGCACGTTGTCGGGCTTGAAGTCGCGGTGCAGCACGCCGGCGTCGTGCGCCGCCGCCAGCCCACGGCCGATCTCGAGGAACGTCGCGACGATCTCGCGCCAGCCGCGGGCGCGCTCGCGCAACCATCCCCGCAGGGTCAGGCCCTCGATCAATTCCATCGCGAGGAAGACCTGACCTTCGTGCTCACCGGCCTCGAACACCTGCACGACGTTGGGATGGCTGAGCTTGGCCATCGCCTGGGCCTCGCGCAGCAACCGCTGACGCGCGGCGTCGGTGCGCGCTCGGTCGCCGCGGATGAGCTTGATCGCGACCCGTCGATCGAGTGTGTCGTCGTAGCCGGCGTGCACGACTCCCATGCCGCCTTGGGCCAGGCGTTCGAGCAGCACGAACCGACCCACGCGCAACGGCTCGCGCGCCGCGAACTCACCGCTGGCCTCGGGCACCAGCTTCGCCATCGCGCGCCGCATCGCCGCGGCCTCGATCACGTCGGCGGGAGCATCGTCCGCACATCCGACGACACCGGCCGCGGGATCGTCCGCATGGGCACCGGGTTCGGTCTCGCCGCCGACAGGCGCGACTCCGACCACCGTCGGCGTTTCGGCCGCGGGGTCCGCCGCAGACGCGCCCTCGGGCGTCGGGTCCACGCCAACCACTTTGCCATGCCGCGGTGCGTCGCCGCTTGCCGCGACCGCGGCCTCCGCAGTAGCCTGCCGATCGTGCGTTCCCTACGACTTGTCCTGCCCTCGTCGATGTTCGTGCTCGCAGCCGCCTGTGGCGACGATTCCGGGGTCGGCACCGCGACGCTGACGACCACGTTCACGACCTCCGGCAGCGACAGCGGCAGCGCCGACTCGACCACCACCAGCGGCGAGAGCTCGACCGGCGGCGGGATGTCGGCCAGCGCAGACTCGAGCTCGGGCGGCGAGACCAGCACCGGCACCACCGCGGCGGACAGCTCCTCGGACGGCGGCAGCTCGACCAGCGGCGGCGATGCGTGCGACCAGGTCGACGAGCCCGACGCCGCCGGCCTCGACGAAAACGGCGACGGCATCGACGGCGTGCTGTGCCACTCGGTGTTCGTCAGCGCCTCGGTCGGCAGCGACCTCAACGGCGGCCTCGCGCCCGACGACCCGGTCGCGACCATCGCGCGCGGCATCGAGATCGCGAACACCTACGACCCGCCGCGCGCGGTGCTGGTCGCCGAGGCGAACTACAGCGAGACCGTCAACGTGGTCTCGGGCGTGAGCCTGTACGGCGGCTACGACGCGACCGACTGGAGTCGCGACGTCGCGCTCAACGTCACCGAGATCACCGCGACCGAGGATCGTGCCTTGATCGCGCAGAACCTCGAGACCGCGGTCGAGGTCGACGGCTTCACCATCCACGCGCTCGACTTCAACAACGGCGGGCAGACCTCCTATGGCGTGTGGGTGCGCGACACGCCGGAGAACCTGTTCATGCTCGACTACTGCGTGATCAATGCCGGCACCGGCGGCAACGGTGACGACGGCGGCAACGGTGGCGCCGGCGGTGACGGTGAGAACGGCGATCCCGCGATGAGCTCGGCCGGTGGCCAGGGCGGTGCGTCGGCGTGCAACGCCGTCGGTGGCGACGGCGACAGCGGTGCGGGTGCCTGCGTCGAGAACGTGCAGACCTACGGCGGCGACGGCTCGGCCGGCGGCGATCCGACCGCGATCGGCACCGGCGGTCCCTCGGGCGCCGATCGCTGCGGCAGCGACATCATCGCCGACTGCAACGACGAGGGCGGCGACGGCACGGTCGGTCAGCCCGGCTTCGCGGGCGTCAACGGTGACGGCGGCGGCTCGACCAACCAAAACGAGGGCAGCTTCGGCGGCGACGGCATCTGGGCCCCGCCCGCGGGCAATGCCGCGACGCGCGGCGACAACGGCAGCGGCGGCGGCGGTGGTGGCTCGGGCGGCATCGACGAGGATCCGTTCACCTGCGGCGACGACAACTTCAACGGTGGCGGCGGTGGCGGTGGTGGCTCGGGTGGCTGCGGCGGCGAGCCCGGCGAGTCGGGTCAGCCCGGCGGCGGCAGCTTCGCGCTGGTGGTCGTCAACTCGAGCATCACGGTGCGCAACGTCGATCTGAACCTCGCCGACGGTGGCGACGGCGGCGACGGTGGTGACGGCGGCGACGGTGGTTCGCCGGGCCAGGGCGCGTCGGGCTGGAACAGCAACAACGAGGCCGGCACCGGCGCGTCGGGTGGCAACGGTGGCGGCGGCGGTGGCGGTGGCGGTGGCTCGGGTGGCTGCGGTGGCGCCTCGATCGGCATCGCGACCGTCGGCGACTCCGCGGTCGGCGTCACCAACGTCAGCTACAACGGCGGCACCGGTGGCCAGGGCGGCCAGCCCGGCGACGGCGGCATCCGGGCCGACGGACTCAACCTGCACGCCCCGCCCGGCGACGACGGCTGCGAAGGCTTCCGCGCCGACCAGCACGCCTACTGAGGCGTCGTCCGCGACGCGGCCTTTGGCGAGGACGCGCCGCTGGCTCTGCTGGGGCCCGGCCAGGCCGCTCACATCGCCCGCTCGCGCCGCGACGAGCGCCCGTCGGCATTCGCTGCCGGGCTCTCAGCACGCGTCGTAGACGTAGCCGCCGCCGCCCGGCGTCGACAGCTCGACGTCGCGCAGCACGATCGAGTAGCCCGGCCAGTCGGTGCAGCCCTTGTCGAAGTCGCCGGCCTCGTACTCGATCATGAGCACCGCGTCGCCGTACACGCCGACGTAGTCGCCGCACTCGTCGTAGGTGCTGCACTCCTCGGCGACCGCGAAGTCGGTGCCCATCTCGTCGGCGCGATCGAGGATCTCGGTCGAGTTCTTCTGTGCGATCGCGAGGCCGACGTCGTGCGCCGACGCCGACAGCAACGCCATGTACGCGACCGCGTCGTCCTGGCTGAGCAGGCCCTGCGAGCGCGAGTACGAGTCGAGGTTGTCGATCTCGACCGCGTCGTAGCCGTCGCTGCCGCAGCCGGCGATCCACTCCCCCATGATCGCCGCGAGCGCGGTGCGCTTCTCGTCGGTGCTGGTGTCGAGCAGCATCTCGTCCCAGTCCTGGTCGATCACGGGATCGCCGTTGCCGTCGCGCAGCACCAGCTCGGGATGTTGGTCGAGCCAGAACGACTCCTCGTCGGGTTGGGCCTGGAAGCCGTTGACGTAGCAGACGTTGTAGAGCCCGTCGGCGGGCGCATCGTGGCGATCGCGACTGACGATCATGGTCCCGCGCGGCGGCGGATAGGCGCCACCGAGCTGGTAGTCGAGCCCGCCGTCGGGCGGCGGCAGCGACACCATCGGTGGATTGCCGGTGTCGCTGCCTTCGCTGCCCGTGGCCGTCGGATCGGTGGTGCCGTCGGCCCCGGTCGACGCGCTGGTCGACATCGAGGTCGTCGCGCTGCCGCTGCCGCCGGTCGCGCTGTCGCTACCCTCGCTGCCGTCGGCGCCCGAGCTGTCGCTCGCACTCGCCGACTGCGATCCGCTCATGGAGCCGACCGAGCTCGACAGGGTCGCGCTGCCGTCGGCGTCGCCGCCATCACCACACGCGCTCGCGAGCGAGGCGATCGACACCGAGACCAGGATGCGCAGAGGGCTCATGGGGCCGATGGTCGCACGGGCCATGGTCGCGGATCGAGCCCGCGCGGCTTTGGTAGACTCTCGCGGTGACCTCGGCGCCGTCCACGGCTGCGACGCGGGTCGATCCCGACGATCCCACGGTGCTCGTGGGTCACGTGATCGCCGAGCGCTATCGCGTCGAGGCCGTGCTCGGCCGTGGCGGCATGGGCGCGGTGCTGCGCTGCCATCACCTGGGCCTGCGCCGCGACGTCGCGGTGAAGCTGCTGCACCCCGAGCTGGGCAAGGACCGCGAGATCGCGGCCCGCTTCGAGCGCGAGGCCGCGAGCGCGTCGCGACTCGACCATCCCAACTGCGTACGCGTGCTCGACTTCGGCGCGTGGCAGCCGCATCCCGACGCGCCGGCGGCGAAGTACCTCGCGATGCAGCTGCTCGAGGGCCGCGAGCTCAGCGAGCTGCTGGGCCAGCCGCTGCCGCCCGCGCGGGCCATCGCGCTGATGCGGCAGATCCTCGCCGGACTCGATCACGCCCACGCCCACGGCGTGATCCACCGCGACCTCAAGCCCGAGAACGTCTTCGTCACCAGCGATCACGAAGGCGCCGAGGTGCTCAAGCTGGTCGACTTCGGCATCGCCAAGGTGCAGGAGCCCGAGGGTGACGCCGCGGCCGGTGGCGGCGTGAAGCTGACGCGCGTGGGCTTCGTGTTCGGCACACCGATGTACATGAGCCCCGAGCAGGCGGCCGGCGGCGTGGTCGATGCCCGCACCGACCTGTACGCCGCGGGCGTGATCCTCTACGAGATGCTCGCCGGCATCCCGCCGTTCCAGGCCGACGATCCGACCTCGCTGCTGCGCCAACACCTGTTCGACGATCCGCCGCCGCTGTCGGAGGCGCTGCCGCGCGCGCTGCGGGCCGTGGTCGCGCGCACGCTGGAGAAGGATCGCGAGCGACGTTTCGCGAGCGCGCGCGAGCTCGACACCGCGTTGGCCGCGATCGCGAGCGAGCTGGTCGACGCGCCCGCGGCCGCGAGCCAGAGCGCCTCGATCGACGCCGGGAGCTCGCGCATGACCATGCGCCCGGCGACGCCGACCTTGCCGTCGTCGCTGGCGTCGGCGCCGAGTCAGCCGCGCCGCTGGCCGTACCTCGCCGGTGGCGTCACCGTGCTCGGTGCGATCGTGCTGGCGAAGTGGCCCCGCGAGCCCGAGCCGACGCCGGCGCCGACCGAGGCCGCGCAGTGGCTCGCGAAGGTCGTGGCCTCGCCGGCGCCGCCGGAGCCGACGCCCTCGAAGGCGCTCGCGATCGTGCCGCTGCCGGTGGTCGGCGCACCCGACACGCCCGCGTCCCCCGCGGTCGACCCGATGGCCGCGATCGATGCCGCGATCGCGCGGGGCGATCGCGCCGATGCGCTGGGCCGGCTCGACACCATGCTGCTGGCGCAGCCCGACGACGCGGCGCTGCTGTTGCGACGCGCGCGTCTGCTCGCGACCATGCCCGATCGCGGCAGCGAGGCACTCGATGCCTTCGCGACCGCGATCGCGCGCGACGACGCCGCGCTGGCGGACGAGACCACCCGCGGCGAGCTGCTGGCGCTGGCGCGACGTCCGGCGCTGCGCGTGCACGCGACCGAGGTCGCGATCGCTGGCCTGGGCGACGCCGGTGTGCCGCTGTTGCTCGAGTTCGTCGCCGCACCCAAGCCGGTGCTCGAGCTGCCGCTGCGCCACCGTGCGCTCGAGCGCATCGCCGCCGATCCCGAGCATGCCGACGACGTCGACGTGAGCCTGCAGCAGTCGCTCGATCTGTGGCAGGCGAGCCAGGCACCGTCACCGTGCGAGCAGTTCGGCACCACGCTCGACGCGATCGCGGCCGCGCCGAGCCCGGGTGTGCTCGGCACGCTGCATCGCGTCACGCCACCGACGGCAGCCCAGGGCGCCGACGCGCAGACGCAGGAGAGCTGCGCGGCACTGCCCGCGCGTCTGCAGGCGGTGCGCACCGCCGTGCTCGCGGCGCATCCGGTGCCCGCAGCCCAGTGGACCGTCCCGCCCGCGTATGCGAACGCGGGCAAGAAGAAGCCGACCAAGAAGAAGGGCTTCCTCAAGCGGCTGTTCGGTGGTTGAGTCGGCGATGGTTGCAACCGTGGACGCGCACTCGCGTCGATGAGGCCTGATGGCAATTCGAATCCCGAGTTGGTGGTGGGCGGTCGCATCGACGACCGTCGCGGTGGTGTTGGTGATCGAGCTGGCGTACCTGTTCGGTGCCAGCGGCATCGAGTTCTCCGGCGCGCAGACCAGCTTCGATCGCGAGCACGACAAGGTGCTGTTCGCGGTCGACGAGCGTCGCGGCTTCGTCACGCGCGACGGGCGTGACGTCGCGCTGGTCCAGATCGCGCCGGGCACATTTCCGTTCCGCCCGGTATGTGGCCGCTGCGAGCTCGATGGTTCGGTCTTCAACCTCGCGCAGTTCCTCCACGACGACTGGGTCTACACGTCGATGCCTCACATCACCGACGTCGATGCCATCAACCTGCGCACCGGCGAGACGCTGCAGGCGAGCCTGACCGACCCCGGGCGCAGCCCCGAGGACGCGGCGCAGATCCCCGAGTTCGCGGCCCACGGGCTGGATTTCGCGGACGACAAGCGCCTGGACCTGGGGCGCCTCGCGTCGCTGTACCCCGACGGCAGGCTCATCAACGAGAGCTGCATCGTCGTGCAGATGGCCGCGATCGTCGCGCTCGGCATCGTCGCCGCGCTCGGGCTCGTGCTGCTCGCGACGCGGGGTCGGCGAGCCTGAGCTCGACTCACGCGGGCGGGGGAGCCTCGGGGCTCGGCGCCACCGTCGGCGTCGGCGCGGGCCCCTCGGGTGTCGGCTGCGGGGGCGCGGCCGCGGGTGCGGGCGTGGGCCCCTCGGGTTGCGGTGCGAGCGGACTGGGCGGCGTGGGCTCGGGCTGCGGTTGCGGTGAGACCGGCTCGATCGGCGTCGGTGCGCTCGAGGGCGGCGGCGTCTGCTCGATCGCATCCGGAAGCGGATTGCGCGGCGCACTGGTCGGCGGGGGATTGCGCCGACGCTTGCCGCCGCCGAATGCGACCACGAGCCCGAGGTTGGGCGACCAGTTGAAGCTGCAGAAGCCCGACAGCTGCACGTTCGCGGCGCTGCCGCGATACAGATACGCGTCGTTGCACTTGCCGACCGGGAACATGCCGGAGAAGTCGACCCCGACGGTGAGGTAGACCGGTCCGCCGACGTTGATGTACGCGCCCGGCCCCGCGACCCAGTGACCGATCACGCCGCGGCGGTTGTTGAAGAACGCCGGACCCACGCCCGCGTGCACGTACGGCGAGAACCACCGCGAGCGGAAGAACACGTACTGCGCCGACGGGGTGAGGTAGAAGGTGTTGGTCGGCACCTGCTTGTTGATGCCGGGGTAGTTGGACTTGATCGACTCCGAGAAGATCAGCACCGAGTCCGACAGCGACAGGCCCAGGCCCAGGCCCGCGATCGCGAAGTAGCGAAAGCCCAAGCCGAAGCCCAGCGAGGTCGCATCGCGCGAGAAGCCCAGGCCGAAGCCGAAGCTCGGCAGCAGCGTGCGTCGGCCCCACGGACGGTTGTCGAGGCCGGCGCCGTCGCGCGCGTGCACGGCCGCCGCGGGCGCGAGCGCGGTCCCCAGTGCGAGCGCGCTCGCGAGCATCGCTCGCCCCACGCGCTGGCCGACGCGACGTCGCAGCATCGTCCCGGAGCCTACCACGTCGTGCCGGGCGCCCCCTCGTTGGCCCCGGCTGTGCGTGAGGACGCCGCGGGTTGCGCCATGCCGCGGCTTGCCCCTACGATGGCGCCGTTCCTGCGGGGGATGATGAACATGCGAAGCACGACCTTCTCGATGACTGCACTGTTGGTGACCTCGATCGCGGTGGGATGCCCCGCATCGGACGACGGGGACACCGGCAACATCTCCGGCTCCATCGGGACCGGCGACAGCGGCACCGACTCCGCGACCGCGACGGTGACCGCGACCGACGGCATGACGTCGATGAACACCGACTCGGTCGGCACCGACGGCAGTGGCGAGTCCGGCAGCTCCGGCGGCGGCAGCTCGGGCGGCGGCGAGCCCAAGCCCAACGGCTCGAACTGCATGGACAACGCCGAGTGCGAGTCCGGCATGTGCTTCTACATCGAGCTGATCGGTGGCGTGTGCGGCGAGTGTCTCTCCGATGCCGACTGCCCCGACGGCGGCTGCAGCCTGCCCAACCCGCTCGCGACGCCGCCGGTCGGCGCCCACTGCAACATGGGCGAGGAGGGCCAGGGCTGCATGACCGACGCGGTGTGCCAGGACGGCCTGTTGTGCGCGACGATCCTCGAGGTGCCCGGCATCTTCACGGCGTCGACCTGCAGCCAGTGCCTCACCGACGCCGACTGCACCGACGGCATGCTGTGCCAGCCGACCTACGACGTGCTCAACATCTCGGGTGAGCGCACCTGCGTGATGCCCGGCACCGTGCCCAACGGCCAGGGCTGCGACTTCGCGGGCGCCGGCGACGACGCGTGCATGTCGGGCATCTGCGCGATGGTGGACATCATGATGCTGCTGCAGGTCGGCGTGTGCGGCGACTGCGAGGTCGATGCCGACTGCACGATGCCCGAGGTCTGCCTCGACCCCGACATCGACATCATGACCGGTGAGGTCACCGCGCCGACCTGCGGCGCGGCATGAGCGAGTCGCTGCTCGACGTCTCCGCGATGACGCTCGCGCGCTGGGTCCGCGAGCGTCGCGTATCGCCGCGCGAGCTGGTCGACGCCCACATCGATCGCATCGGCGCGGTCAACCCCGCGCTCAACGCCGTCATCGCCCAGCGCTTCGAGCTCGCGCGCCAGGAGGCCGCGCAGGCCGAGGCGCAGGTGATGGCCGCGCGGGATCCCGACACGCTGCCGCCGCTGCTGGGCCTGCCGTTTTCGACCAAGGAATACATCATGGCCGAGGGCATGCCGCTGTCGGCCGGGATCTGGTCGCGGCGGCACGTGAAGGCCGACCGCGACGCGGAGACCGTGCGTCGACTGCGACGCGCCGGTGCGATCCTCGTGGGCATCACCAACGTGCCCGAGGGCGGGCTGTGGCTCGAGACCTACAACCCGGTGCACGGCCGCACGGTCAATCCGTGGGATGCACGGCACACCGCGGGCGGCAGCAGCGGTGGCGAGGCCGCGATCGTCACCGCCGGCGGCGTGGCCTTCGGCCTGGCATCGGACATCGGTGGATCGATCCGGATCCCCGCGGCGTTCTGCGGCGCGGTCGGGCACAAGCCCACCGGCCGCATGGTGCCCAACACCGGCTTCTGGCCGGAGGCGCACGGCGAGCTGTCGGCCTATCTCGGCTGTGGGCCCATCGCGCGGCGGGTCGAGGACGTCATGCCGATCCTGCGCGTGCTCGCCGGCCCCGACGGCGCCGACACGGTCGTGCGACCGTGGACGCTCGGCGATCCCGCGCAGGTCGATCTGTCGCGCATGGTCGTGTACCCGTGCGAGAGCAACGGCAGCACCCGCGTCTCGGACACCAACCGCAAGGTCGTGCGCGACGCCGCCGCGGCGCTGCGCGATCGCGGGGCCACCATCGCGTCGTTCGACGCACCGCGGATGAAGCGGGCGTTCCTCATCTGGTCCGCGATGATGGCGTCGGCGGGCGGCCCCAGCTACGCCGAGGTGCTCGGCGATGGCACACCGATCTCCGCCGGCAAGGAGCTGCTGCGCATGGTCGTGCGTCGCTCGCGGCACACGCTGCCGGCGGTGGTGGTGGTCGGGCTCGAGCAGATCGCGGCGCGGCTGCCGGGCCAGGTCGAGCAGGCGGTCGCCGACGGCCGCGCGCTGCAGGCCGAGCTCGAGTCGATCCTCGGGGACGACGGCGTCCTGCTGCATCCGCCCTACTCACGACCCGCGCCGCGGCACTACGCACCGATGCTGACGCCGCTGGACTTCGTGTGCACCGGCCTGTTCAACGTGCTCGAGCTGCCCGCGACCGTGGTGCCGATGGGCTTCGCGGAGGGCCTGCCGCTGGCGGTGCAGGTGATCGGGCGTCGCGGCGCCGATCACCGGACCCTCGCCGCCGCGGCCGCGCTCGAGCAGGCCTTCGGCGGCTGGCGTCGCGCCGATCCCAGCTGGCGTCTGCCTCGCGCGACGCCGCTGTGATCGGCGCTCACCGCTTGCGACCACCGGCGGGCAGCAGGCCCAGCAGGCCCTCGCTGCGCACGATCTCGGCCAGGCGCGCGCGCTGGGTCGCGTCGAGCAACGCGTGCAGCTCGATCACGGCATCGATCGCGAGCTCGCTCTGGGCCGTGCGCGCGGCGGCGATGCGCGCGACGATGCCATCGATGGCTTGCTGGTCGGGCGTCGCCTTGGCGAGCTCGCGCGCGAGGTCCTGCTCGGCGCTGCGGACCCGATCGCGCGTGGCACCGCCGTCCTCGCGCAGCTCGAGCAGGATCGTGCGCAGCTCGGCACGCTGGCTCGGCGTGCACTGCAGCGTCTCGCACAGTCGACCCGGCGCGGCAGCGCCCGGCGCCGACGGCTGGGGGCCCGGGGTCGAGCGCGATGCGGGGGCGGCGAGCACGGCGGTGAACAGCAGGGCGAGGACGTCACGCATGGTCCATGCAGCCTGATCCGAAGCCGCGGCCGCGACCGTCCACGGCGCGCTGCGCGGCGGTAAAGCCGGGGCAAACCGCGAGCAGCCGGCCGCCGGTCGACCCAGGCCCGCCCGCGGCGGCCCCGGGGCCCCCGCGGGCGCAAACCCGCCCGGAGCGTGCGTGCCCTGCCCCACGCGGAGATTGGGCACGCGCCGCCCGGGATTGTGATAACCAACGCCCGCGCCGATGGGCGAAGCACACGCGAGATGAGTAGCGACGACGCAATCGAGTTCGAAGGAAAGGTCGTCGAGGTCCTGAGCGGCGGTACCTTCAAGGTCAACGTGGGCGAGGGACACGACGTGATCGCCAAGTTGGCTGGCAAGATGCGGCGCTACCGGATCCGCGTGGTGCTCGGAGATCGCGTGACGGTCGCCGTCTCGCCGTACGACCCGACCCGCGGCCGCATCACGTACCGCCCGCGCTGAGCGCCGGTCGGATCCGCGTTCGCGACGTCCGAGCGCTGCCCCTGCGGCAGCGGCGGGTCGTCGTGCAGGGTCGTGCACGACGCGACGCCCCGCGCGCCGGTTTGTGAGCGGCCCCACGTCTGCCCGTGGGACCGACGCGTGCAACGTCGCGCGCACGTCCGCGTCTTGTCGGCAACGGGGTGAGGCCGTCGTCCGACGGTCGGTCGCTCCGTGCACGGAGCACCGTGGCGACGGCATACATCGAGACCATCCGCGGCTTCGCACGGCAGTTTCGTGCGAACGAGCGCAACTTGACGTTGTACTTCCCGGACTTCGACGCCCCGCCCGCGTCGCACAGCTTCAACCGTGTGTTCGGACCGCCCGTCGGCGTCAGCCAGCGCGAGTGGCCGGTCTACCCGCGGCTGCAGGAGCTGCTCACCGAGGCGGACGCGCTCGATCGCTGGGACCCCAGCGACCTGCGCATGGAGCACGTCTTCACGATCGACCTCGACGGGGTGCATCTGTACGGCGTCCCGCCGGGCGCGCGCGCGATGATGCTGTTCCTGAGCAACGCGAGCTACCACCGCGCGTTCCACTGGGGCAATCCCGACGCCGCGGTGCTGTTCCTCGGCGAGGACGAGGTCGCGCGGGGCGTGTTCCAGGGACCGATCCCCGATCGCTCGCGTCGCCGTTGGAGCCGTCGCTTCGCGCTCGCGGCCGTCGACGTGCCCGGCGATCTCTTCGATCCCGAGGCGCAGGAGGATCCGCGGATCAGCGCGCTGCACGACGCGGTGTGGCAGGCACCCGCGCGCCTGGGCGGTCGACCGATCTGGGTGCGCAACGATCAGACCACGCGCACGCCGTCGGGCTCGTGGCGCCACATCGACACCTCGCCGGGCATGAAGGTCGGTCTGGCGTCGTCGCCCGAGTTCCTCATGCAGTTCGAGCGCCGCTTCGCCGACGTGAACCTGGGCAACCAGGGCGTCATGTACGTGACCGGCCAGAGCGCCTGCTTCCAGTCGTTCTGATCCGCACGCGCGCACGGGCGTCGCGACAGCACCTGCGCGCGGCCCAGCGCGTGCCGTCGGCGCGGCGCCGCGATCAGTTCGGCATCAAGCCGTCGTCCTTCGCGCCCGGCGACGTGGGCAGAAACGGCGACGAACCCGGCTCGGGTGCCGGCGGTGGCGGCGGCGGCGGCTTCTTGGGCGTCGTGGGCGGCGGGAAGTCCGACTGCAGCGGCGGCGGCTTGTCGGGCAGCGGCTCGCTGGGCAGCTCGGGCTCGTCGGGCTCGACCGGCGGCGTGGTCCCGGGCGACTCCGCCTTCGCAGGCGCGCCGGGCTTGCGCTTGCCCGCGGGCTTGAGCTTCGCGTCGATCATCGGGTTGTCGCCGACGCCGACCTCGATCGTCTCTTCCCACGCGGCGTAGCCGGGTGCCGTGATCTTCACGGTGTGCGATCCCGGGTTCAGTTGCGCGGTGTAGGGCGCGGTGCCGGCCACCGCGCCGTCGATCTCGACCTGCGCACCGTCGACGGCACGGACCTCGACCACACCGACGGTGGCGACCGGCGCAGGCGGGCTGGTGGACTCGGGCGCATCGACGCCGCGCTGCGGCGCCGCAGGCGGAGTGTCGCCGCTGCGCGGCGTGGGCGTGGCCGCCGTGGCCGCCGCGCTGGCCTGCGCCGTGGTCCCGGGGTTCGTCGTCGTCGCGGTCGAGCTCGGACCGAACACGATCCACGCCGACATGCCGCCGACGAGCAGCGCGAGCGCTCCCACGACCACCAGGTAGCGACGGCGCACCGGCAGCGGCGCGCGCAGTGGGCCACTGGTGCCGTCGGCACGCAACGCACCGGTGCCGGCGTCGAGCGTCGCGATCGGAGCGCCGAGCTCGGTCGCCGCGGGCCCGCCATCGACCGTGTCGACGACGCTCGCGCGCTCGCCCGCGGGTTCGGTGTGTGCCGCGCGTGCGCCCGCGGGCCGCGTCGCTGCGGCCGACTCGTCCGACTCCGGCGGCGTCGCGCTCGCGGGCCGCGGCATCGGCGTGGGACGCGGGACGCGGACCGGCGGCACGCTGCCGGCGGGCTGCACCGCCGAGACCGGACGCGGACGCGGGCGGGGCCGCGGCGCGAGGCGGGGATCGACCTCGAGCTCCGCCGAGGTATCGGGCGCCGCGGCGCGGGGCGGTCGCGCCACCTCGCGCGTGGGTGCACGCCGCGGTCGCACCAACGCGGCCGCGGACGACATCGCCGCGACCGCATCCAACGTCGCGCGAACGACCGGCTTGGTCCACTCCGAGCTC
>JAIBBS010000155.1 GCA_019694555.1 Nannocystaceae bacterium
CGCCGGCGCGCGCCTCGACGTCGCGCAGGCCGATCTGGCCGCGGCCGCGCAGGCGGCAGAGCGCGCCGACGAACGGCAACCCTGGCGCGTGCAGCTCGAGCGGCTCGAGCTGCTGGCGGCGCGCGGCGAGCTCGAGCGCGCCGGCGGAGAGACCGGCGAGCTCGCGCTCGAACAACTCGACGGCCTGTGCGCGCGCGGGGCCTTCGATCACGCCTGGGCCAGGGCGCGCGCGGCCTGGTCGGTCGCGTGCGCGCGACTGGGCCGCGGGCACGCGGTGCGCCGACGCGTCGCGCAACGGCTGTTGCAGCTGCAGGAGGTCATCATGGACAAGACCAACGCCAACGATCGATCCGCCGTGCGCGCGGCGCTGTGGGCCGACGGCGAGCGCACCGCGCTGCGCGAGCTCGCCCACGAGGTCGGCGAGGCCGCACCGGTGGTCGCGGCACCGTCGCCGCCGCGCGCGTCCGAGTCCGACGGCCACACCGAACGGCTGCTGCGGCTGCACCGTCGGCTCGCGCGCGAGGATCGCCTCGAGCCGCTGCTCGAGCAGGTCATCGATGCGGTGATGGAGCTGACCGACGCCGAGCGCGGCGCGATCGTGGTGCTGGCGCGCGACGGCGGTCGCCGCGAGGTCACGCGCGAGCTCGGCGGCGGCGCCCATGCGATGGAGTTCTCGCGCTCGGTCATCGATCGCGTGCTCGGCAACGGCGAGCCCGTGCTCAGCGTCGACGCCGCCGCCGACGATCGCTTCGACGGCTCGCGCAGCATCAGCCACCTCAACCTGCGCTCGGTGCTGGCGGTGCCGCTTTGGTTCCGCGGCGAGCTGGTCGGGGCCATCTACGTCGACCATCGCCTGCGCCGCGGCAACTTCGCCGAGCGCGATCTGGGCCAGGTCGAGGAGTTCGCCGAGCTCGCGGCGCTGGCCATCGCACACGCGCGCGCGCTGGCGGAGGTCCGGGCGCAGGCGGCCCAGCTCGCGCAGCAGCACGAGCAGCTCGGCGCGCTGCTCGAGGCCCGCGAGGTCGAGGTCGTGGGCCTGCGCCAGCGCGTCGCCGACAGCGACCCCGGCGGTGCGCGCCACGGCATGGTCGGCAGCTCCGCGGCGATGCAGCGGGTCTACAAGCTCGTCGATCGCCTCGGCGACACCGACGTGCCGGTCGTGATCTACGGCGAGAGCGGCACCGGCAAGGAGCTGGTCGCACGCGCGATCCACCGCGCCGGCGCGCGCGCGAGCAAGCCGTTCGTGGCCGAGAACTGCGGCGCCATCCCCGAGACCCTGCTCGAGAGCGTGCTGTTCGGCCACGCCAAGGGCGCCTTCACCGGCGCCGACAAGGCGCGCCCGGGGCTGTTCGAGGCCGCCCACGGCGGCACCATCTTCCTCGACGAGGTCGGCGAGACCTCGGCCGCGATGCAGACCAAGCTGCTGCGCGTGCTGCAAGAGGGCGAGGTCCGCCGCGTCGGTGAGAACGCCGCGCGACCGGTCGACGTGCGCGTGATCGCGGCCAGCAACCGCGACCTCGACGCGATGGTGGAGCAGGGCAAGTTCCGCCGCGATCTCTACTACCGCATCCACGTCGTACGCATCGAGCTGCCACCGCTGCGCGCGCGCAGCGACGATCTCCCCGCGCTGGTCGAGCACTTCCTGGCGCGACCCGGTGGCGGGCGGCTGCAGGTCACGCCCGCGACCATGCGCGTGCTCGCGGGCTACGCCTGGCCCGGCAACGTGCGCGAGCTCGAGAACGAGGTGCAGCGCTGGATCGCGCTGTGCGACGGCGCGGTCACGCCCGAGGATCTGTCGCCGGCGCTGCGCGGCCGCGAGCCCGCGGTCGATCCCGACGACCTGCGGATCCGGCCGCGGGTCGATCGGCTCGAGCGCGACCTCATCGCCCGCGCGCTCGAGCGCGCCCGCGGCAACCAGACCCGCGCGGCCGAGCTGCTGGGCTTGTCGCGCTTCGGCCTGCAGAAGAAGCTGCGCAAGCTCGCCGAGGAGGGCGCCGGTGGCGGCGACGAGCTCGAGGGCGACGAGGGATGAGCGGACGCGAGGACCCCGGGCCGCTCGCGCCGCGGCGGTTGGCAGCCGCGCCAACGCCGTTGGCGAGCGCGGCCTGGCGGCGGCGGTCGCTTCGGGGCCGGCGCGCGGCCAAGCCTGCGCCCCGCGACGCGGGTCGCCGGTGCCGCGGCGCAGGCCCGCTTCATGCACTGCTGGGCCGCTGGGAGTAGACTGACGATGGTCATGGCCCACCGCTGCCTCGCAAGCCTCACCCTGGCCGCGCTCGCCGCCGCCGCGGTCGTGCCGGCGTGCGCGAGCCACGAGTGGAAGCCGGTGTTCCGCCGCGCGATCGTGTTCGACGACCGCGGCATCTCGCTGCCGCTGCCGCCGCCGAGCCTGACCGCCGACCCCGAGCAGGAGGTCGACGTGCACGGCGTGGCGCAGGGCGACGATCCGCTGCCCGCCGACGCGCGCGTGCGCATGCTCGACGTCGACGGCACCGCCGACGTCGAGGTCGAGCTCGACGCCGAAGGTGGCTTCACCGCCGCCGCGGTGCCGCTCGATCTGCGCGCGAACTGCCTCGAGGTGTGGATCGACAGCGAGGGCGGCGAGAGCGAGCACGTGTTCGTGCACGCCGAGATCACCGGCGAGACCACGATCACCACCGTGCTCGGCTGCGACTGAGCGGCCGAATTGCGAACGCCCCGCGGGGCGGGGCGTTCACGGCTCGACCACGGGCGGTCGCGGTCTACTTGGTGCGCTTGGCCTTGAACGGCATGTAGAAGGTCGCGCCGAGCTGGAACGTGACGTTGTGGAACACGTCCTTGTCCGCCTTGGTGAGCTGCGGCGGGATGTCGGTGACCGTGGTGTTGAGGCCCGCGAGGTTGTTGCGGGTCACGATGTCCTGGAACTCGAGGTTGAGCGAGACCCAGTCGGTCAGGAACAGGTTGAGACCGGCACCGAAGCTGCCGCCGACCTTCACGCCCTTGTCGGCGTTCACCGGGTGCAGCAGGCACTCCTGGTTCTGCACGCCGCTGGTCTCCTGGCAGTAGGTCGCGGACTTGGGGTTGGTGTCGAGGTTGAGCAGCTCGGAGGTGCTCTTTTGGTTCTTGTAGTGCTTGTTCCAGCCCATCAAGCCCAGGCCGCCGAACAAGTAGATGTCGTACTCGGTGAAGATCGCCGAGAACAGACCCAGCTTGCCCGAGAACGGCGTGAACACGACGTCGAGGCTGGACTGCCACTGCGCGCGGGTGAGGCCGGCACGGAAGTCGTGCAGCAGCGGCGCCGGGTTGTCGTTGGCACCGGCGGGACGGCACGGCGCGCGCGAGTCCTGCGGGCACGGGGCTGCGCCCGCGGCCGAGGTGTCGGCCTCGCCGGGCGCGAGGCCCTGCGGCAGACCACCCTTGTTGATGGCCTTGAGCAGCTTCGAGTCGAGCTTCACGACGCCGTAGCCGAAGCCGGCGCGCACGCCGATCCAGTCCGCGAAGTGCACGCCGACGCGCGCGCCGACGTAGCCCATGTGCACGAACGGCTGCGACAGGCTCATGCCGACGTACGGCGTGAGCTGGAAGCGGAACTTTCGCAGCTGCAACTTCTTGCGGACGATCGGCTCGCCCTCGAGCACGCCCTTCTTGCGTGCGTGGGCCGACTGCGGCGCCGACAGACCGACGGCGGTGAAGGCTGCGGCAACGATGAGGAGTGTACGGGTCTTCATGGTCGTCGGTTGCCTCAGCGCGGAGTGGTGTACTGGAACTTCGGCGGCAGGTAGAAGCTGACCCCGAGATAGAACACGACGTTGAAGGCAGCCTTGAAGTCGGCGGCCTTCTTCGCCGCATCCGGATCATCGAATGCGGGGTTGTCGACGCCATCGGGCGGCCGGTCGTCGGGGCCGCGGTTGATGGGTTCCTGCTTGTCGGCGTAGATCCAGGTGCGCACGCCCGCGTTGACCGACAGCCAGTCGACGCGGCGGGTGTAGAAGCGGCCGTTGACACCGAACTGACCGCCACCGGTCACGGTGCGGAACGGATCGTGGAGTGCCTCGTAGCGCGGCAGCACCTGCGTCTGCGTCGCACCACCACCAACCGTGATGCTGCCCTCCCAGTGCAGCAGCGCGCGGTTGAAGATCGCGATCTTTCCGTAGAACGGGTTGTACGTGAAGTTCACGCTGGCCTGCCACAGCACCTTGTTGGCGGTGAGCAGCAGCCCTTCCTGCTTGCGGATGTTCTCGTAGCGCGGCGTGCGAGCACCGACCAGACCGGTGCCGGTCAGGCCCACCGCCATGCGGTTGTGGAACCAGTAGTTGAGATCGAGCCCGAACGTGTAGTGCCGCACGTACGGGTCGTTCACCGAGATCCCGATCTGCGGCATCAGCTCGAAGCGCTTCTTCTTCAGCATGCGCTGCCGCTGGATGACCGTGATCTGGCCGATCTCGGCCTTGATCTGGTTCTCCTCGGAGTTCTTGTCCTGCTTGCCGCTCTCGTCGCCCTTTTGGATCACCGCTTCGTCGCCACCGATGACGTCGGCGACATCGGTGCCCGGCTCGGTGCCGTCACCTGCGGGCTTCTCACCCGTCGGCGTCTCGCCGCCTTCCATCTCGTCGTCGACCACGACGACGGGCTCGTCCTCGCCCGCGGCGGGTCCCGCCGCGAGTGCGTCCGCAGAAGCGGTCGCAGGAAGGGTCCAGAGGACCGCGAGGGCCAGCGTCGGGCCCGTCAGGATGCGTCGCATGCTCACCTCAGACACGGGTCGAGAACTCGGAGGAAGAATCGGTCGCAGTCGCGTTTGCCTGGGAGATAGGCCCGTGGACATGGTTTCTCGGCACGAGGGCGACCGGACCGTACCACAGCGCTCTATAGGTCACAATGCCCTCGTTCGGGCGCCCAGCGACACACCGGTGGCGTGTTGGTCGGGGGGCGAGGCCATGGCCGGGGGTGCATGTTGCGACGGCACCGATTCCATCGCTTCGCCTGCGTCCGTCGGGGTCGCGGGCCCGGCGGGCGCGCGTGGGCACGGCCCGCGCCCGCACCAGCTCGGGCGTGCACGCGCCTTCGCACGCTGCGGCACGGCGCCCCAGCGTGCATGCGCGACCGATCGTGGTCTCACCCTGCACGCTGCCACGGACTGGTGCGGTGGTGGGTTCCAAGGGGCACGCTCGTTCAGTTGTACCGGGGCTCGGTCAACGATCCTCGGCGGCGATGCGCTCGCGATCCGCGAACAACGCGGCGACGAAGTCCGCGGGCTCGAACGGCCGCAGGTCGTCGACGCCCTCGCCCACGCCGACGTAGCGGATCGGCACCCGCAGCTCGTCGCAGACGCCCAGCACGACGCCGCCCTTGGCGGTGCCGTCGAGCTTGGTCACCACCAGGCCGGTGAAGTCGGTGGTCTCCTTGAAGAGCTTGGCCTGGGCGAGCGCGTTTTGCCCGATCGTGGCGTCGAGCACGAGCCAGGTGTCGTGCGGCCCGACGATGGCCTCGCGCTCGGCCGCAGGGCGCTCGTGCGCGATGGCCTTGGCCGCCGCGCGCCGGACCTTGCCCAGCTCGTCCATGAGCTCCTTGCGCGTGTGCAGCCGGCCCGCGGTGTCGCAGAGCACGACGTCGTGTCCCTCACGTCGGCCCCGGAGGATCCCGTCGAAGACGACCGAAGAAGGATCGGCCTTGTCGTCGGCCATGTGGATGTCGCAACCCACGCGCTGGGCCCACACGTCGAGCTGGGCAACGGCGCCCGCACGGAACGTGTCGCCGGCCACGAGGAGTACCTTGCGGCCCTGCGCGACGTGACGGGCCGCGAGCTTGCCGAGCGTCGTGGTCTTGCCCACGCCGTTGACCCCGATCATCAAGAGCACGTACGGCGGCGGCGCGGGCGAGGGCGGCGGTGCGGGGGTCGACAGCAGCTCGAGCGCGGCCTGCTCGAGCGCGGACCACACCGCGTCGGCGTCGGCGATCTCGCGGCGGTCGAGCGCCTCGCCCACGCGGTCCATCAAGGACTGCGCCACGTGCGTGCCGATGTCCGCGGTGAACAGCACCTCTTCGATCGCGTCGCGGAGGTCGCGATCGACCTTGGGCTTGCCCAGCAGCAGCCGCGCGAGCTTCGACACGAAGCCGCCGCGGGTCTTGGCCAGGCCCGCACGGATCCGATCGCGATCGGTGGCGCGCTGCTCGTGACGTCCGTGCTCGGCCGAGGCGCTGGGCCGCTCGCGCGGCTGCGCCGGCGTGGGCACGGCGCGGGGCATTCGCGGCACGGTGTCGGCCAACGGCGGTCGCTGCACCGGCTCGCCGGGTGCGGGCTCGGTCTCGACGTCGCTCGCGGTGCTCGCGGGCGTGGCGGCCGGTCGCGGTGCGTCGGCGCGCGGCAGCGGGGCCGGCTGTGGCGGCGCTGCGATCGCGCTGCCGCGTCGCCGCGTGATCACCAGCGCCGCGATCACGGCCACGGCGATCACGACCAACACGATGGCGAGCTCGGGCCCCATGCGCGGGGTGAGCTTCGCCACCGGCGGGTCGGTCGTGCAAGGGCCTCGTGCGGTCGGTCGCGTGGGAGAGATCTCTGCCCGCGGGCCGCGGCGCGACGCGGGTGGCCGGGCGGGGGCGCGACCCGATCGGGCCGCAGCCTCGCGAAAGCAGCGCGCGCGGGGGCGAACCCGGCTCCGGTGGCCCCGCGGCGCCGCGCCCGGGGCCGGGCTTTTCGACGGTGGCCACAAGGTGTATCCGGGGTCGACGCGGATCGCCTCCGATCTCGCCGTCCTCGCTCGCCATGCGGCTGAAGAAGATCGAAGTCCTCGGGTTCAAGTCGTTCGCCGATCGCCAGGTGGTGATCGTCGACGATCACGTGACCGGCGTGATCGGCCCCAACGGTTGCGGCAAGTCGAACATCGTCGACGCGATCCGCTGGTGCATGGGCGAGCAGAGCGCCAAGCACCTGCGCGGCAGCGGCATGGCCGACGTGATCTTCGCCGGCTGCAGCTCGCGCGGGCCCGCGGGTCTGGCCGAGGTCACGCTGACCTTCACCAACACCGGCGACGTGCCGCCGCCGTACGGCGATCTCCCCGAGATCGCGCTGACCCGGCGGCTGTTCGCCGACGGCACCAGCGAGTACCTCATCAACAAGGTCCCGGCGCGTCTGCGCGACATCAGCGATCTGCTCGCGGGCACCGGCGTGGGCACCAAGGGCTACTCGATCATCGAGCAGGGCCAGGTCGGCCGCATCGTCAGCAGCAAGCCCGAGGATCGCCGCAGCATCATCGACGAGGCCGCCGGCATCACGCGCTTCAAGGCGCAGAAGGCCGCGGCGTCGCGGAAGATCGAGGCCACGCGGCAGAACCTGCTGCGCGTGCGCGACGTCATCGTCGAGCTCGACGATCGCCTGGGCACGCTGCGCCGCCAGGCGCAGAAGGCCGAGCGCTACAAGAAGTACCGCCAGGAGCTGCGCGACCTCGAGCTGTGGCACGGCGCGCACCGCTGGCTCGAGCTCGGCGCGACCCGGACCGTGCTCGAGGGCCGGCGCATGCACCTGACGCAGCAGATCGACGACGTGCGCGCGTCGCTGTCGGCCCGCGACGCGCAGATCGCCACCGCGCGGCTCGACGTGACCGCGGTCGAGCAGCAGCTGGTCGCGATGCAGCAGCAGGTGTTCGACCTCGACAACCGCGTGCGCCTGCGCGAGGCCGAGGACGACTACCGCCGGCGCGAGCGCGAGGCCCAGCAGGGCACCGCGACCCATGCCCACGCCGAGGCCGAGGTCGTCGGCCGCGGCGTCGCGACGGTCGAGGCCGAGCTCGCGGCGCTGCACGCCGAGCGCGAGGCCATGGGCGAAGGCGGCACCGGCCGCGAGCACCTCGAGGTCGAGCGCCTGACCGAGGCCGCCGCTCGCGTCGAGGCCGAGCTGTCGATGGCGCAGTCGCGGCGCGACGCCGCCACGCGCGAGCTCGGCGAGCGCGGCAGCGCGCTGTCGGCCGCGAGCGCGCGGGTCGAGGCCCTGGGCGAGGCCGTGGCGCAGGCGCGTCACCGCCGGGTCGCGAGCAGCGATGCGATGCTCGCCGCCGCCGCGCACGAGCACGAGCTGGCCGAACGCAGCGAGCGGCTCGACCACGCCCGCGACGCCGCCGCCCTGCGTGCCGAGGCCCTGCGGGCGCAGCGGGTCGCGCTCGAGCGCAGCCGCGCGGAGCTCAAGGAGCAGCTCGCGGCCGTGGAGGTCGAGCTCGACACCGGCCGCGCCGAGGTCCATCGCGCGCGCTCGCGGCTGCAATCGCTCGAGGAGATCCAGGCCCGCTACCGCGGCTGCGCCAGCGGTGTGCAGGTGGTGATGGAGCACCAGGCCGAGCTGCGCGCGCAGGCCTCGCCCGACGGCGTCGTCGGCATGGCCGCCGAGCCCGCGCCGCGGGCGATCAGCATCGTCGCCGATCACCTCGAGGTGCCGCAGCACCTCGAAGCTGCGCTGTCGGCCGTGCTGGGCGATCGGCTCGAGGGCATCGTCGTCGACGAGCCCGAGCAGGCCGCGCGCGGCGTCGAGCTGCTCAAGCGTGCGCAAGAGGGTCGGCTGTCGTTCCTGCCCCGCAGCGCACGCGTGCCCGCGAGCGTCGCGAAGCCGCAGGCACCCTCGGACGGCGTGCTGCTGGGCTGGCGCGACCCCGCGGCGCCGAGCCCCGGCGGCATCGACCTGGTGGATCTGAGCGCCGCGCCGGACGACGCGTTCGAGGGCGTCGACGCGATCGCAGCAGCGTCGCTGGCCGCTGCGCCCGCGGATGCCGGTGCGCCACCGGCCGGCGTGCTCGGTCGCCTGCGCGACCTGGTGCGCTGCGGCCCGGGACTGGGTGAGCTGCCGACGGTGCTGCTGGGCGACACCGTGGTGGTCGAGGGCCTGCCGCGCGCGCTCGAGCTGTGGCACAGCCGCCGCGTGGTCGCGCCGATGGTCACGCTCGACGGTGATCGCATCGACGAGAGCGGCGTGGTCGTGGGCGGCTCGCCCACGGCACTCAACGCGGCGCTGCTGCAACAAAAGCGCGAGATCCGGGAGCTGCAGGAGATCCTCGCGTCGCTGCAGCAGGCCTTCGAGGCCACGCGCGGGCGCCACCTCGCGATCGCAGGCAGCCTCGCCGACGTCGAGGCCGCGCGCGAGCGCAACGAGGCCGAGCTGCTGGCGGTGCAGACCGAGGCGGCCGCGGCCGAGGCCGAGTGCGCCGCGGCGCGCGGCGAGCTCGTGCGCGTGCGCGAGGCCATCGCCGCGCGTCGGGCCGAGCAAGACGGCATCGACCGCGAGCTGGCGCTGCGCGAGGGCGAGTCGGCGGCGCTGCAGCGCACGATCGGCGAGCTGCAGGCGCGCAGCGACGAGCTCGGCAGCGACCTCGCCGGCGGCGTCGCGCACATCGAGTCGCTGCAACACGAGCGCGAGCTGGTCACGCGCGATCTCACCGAGGCCAAGGTCGCGCTGGCGCGCTGGCAGCAGCGCAGCGACGCGCTCGCGGGCACGGCCGAGCGGCTGCAGCGTCAGCTCGAGACCGAGCGGGTGCGGCTGGCGCGGCTCGAGGAGACCGCGGCGCGGGCCAACGCGCGGGTCGAGGAGCTCGCGCTCGCGCTCGAACAGTCGGCGATCGAGCGCGAACAGCTGGTCGAGCAGAGCCGCGAGGCCACGGCGCAGGTCCACGACGTGCGCGAGCGCCACGACGCGATCCGCCTCGAGCTCGACGAGCTCGAGGCCTCGGTCAAGACCCTGCGCGTGGAGCTCGACAGCCACCGCGAGCAGCAGCAAGACGTCGAGCTGGGCCTGCGCGAAAACCAGCTCGAGCTGGGCCACCTCGAGGCCGACCTGCGCGAGCGGCTCGACGTCGCGATCACCGAGGTGCTGGTCGACTTCCACGACCGACCGCTGTGCGGCGCCGAGGAACGCGAGCGCGCGGCCGAGCTCAAGCGGGTCATCGCGCGCATGGGCGAGGTCAACCTGACCGCCATCGAGGAGTTCGAGGAGGTCTCGGTCCGCTACGAGTACCTCACGCGCCAGCGCGACGACCTCGAGCACTCGGTCGCGCAGCTGCAAGAGGCCATCGACCGCATCGACAAGACCACGCGGCAGATGTTCCGCGAGACCTTCGCGGCCATCGACGAGAAGTTCCGCCAGATCTTCCCGCGGCTGTTCGCCGGCGGTCGCGCGGAGCTCAAGCTCACCGACCCCGACGACATGCTCAACACCGGCATCGAGATCGTGGCGCAGCCCCCGGGCAAGCAGCTGCGCAGCCTCGACCTGCTGTCGGGCGGCGAGAAGGCCCTGACCGCGACGAGCCTCATCTTCGCCATCTTCCTCATCAAGCCCAGTCCGTTCTGTCTGCTCGACGAGGTCGACGCGCCGCTCGACGAGGTCAACGTGGGACGCTTCTGCGCGCTGGTGCGCGAGCTCGCCGCGACCACGCAGTTTGTCATCATCACGCACAACAAGGTCACGATGGAGATCGCCGACCGGCTCTACGGCGTGACGATGGAGCAGCGCGGCGTGTCGAAGCTGGTCTCGGTCAACATCCGGCGCGCGGTCGAGCTGGCGTACAACTGATGGCCGACGCAGGCGACGGCGGTGGGCTCGGCCACGGCGGTCCGTCGTGGTCGCCCACGCGCCGCGACGCGGTGTTCCTGCTGCTGGCCGGCGTGTTCATCGCCCACGCGCTGCTGGGCGAGATCCTCGGCGGCAAGCTGGTGCGGGTCGGCGGCTGGATCATGAGCGTCGGCGTGATCCCGTGGCCGCTGGTGTTCGTGACCACCGACCTGGTCAACGAGTACTTCGGTCCCAAGGCGGTGCGGCGGCTGACGCTGTTCACCATCGGGCTCATCGTCTACGCCTTCGTCATCATCTATGCCTGCATCGCGGTGCCGACCGCCGACATCTCGCCGGTGCACCAGGACGCGTTCGAGCAGGTGCTGGGCCAGTCGATGTGGATCATCGTCGGCTCGCTGGTCGCGTTCGCGAGCAGCCAGCTGCTCGACGTGGTCGTGTTCATGCTGGTGCGCAACCGCACCGCCGGGCGCATGCTGTGGCTGCGCGCGGTCGGCTCGACGGTGGTGTCGCAGCTCATCGACACCTTCGTCATCAACACCATCGCGTTCGGCATCTCCGGCAAGCTCGCCGCCGGCGACGTGCTGTCGCTGTCGGTGACCAACTACACCTACAAGTTCCTGATCGCGATCGCGACGCTGCCGCTGGTGTACCTCGGCCACGGCGTGGTCGATCGGTTCCTGGCGAAGGATCACGTCCGCGGCTGACGGCGCGCGGCTCAGCGCGCCCGATGCCAGCGCCAGCTCGCGGCCGACAGCAGCGCGAAGTTGACGATCATCGCCCCGCGGGCCGCGATGAGGAACACGACGATGTCGCCGGGATCGGTGCCGAGCAGCGCGAGCGCGCCGGCCCAGCCGCCCTCTTGCAGACCCAGCGCCCCCGGCGTGATGCCGAGCAGGCCCGCGAGCTGGGCCAGCGGGGCGGCGGCGACGAGCACCAGCGGCGCGAGTGCGACGCCCAGGCCCGCGCCTGCGCCCCAGTACTGCAGCATCACGGTGGCGTAGCGCGACAGCGACAGCACCGTGATCGAGCGCGCGAGCGCTCCGCCGACCTCGGGCACCGCCGGCGCGGTGCCCTCGCGCCGCAGCCACGCGCGCACGCGCAGCGCCGCGGCCACCAGCGGCCGCAGCATCGCGGTCGCGAGCACGGCGAACACCGCCACCACCAGCGCCAGCGACGGCCACGCCCACGCGTCCGCGAGCGCGCCGTGGTGCCACGCCAGCGCCCAGCCCAGCAGCACCGCCGGCAGCACCAGATCGAGCACGCGCTCGAGCACCAGCGGCGCGAGCAGGCGACCGACGCTCTCGCGGCTGCCGGCGGCGCGCAGGCTCGCGCTGCGCCCCAGCAGATCGACCAGCAGCGACGGCAGGAACTGGCCCAGCACGCGGGTGTACGCGAGGTGATGGAAGTACACGCCGTAGCCCAGCCGCGCGTCGGTCATGGCCTCCGACAGCAGCTGCCAGCGCCGCGCGGTCACGGCGTTCGCGAGCGTGCTGCCCAGCAGGCCCACGGCCCACGCCCACGGCACCAGCCGCAGCCGCGGCGTGCCGCCGGCCTCGCGCAGAAACCACACCACCGCGCCGACCAGACCCAGGCCCAGCACCAGCCGCAGCGCCGCGCGCAGCCAGCCGCCAGCCCCGACCGCGCGCAGCTCCTCGCCGACCGGCTCGTTCATGCGCCGTCGTCTCGAGGGGACAGATCGCGCAGCAGCTCGTGCCAGCGCAGCCGCAGCCGCCGCTGCGCCCACAGCCCCACCGCGACGATCGAGCCCAGCTGGCAGGCGTACAGCCAAAACGCCAGCAGGCTGCCGCCGGCGTGCACGGTTGCGCGCGGGACCACGAGCAACAGCCCCACCGCGATGCCGCCCTGGAACACGCCGACCTGCGCGGGCCCGCCGGGCAGCGCCAGCGCCAGGTTCATCACCGCGGTCACCAGCGCCGCCGAGGCCAGCGACAGCGGCACACCGCAGCCGCGCGCGAGCCACCACAGCGCCGCGATGTTGGTGGCCCAGTAGGCCGCGGTCGTCAGCGCGAACGCGGGCCAACCACCGCCGCGCGACAGCGCCCGTGCACCCTCGGCAATCTGCGCGAGCATGCCGTCGACGCGGTGCACCAGCGGGCCCAGGCGTCCGCGCGCGAACAGCCGCAGCATCGCGCGCCACGGCCCCGGCCAGCGCGCGAGCACCACCAAGCCCACCAGCACCGCGGCGAACAGGCCGCTCGAGATCGTCGCCGCGGTCTGCACCTGACGCGCGAGCGCGTCGTCGTCCGGACGCGGGTGCAGCCGCGCGGTCGCGAAGAACAGCGCCGCGACCACGAAGCCGTCGGTGATGCGCTCGAGTGCGACCACGGCGAGCGTGCGACCCAGCGCGACGCCGTGGCGCTGCGCGACCAGGGCCGGCCGCACCAGCTCACCCAGCCGCAGGGGCAACAGCGCGATCCACATGTAGCCGACCAGGCCGATGGTGATCGCGCTGCGCCACGGCACCTCGCCCACGCGCCGCAGCAGGAACCACCACCGCAGCGCACGCAGGCCGTGGTAGGGCACCAGCAGTCCGGCGAAGCCCACGAGCACCAGCGGCGCGATGCTCGGGTCGCTGGGCACCGCGGCCATCAGCGGCCACACCAGCACCACCAGCGCGCCGCCGATCACCAGCGAGACCGCGAGCCGCAGCCACGGCACACCGGCTGCGTTCGCGGCCGCCATCGTCGCGTCCCAGGGTAGCGCATGCGCGGCGCCGACGCGCGCGCCGACGCGATCACGCGATCACTTGGACTTGCGGAAGCGCGACTGGCCCGGCGGCAGGTCGGCGATCGACGGCCACGACTTGTCGGGGTGGATCTTCTGCGCGCGGTCGTACAGCGCGTCCTCGTCCTCGCGGCGGCCGGGATCGGGCAGGCAGCACTCGACCGGGCACACCGCCTGGCACGCCTCGTAGTCGTGGAAGCCGACGCACTCGGTGCACAGGTTCGGATCGATCACGTACTTGTCGTCGCCCTCCGAGATGGCCTCGTTGGGGCACTCCGGCTCGCAGGCGCCGCAGTTGATGCACTCGTCGGTGATGTGCGTGGCCATGTTCGGGGCCACGAGTCTAAGCCAGCGCCCCGAGCGGTCAAGCACCGAAACGGTGCGGAAACGCTCGGGCACGGCGGCGCGACGGCGGCTTCACGCGATCAGCCGCGCGAGCTCGTCGCACGCGCGATCGAACGCGGCGAGCGCGAAGCCGAGGTGGGCGCGCGCGCGCAGCACCAAGACGATCGTGAGCTCGTCGGCCTCGCGCAGCGTTGCACCGAGCAGACACCCGGCGCTGGCCTCCACGAGCACGGCCGTGCGGCCCAGCGCCCGTCGCTGCGCGAGGTGGTGCATCGCCGCGAGCGTGCGCGCGCACTGGGCCCCGGCGATCTGCAGATCGAGGTCGTCGATGGCGCCGGCATCGAGCGCGAAGTCGATGGCGTGGCCGTCGCGATCGGTGAGCACGGCCCCGCGCGCGCCCGGCACGGTCGCGACCAGGGCCGCCATGACCTCGCCGAATTCGGTCGCGAGGTGCGAGTCGACGTGGGCCGCGACCGCGCGCTCGGGCAGCGACGCGCGCGTCACGGCGGCGCTCCGGCGCCCTCGGCGAGCAACGCGGCGTGCTCGCGACGCAGCCCTGCGAGCCACTGTTCGAACTGCTGCGCGCGCCACTGCGGCGCGATGGCCTCGCGCAGCGAGGTCTCGAACTCGGGGTCCTCGGGCAGCCGTCGCGGCAGCACCTGCACCACCAGCGCCAGGTGCATGCCGAAGCGGGTGGGGAAGGGCCCGCGCAGCCCCGGCACCGCGCCCACGCGCACGGCCTCGGTCCACTCGGGCGCGAAGCTCGGCTGCGAACAGCTGCCGTCGGCCTCGCGCGGTGCGGCGCAGGCGTCGAGGTCGAAGCCGCCGCCGCTCTCGCCCCGCAGCATCACCTGCGGATCGGTCGAGGGGCCGCCGGGCTCGGGGCGCTCGAACGGCAGATCGGCGAGCAGCAGCGAACACGCCTGGGGATCGCCGGGCGGCACCGTGGCCTCGACGTGGCGGCGCACGGCCTCGAGCACCGCGGTCGCGCGCGCGCGCCACTGCGGATCGGCGGTCGCGGTCGCGAGCGCGTCGCCCTGCAGCTCGCCCGGCGGCTCGGCGATCACCTGGCACACGTGGTGGATGGTCGGGTGGACGTGACGGGGCTGGTTGCGCGCCGCCGTCAGCATCGGGTCGCGCGCGCCGATGTCGGCCGCGCGGTGCGTGGGCTCGAACGCGGTCTCGATGAGCAGCCGTGCCCGCGCGGTCCGCAGCAGGTGCGCCAGGCGCTCGGGCGGCAGCGCCGGCTCGTCGCCCGCGGCCTCGATCGCCGCCAGCGCCAGCGCGCGCTGCTGATCCACGCGCTGCCGCGCGGCCGCGGGCGTGAGCCCGTCGCGCGCCGCGACCATGGCCACGACCTCGTCGCTCGCCGCCGCCGCGATCAACCGCTCGCGATCGAGACCCTCGACCTCGCGCTCGCACGCGGCCGCGCACGCGATCGCGACGAGCCAGCGCCGCGCGTCAGAACGCGAGCGAGAGCGCGAGGTTGCCGATGCGGGCGTTGCCATAGCGGTTGTGCTGGAACGCGTGATTGTACGTCACCTCGACGAAGCCGCCCTCGAGCCAGTGCAGGCCCTTGTGCCGCGCGATGCCGTCGAACTCCCACACCAGCTGCACGCCGGGCGTGTGCGAGTCCCATGGCATCACCTTCACGTCCGCGGTCGCGCAGTTCTCGGGGTGCGCCCGGGTGCACTGGGCATCGCCGTCGACGTACTGGCCGTCGGGGCGCCAGAAGAACGCACCGGTCTGCTTGTAGTAGCGGTAGCGCCCGCGCAGCAGCACGTGCCGCGCCACGCGGCCGTGCACGCGCAGCTCGGGGCTGTGCGAGCGCATGCCCCAGTCGTCGACGTAGAACGCGTAAAACGGTTCGATCACCAGGCGCGCCTTGGGGATGGCCCAGCGCACCGACGGCGTCATGACCACGCGGTTGCGGATCCGCGGGTGGGTCTCCTCGATGCCGCCCAGCAGTCCTTCGCGGTAGGGATTGTCCTGCGGGCCGACCTGGTGGGCGTAGTTGACGTGGAAGCTCGCGAGCACGGTCTTGTGCAGCGCGTGGGCGTAGTTGAGCCCGAACAGGTGCACCTGCAGGAAGTTGCTGCCGACCCCGAGTCCGTCCTTGTGGCAGCCCTGCGGCGGCACGGCGCCGCCACACCACGGCTGACGCACGCCGAGGTTGTTGACGATGCGATACCAGCGATCGAGGTTCAGGCCGTAGCTGAACGCGAGGTTGATGTTCCGCTGCAGCAGGTCGCGTGCGACCGACACGCCGGTCGCGCGGCTGATGTAGTCGGTCTCGGTCGAGTAGCGGAAGAAGCCGCCCAGGGTCCACTCGCCCAGGCGCGAGCCGACCGTGCCGGTGACCTCGTGGCGCAGCTCGTGGAAGACCTTGTCGCCGCCGGTGATCTGCGCCGCGCCCGAGGCGATCGAGGCCGAGCTGATCGCATCGAGCAGGTAGCCCGCGCCGAGCGTGAGGCGCTCGTCGGGCGCGTCGGCGGTGACGGTGACCTGCGGTTGCAGGATGCGGGTCGAGGTCTCGCGGTAGTACTGCCCGCGCATGGTCACGCGGTTCTCGGCCTGCGCGCGGCCGGCCGGCCCCCACCACACCCACAGCGCGCACGCGCTCGCCAGCAACCACGCCAGCGTGCGTGCGGTCGCACGATGACCGCGGGCGCTCATCCGCAACCGCAGCCGCCGCCCGCTCCGCCGTGACCACCCATGGCGCCGTGACGCGCGGCCTCGATGTGGCCGTGCCACACGTCTTCGGCGATGTCGGTGGCCGGGTTCATCTCCGGCTTGCTCAGCTGCTCACGCTGGGCCGGCGTCACCGTCACGCAGCCGCTCGCGAGCCCGGTGATGGCTGCCAGCGCCGCGAACACGACCGCGACCTCGCCACGCGCTCGTCCGTCCTTGCACATGGGCGAACGCTACGTCACGGGCGCGCCGCGGCACAAGCGAAGCCTGGGCGCCCGCGCGCCGCCGCGGGCCGCGGACGCGGCGCGCGTCGCCGGCGGCCGCCGCGGTCGCGGTGCGCACGCCGACTTGTCCTGCGCGCGGGGCTTTGGCACCTTCGTCGGCGCTTCGCATGGGTCCGCACGAGCGCCATCGTCCGAGCGCGCCGCTGGTCGTCGTCATCGACGGTCCCGCGGGCGCGGGCAAGACCACCGTCGCGCGCGCCGTGGCACGCGCGTTGGGCCTGCCGCTGCTCGACACCGGCGCGATCTATCGCACGCTCGCGCTGGTGGCCCAGCGCCGGGCCATCGCGTGGGACGACGAGCCCGGCCTCGCGGCGCTCGCGGTCGCCTTTCCCATCGCGCTGGGTGAGCTGCCCGCCGACGGTGGCCCGCAGGCGGTGCGCTACGCCGGCGAGGACGTGACCGCGGCGATCCGCACGCCCGCGATGTCCCAGGGCGCATCGAAGGTCTCGGCGCTGCCGGCGGTGCGCGCGGCGTTGCTCGGCATCCAACGCGCGCTGGGCGATCGCGGCTGCGTCGCCGAGGGTCGCGACATGGGCACGGTGGTGTTCCCCGACGCGCCGCACAAGTTCTTCCTCACCGCGGATCTGCCCACGCGCGCGCTGCGTCGACACGCCGAGCTCGCGGCCAACCCCGGCGCCGCGGTGCCCTCGCTCGACGAGGTGCAGCGCGAGGTCGCCGAGCGCGACGCCCGCGACAGCAGCCGCGCCGCTGCGCCGCTGCGGCAGGCCGACGACGCAGTGCTGGTGGACAGCTCCGGCGTCGGCATCGACGCGGTGGTCGAGCGCGTGCTCGAACACATCCGCGCCGCGACCGGAGCGTGAGGCCCCGCGAGGTGCCCGGCGGCTGCGGCATCGGGACCGCGGGCGACACGTGCGGGCCTTGCGGGGCGCGGCGGCCCGTGCGGGCCCTCGGGCAGGGCCCCGAGCCGCATCGGCGCCCCGCCGACGTCGCACCGCCGGCTCGGCTCCCGGCCCGGCCCGCGCGGCCGCGGTTGACCCGCCTGCACAACTGACCTACCGTCCCGCTCCTCGCGCGCGCCGCCCCGACCTCGAGGTCTGGGCGGTGGTCGTCGCCGGTCCACCGACCGACCGACGACCGGTGTGCTCGTCCGTCGTGGACGAGCGCGTGGGCCCGCCGACTCGGAGCGTCTCCCCACGAACCCGCGCCATCGATCCCCATCCGAGGCTCATGCCATGACCGAACAGTTCCAGATGGAAGAGAATTTTGCCGAGATGTTCGCCGCCCACACCGAGGCTGGCGGCGACATCCGCGAGGGTACGATCGTCAAGGGCATCGTCGTCGACATCATCGGCGACTTCGCCGTCGTCGACGTGGGGCTCAAGGCCGAGGGCCAGATCCCGCTGCGCGAGTTCCGGGAGGAAGACGACCCCGAGGATGCGCCGCCGCGCGTCGCCGTCGGCGACGAGGTCGAGGTCCTGCTCGAGACCGCCGAGGACCAGAACGGCCTGGTGGTGCTCTCGAAGGAGAAGGCCCGCAAGCGCAAGGTGTGGGACGAGATCAGCAAGGCCGTCGATCACGACGGGCTGGTCTCGGGCTCGATCCAGGCGCGCGTCAAGGGCGGCCTGGCCGTCATGCTGCAGGGCGGCGTGAAGGCGTTCCTGCCGGGTTCGCAGGTCGATCTGCGACCGGTGCGGAACCTCGATGCCTTCATCGGCCAGGAGTACCAGTTCAAGATCATCAAGTTCAACAAGAAGCGCGGCAACATCGTGCTGTCGCGCCGGGTGCTGCTCGAGGCCGAGCGCGCCGAGCTCAAGGAAGAGACGCTCAACCGCCTGCAGGAGGGCCAGATCGTCGAGGGCGTGGTCAAGAACCTCACCGACTACGGCGCCTTCATCGATCTCGGTGGCATCGACGGCCTGCTGCACATCACCGACATGAGCTGGGGTCGCGTCAACCACCCCAGCGAGCTGTTCCAGGTCGGCGACAAGGTCCAGGTCAAGGTCCTCAAGTTCAACACCGACTCCGAGCGCGTGAGCCTGGGTCTCAAGCAGATCACGCCGGATCCGTGGATCAACGCCGAGGACAAGTACATCCCGGGCACCGTGGTCCAGGGCAAGGTGGTCTCGATCAAGGACTACGGCGCCTTCATCGAGCTCGAGGAAGGCATCGAGGGTCTGGTCCACGTCAGCGAGATGAGCTGGACGCGGCAGGTCAAGAACCCCAAGCAGTTTCTCAAGATCGGCGACGAGGTCAAGGCGGTGGTGCTCGACATCGACGTGTCGCAGAACCGCATCAGCCTGGGCATGAAGCAGCTCGAGGAGAACCCGTACGAGAAGGTCGTCGAGACCTACCCGCCGGGCACCGTGGTCGAGGGCGTCATCCGCAACATCGCCGACTTCGGCGTGTTCGTGGAGCTCGAGCCCGGCATCGACGGCCTCGTGCACATCACCGACCTGTCGTGGACGCAGCGCGTCCGTCACCCCAGCGAGCTGTACAAGAAGGGTGACCAGGTCAAGGCGATGGTGCTCAACATCGACAACAGCGGCGAGAAGCCCAAGATCAGCCTGGGCATCAAGCAGCTGCAGCAGGACCCGTGGGATCGGATCCCGTACGATTACCCGATCGGCAAGATCATCGAGGTCAAGATCCTCAAGCTCGCCGAGTTCGGTGCGTTCGCGGAGCTCGAGCCCGGCATCGAGGGTCTGATCCACATCTCGGAGATCACCGACGAGCGCATCGAAGACCCCGGCCAGGTGCTCGAGCCCGGCCAGGTCTGCCGCGCCGAGGTCATCCAGATGGACGCGCAGGAGCGCCGCATCGGCCTGTCGATCAAGAGCGCCAAGCGCCAAGACGAGCTCGCCGACGCGCAGGGCTTCGCCAACGCCAGCCAGGCCGGCGCCACGCTCGGCGACGTCATGGCCAAGAAGCTCGGCCGTCGCGACGAGGACGACGCCCGTCCGTCGCGCCGTCGCTGAGCGACAGCGGATGCTCATGGGCGCCCGCCGAGCGTCCTGAGCATCGACCGAGTCCACGCGGGGGCAGACCCCGCGATGCCGCAGGGGTCGTCGACGCGAGTCGGCGGCCCCTTCGTCGTTGCCGCTACTTCTTGGGCAGCGAGAACGGGTTGCGCAGATCGGGCGAGATCGACGGCTCCTTCGGTGGAGGATCGGTCGAAGGCGGCGGCGGCGGCGGATCGGTCGACGGTGGCGGCGCGGTCGTGGGGGCGCTGGTCGTGGTCGCGGGCCGCTTGCCCGGTCGCGACGGTCGGCCCGGTGTCGGCGGGGTCGGGTTCGACTCGCTCACCGGCGCCTCGGTGCTCGCCGGCGGTGGCGCGGGCGTGGCGATCGG
The DNA here is from genome assembly GCA_019694555.1 of Nannocystaceae bacterium. GTDB lineage: Bacteria > Myxococcota_A > Polyangia > Nannocystales > Nannocystaceae > Xiheibacterium. Next base: position 19,894 of record JAIBBS010000155.1, read on the forward strand.
CACGAGCACCGGCTGGATCGTCGCCGGCGGCGGCGCGACCGTGGTCGCGGGCACGACCGGTGCGGACACGCCGGCGCCCTCGGGCGCCGAGCGTTCGCTCGCCGCAGGCACGTTCGCGGCGGCGTTGCGACCGCGCAGC
>JAIBBS010000156.1 GCA_019694555.1 Nannocystaceae bacterium
GCGCTGAACATCGCGACCGCGCCCCGCGTCGACGCAGGTCCGTGCCGAGCCCGAGCGACCCCGCCGCGCGCCCCGTTCGATCGCCTTGGTCCCGGGGGCCCGCGCTGGCGGTCGCGCTCGCAGTCGCGGGCGGCCCGGCGGTGGCCAGCGCCCACTGGAGCGCCAGCTACGGCCGCTCGATCCTGGTCGAGCGCTACCTGGTCTGCGACGACGACGACGACCGCCTCGATGCGCGCTGCGTCGGCCCGGTCGCCGCGGCGGCGCAGCTGCGCGCCGATCTGCGCGACGTGGTGGTGCAGGCCGACCGCAACAACGACGCCGAGGTCGACCCGGCGCGCGATGCCGCGGTGTTCGCGGCCTACTTCGACATGCGCGAGACGGTGCCGGCGCTGCGCGAGCTGCTGCGCATGCCGATGCCCGCGGACGCGGTCGGGACCCACGCACAGATGGAGGTCATGGCGCTGCGGGCCGAGGCCGCGTGGGCGTTGGCCGAGCTGGGCGACGATGCCAGCGCGCCCGAGATCGCCGCGCTGGTGCGCACGCTCGAGACCGAGGGCCACGGCACGCTGTGGGAGGACACGGTCCGCGCGCTGACGCGGGTGTCTGCGCCGGCGGCGAGCCGCTATGCCATCGACTTCCTCGGTCGCATCGAGCTGCAGGACCTGCGCATGAGCATGCCCGGGGGCAGCAGCCAGCTGGTCGTGCTCGAGCCGATCCTGGCCGCACGCGATCGCGACGCGCTGCCGGCGTTGCAGCGGCTGACCGCGATCGACGATCTCTTCGGCCGCGGTGAGACCGCGCTGGAGATCCCCGACAGCCACGGCTTCTGCAAGTTCGCGGCGGCACGGGTGCAGCTGGGCGAGCAGCCGCTGCGCGACCGCGTGCGCAAGGCCTTCGAGGGCAGCTACAGCGGCACCCACGTCGCGACCTGCGACAACGCGTTGCTGCGGGCCTTCGGCGACGATCCGCGCGACGCGACCATGCTGCTGCGGCACACCGGCCGCGACGACCTCGGCTTCGATCGCAGCATGTCGCTGCTGGCCTACGATCGCATCATCGCGCTGGTGGCCGCGCTGTCGGGCCGCGACGACGCCGCGGCCGTGCGCGCGCGCAAGCTGTTGCGCGAGGGCCTGCGCGAGCGCTCGGGCTTCCCCCACGTCGCCGATCCCGGCCACAGCAACTTCGCGCCGCACTACGTCGCGCTGCACCACGCCGCGCTCGCCGGCCTGGGCGAGGCCGCGTCGGCGAAGCGCGTGCACGCGATGATCCTCGACGCCGACGATCGCAGCGGCGTCGCCGACCTCGCGGCGCTGCGGGCCCTGCAGCTGGAGCTGCCCGGCGCGATCGAGGACGCCGCCGCGCGACTCGTGCTCGATCTGGGCTTCGAGAACGAGGAGCGCAGCGGCATCTTCTCGGGCCTGCGCGTGCGAATGCTCGAGGCGCTGCAGCACCGCGCGCCCGACGATCCGCGCTGGGCGGTCGCGCTGCTCGACCCCGAGCGCGACGTCCGCGAGCGCGCGATGCGGTTGTTCGCCCACGACACGCCGGCGGGCGCCTGCGATGCCGTGCTCGACGTCGCCGACGCGGCCGCGCCGGTGCAGTGGGGCCGCGGCATCGACGACGGATTGCTGGTGCTGACCACGCGCGGCGACGGCTGTCGGCCGCAGCTCGAGCGCATCGTCGCCGACACGACGCGCGCCGCGAAGCTGCGCGGCATGGGGCTCGAAGCGCTCGCGATCCTCGGCGCCCCGCTGCCGCGCGAGCGTGCCGCGTGGGTCCGCGCCGAGCCCGATCTGCGCATGCCGGTCGAGCGTGCGGAGCAGATCGCCCGTCGGCTCCACGCTCGCCCGCGCGGCCGCGGCGGCGATCGAACCGCCCGCGGCCTCTCCGGTGGAGGTAAGGGGACTTGAACCCCTGACCTACGCGCTGCCAGCGCGTCGCTCTCCCAACTGAGCTATACCCCCCTTGGGCCTCGGCCGCGAACGGGCGCAGCCGAGGGACGCTCGCTTACACCGCCGCGGCGGGGCCCGTCAAGCGCTTGTTCGTGGCCGAGCCGGCGGCGCGGCTGCCGGGGCTGGCCGCTTTTGCGAGCGAGGCACTCGCGGCCGGGCAGGGGACTGCTCGCGTTGCCCGCCGCGCGCGGCCGGGCCATCATTCGGCGCGGTCGATCGCTCTGCCCGTGCCGGCACCTCGGGGTCGGGCTCGAGCCGCCGACGCCGGCGCCATGGACGTCAAGGAACTCTTCGAGCAGGGCGGACCGCTCATGTGGGCGATCCTGGCGGCTTCGGTCGTCGGGGTCGCGGTGTTCATCGAGCGGCTGTGGTCGCTGCAGCGCGGCAAGCTCTTGCCGCGCGCCTTTGTCGACCGCATCCGCGGCCTGGTGGTCAAGCGCAAGACCAGCGAGGCGCTGCTGCTGTGCGAGGAGAACCGCTCGTCGATCGCGCTCATCATGGCCGCGGGTCTGCGCTCGTTCACGCAGGGCCGCGACCGCGAGCACATCAAGGAGTCGGTCGAGGAGGTCGGCGATCGCGAGGTCGCACGCATGGGCCGCAACGTCGAGATCGTCGGCACGGTCGCGGCGGTCAGCCCACTGCTGGGCCTGCTCGGCACGGTCGTCGGCATGATCCAGGTGTTCAAGAACTTCGTCGATGCCTACAAGCTCGGCGCGGTCGGACCCGACGCCTTCGCCGAGGGCATCTGGCAGGCGCTGATCACCACCGCCTACGGCCTGGTGGTCGCGATCCCGATGCTGGTGCTCTACAAGTTCCTGCAGGGCCGCAACGAGCGCATCGTCGTCGACATGGAAGAGGACGCGCTGGGCCTGGTCGACCTGCTCGAGGACGCCCGCCTGCCGCGCGAGCCCGAGCCGAGCAAGCCGCCGGCGAAGCCGTCCAAGGCCGTCGCGGAGGCGGCGGCCGAGGAGCCCGCGTGAGCTTCGCGGCGCGCCACACCAAGCGCCGTCGCGGTGGCGATCTCGCGATCGATCTGACTCCGCTGATCGACGTGGTCTTCCAGCTGCTGATCTTCTTCGTGCTGACCTCGACCTTCCAGAACAACCCGTCGTTCCGGGTCAAGCTGCCCAAGGCCAAGAACCAAGACGTCACGCAGCAGCCCAAGAGCGTGGTCGTGACCATCTCGCGCGATGGCACCACCGAGATCGAGGGCAAGCGCGTCGACGAGCGCGAGCTGACCATGCGTCTGTGCGCTGCGGCGCAGCAGGACGACGGCACCGGGGTCAACATCCGCGCCGACGAGGCGACCGAGCACCAGTACGTGGTCAAGGTCATGGACGCGGCCAAGGGCTGCGGGCTCGAGAAGCTCGGCATCTTGCACGGGCGCTGAGCCGCCGCGCGTGGCGGGTGCGCGCCGCGCCCACGTCGGCGGGGCGCCGGCCCGCCGGTTTCTTGCCCCGGGATCGCGCCCGCACGTAGGTTGGGCGCGGCCTCATGCACTGGGTGAACCGCATCCTGCTGGCCGGCCTGGTCGCGGCCCTGGTGGCGTGGGGGCCGAAGCAGCTCGAGCTCGCGGCCGGGACCGACGAACTCGACCGGGTCGAGCGCGAGCGCGACGAGCTCGCGGGCGCGAACGCGGCCCTGCGCGACGAGATCGGCGCGCTGCAGGCCGAGGTCCGCGCGCTCAAGACCGACCCCGCCGAGGTCGCCCGCATCGCGCGCGAGGACCTCAACCTCGTCGGCGTCGGCGAGGTCGTGTTCGAGGTCGAGCGCAGCCGCAGCAAGGCCCCGGTCGAGTCGCCATGACCGCCATCGCCCGCCAGCTCTACAGCGTGCGACGCGGCGTCGTCGAGCACTGGCCGCTGCTGACCGCACTGGCGTGCTGGCCGCTTTTGATCACCGGACGCCTGTCGCTCGAGGCGCTCGCGCGCGCGCAGCTGCCGGTGCTCTCGGTCGTGACGCTGCTGGCGACCGCGCTGGGCTGGGTCACGTTGCGCGAGCTGGTGCCGCGCGGCGTGACGCGACATCCCGCGTGGGCCGAGCTCGAGCTCGGCATCCCGCTGGTGACCGCGGCCTACGTGCTGCTCGCGATGAGCGGTGGGCTGCGCTCGCCGCTGCATCCGCTGGTGTACGCGCTGCTGTCGTTCACGTGGATCGTGCACCGCACCCGTGCGGGCATCGCCGCGGTGTTGGTCTCGGCGTGCCTGCTCGAGGCGACCCTGGCCGCGCGCAGCGGCGATGCGGTCGCGTGGCGTCTGGCGGCGTGGCACACGGTGCTGCTGGGCTTCTTCGCCGCGGGCAACCGCCTGGTGCTGGGCTCGCTCACGCGACGGCTGCGCAATGACCATGCGCGCCGCGTGGACGACGAGCTGTCGCGCATGCGGCAGGAGGCCAAGGACTTCCGGCTGATCGCGTCGCAGCTGCCGCCGCAGAGCCGTGCGCGTCGCCGCGCCGACGAGGAGCTGCGGATGGTCCACGCCGCGGTGGAGAACATCCACGAGCAGGTGTTCCACTCGCTCGAGCTGCTGCGCACCGCGCTGGGTCTGCACTCGGCGGTGCTGCTGTGGTGCGACGGCACCGACGCTGCCAAGCACGGGCGCGGTCTGCCGTCGCTGGTGATCAAGGAGGTCGCGTCGGCGGCCGAGCTGCTGGCCGAGACCCCGAGCCTGGCCAGCGCCGGCGTGCTCGCGAGCGTGCTGGCCGAGCCCAAGCCGCTGCGGCTGCACGCGCTGGGCGGGCGGCGGCTGCCGCCGTACTACCGCGGGCCCGAGCCGGTCACGGATCTGTGCGCGGTGCCGCTGCTCGAGGGCCACGGCCTGCGCGGCATCCTGTGCGCCGACCGCATCGGCGATCGGCCCTTCGGCGACGACGAACAGCGCGTGCTCGAGCGCGCCGCTTCGCACCTGCTGCGCGTGGTCGAGCACGAGCGCGTCTTCAATGCGGTCGAGCGCGGCAAGTACGAGCAGGAGCAGTTCTACCGCGCCAGCGAGCTGCTCAACTCGGCGCTCACGCTCGAGGACGTGTACCAGAAGACCTTCGCGGCGGTGCGCTCGATCGCGCCGTACGACCTCGCGGTGCTGACCGGCGTTCGCGGCGAGCGCCAGCGCGTGCTCGCGGCCGATGCCACGAGCGAGGGCGAGGCCGAGCCGTGGCAGCAACTCTCCGCACGGCTGCTGGCGGGCGGCGCCGGGCTCGAGCTCGACGACGCCAACTCGCTGGTCGCGATGGCGCTCAAGAACCGCCACTACATGCCGCCGGGTGCCGAGCTGGTCGACCCCGACACGGTGGTGTGGACCGCGTCGACGCGGCTGCGCGGGGCCAAGAGCGTGCTGGTGCTGCCGCTGGCCCACGGCGACGAGGTGCTCGGCACGCTCACGCTCGCGGCCACCCGCGGGCACGTGTTCGGCGAGGCCGTGCGCGAGATGCTGCGCGTGATCGGCCACCAGGTCGGCGTCAGCCTGCAGAACGCGCGCATGTACCAGCAGATGGAAGAGCGCGCGACCACCGACGGCCTCACCGGTCTGACCAACCATCGCGCGTTCCAGGAGCGGCTCACGCAGCTGCACGCGCTGGCCGAGCGCACCGAGCAGAAGTACAGCATCATCCTGACCGACATCGATCACTTCAAGAGCATCAACGACACCTACGGCCACCCGGTCGGCGATCAGGTGCTGCGCAAGGTCGCGGCGATCCTGGCCGGACGCGCGCGCAAGGTCGACATCGTCGCGCGCTACGGTGGCGAGGAGTTCGTGCTGGTGCTGCCCGACACCGATGCGCTCGGGGCCGAGTCGTTCGCGAATCGCCTGCGCGAGGAGGTCGCGCAGACGCCGATGGCGAGCGACCACGGCAGCTTCTCGGTCACGATCTCGATGGGCATCGCGGAGTACGCCCGCGATGGCCGCGAACGCCACGAGCTGATCGAGCGCGCGGACCAGGCGCTGTATTGGTGCAAGGAGCACGGCCGCAATCGCGTGCACCGTTGCTCCGCCGGCTGAGGATCCGATCCGGCTCGGGCACCGCGAGGCCGGTGGTACGATGACGACCCGGTCCCCGTGACGATCGCCGCCATCTTGCGCCTGCTGGTCGAGCTGGTCGCGCCCGCGACCCCGCCCGACGGTCACGTCGCGGTCGGCAAACTGACGCCGGTGGCACCGGGCGCGGCGATCGAGCTGTCGGTGACGATCCTCGACTCACCGCTGTCGGGCATGCCGGTGGAGCTGTGGCTGTGGTCCACGGACATCGCGCTGGCCGACAACCGCTTCGACGCGCGCGACGTGGTCGACCCGCAGGCGACGCAGCCGCGCATGCGCGCCAAGCTGCTGGCGCCGCAGCAACCGGGGCAGTACGCGATCTTCGGCCGGCTGTCGTACGTCAGCTGCGGCGAGCAGCGCTGCCGCGCGCGTCGGGCCGACGTGTCGTGGCAGCTCGAGGTCACGGCGCCGCCGGTGGCGTCGGTGCCGTGAGCGGCTGCCGCGGCGCGTAGCGACCGGGGCCGCGCAGCGCGACGACGCGATCGTCGCGCACGACGAACCACCACGTGCGCGCGCTGCCGGCCTCGATGAAGCCGTGGTGGTCGAGCGGCTGCAGCCGCGCGTGCACGCCGGCACCGTGCAGCGTGAGCGCGTCGCCGTCGACCGCGAGCTCGAGCGCGTCCGCACCGTCGCCGTAGCGGCCGGCGTAGCGCGCCAGCGGCCACGGCTGGGCTTCGCTCGCGGCCGGCACCACGCCGATGCGCGACAGCGCCGCGGCGAACGTCGCCGACAGCGGCGTGCCGGCGTTGCCGAGCACGACCACCGCGTTGCCGAGGTCGGGCCGCCACGCGACCAGGGCTGCGAAGTCGCCGGTGTTGCCGTGGTGCTGCAGCAGCAGCACGTCCTCGCGCTGCACCACCTCGAGGCCGGCGGCGTAGCGCTCGTCGGGGTGGCGGTCGGTGGGTTGCGCCTGCTGCCGCACGGCCGCGAGCATGGTCGCGGCCCACCGTGGCGCCTGCGGGCCCGCGGCCCGCGAGAGCGCGGCCGCGAAGCGCAGCACGTCGTCCGCGGTGGCGATCACGGCGCCCGCGGGCGCGGTCGCCTGCAGGCCGAACGCGAAGCGCTCGAAGTCGGTGACGACGTCGAATGGCTGCGGACCATCGGCGCCGGGCAGGTGGCCGCACGCGACGTCGTCGTCGGTCCGCGGCCGCGCGCGCGCGCCGGTCATGCCCAGCGGCGTGAAGACCTCCGCGGTGATCGCCTCGGGCCAGGCGGTGCCGGCCACGGCCTCGAGCCACGCGCCCGCGAGCACGTAGCCGCCGTTGCTGTAGCTCCACGTCACGTCGGGCGCGACGAACGGGTGACCGACCAGCGCCGCGAGGCGCTGCGTCGGTGGCAACGCGGCGAGCGCCGCGTCGGGCAGCACGTCGGGCAGACCCGCGCGGTGATCGAGCAGCTGCCGCAGGCTCACGCGCGACAGCGAGGGATCGACGCCCAGCGAAGCCAGTCGCGCCGGGGCCAGGCGCGCGTCGAGATCGACCGCACCGCGCTCGGCCAGCGCGAACGCCAGCGCCGCGGTCATCGACTTGGTGATCGAGCCCAGACGGAACGCGGTCTGCGGCGTCACCGGCGTCGTGTCGCCGGCACAGCGCACGCCCGCAGCGAAGCGCAGCGTGACCGCGCCCTGCTCGGCGACGGCGACCACGCCGCCGGGCACGTCGAGCACGCGCAGCTCGGCGCACAGCGCCTTGGCCACGGTGCGATCGGCTTGCGGCAGGGCCTCGGCCTGCTGCAGGCACGTCCACGGCCGCGGCGTGACGGCGGGCGCGTCGTCATGCGCGACCGGCTGCGCTGGCGCGGGCCCGTCGCCGCAGGCGGCGAGCAATCCCAGCGCGAGCAGGCCCCGGTGCACCCTGGGGGTTGTGCCACGGATCGCGCGCGCGCGCGTCAGCCGACGTCGGCGGCTTCGCCCAGCCACTGCTGGCGCGCGGCCTGGAAGCGCAGCCGCGCGGCCCGCAGCCGCGCGTAGATCGTGTTGAGGTTCACGCCCAACGCCGCGCCGATCTCGGGCGCGGTCAGGCCCTCGACGTCGGCGAGCACGAACACCACGCGCTTGTCCTCGTCGAGCGTGTCGAGGAAGCGCGCGACGAATTCGCTGGCCTCGGCCTGGGCCGCGGTGTCGACCGGATCGCCGAGCCGCTCGGTGTCCGCGGGCTGGTGACCGCGCGCGGCCGCGCGGTGCAGCCGCTTGCGCGCGTCGGCGGCGACGCGGCGGGTGATGCCGAACAGCCAGCTGCGGATCGGCACGTCGCGATCGTACGAGGACCAGCGGCGGTGCACGACCACGAACACGTCCTGCGCGGTGTCCTCGAGCGCCTCGGGCGGCACGCCCAGGCGACGGAGGATCCGCCACACGAACCCGAAGTGCGCGCGGTAGATCGCGCCGAACTCGGGGTCGAGGCCGCTCACGGCGTCGCGGCCTCCGGGCAGGCAGACGAACGCGGGCAGTGCGGGCCATCGCGTCGGCGTGCGCCGGGCGGTGACGCCGCCGCCTTCGTCCTCGCTGCCTGCTCGCCGCCGCTGCACATCACACCTCGACCCGCACCGCCAGGCGGCCCCATCGCCGCCCGAGCCTGGTTACCCCCAACAACGATTTCCCAACACCGCGCCCGACCACGTCGAGCCTGCGCCGACGCGGCGCGCGTGCGGGACCCGAGCCGGTGTCGCATGCGCGCCATGGTACCCAACCACCGGGCCGGCCACAGCCGCCGCGGCCCTCACGGACGACCTCCGTCGTCGCAGACGCGACGCGCGATGGCACCGTAGGGCGAGCTCGGCCAGCGCCGCAGCAGCGCCGCCGCGCGATCGCTGGCGGACTGCGTGCGCCCGAGCGCGCACAGCGTCTGGATCTCGAGCACCGCGATCTCCTGCACGAGCGCACCGGAGGCGAACTCGCGATGGTGTCGCTCGATCAGTGCCAGCCGTGCGGTCGCATCGCGCTCGCGCTTGGCGTCGCGCACCAGCGCGATCTCGGCGGCGGCATCGATCGGTGCGGGTGCACTGGCGCCCTCACGCGTGCGCGGCTTGGATCCCACGCGCGGCTTGCTGCGCAGCTCGTCGAGCGACGCGGGCTCCGACGCGGGCAAGACCGGCGCGTCGACGCTCGGCGTGATCGCGGGGGCTTGCATTGCAGCCCCCGGCGCGGTCGCGGTCTTCGGACTCGGCGCGGTGGCGGTCTGCGGATCGGGCTGCGTCGCCTGATCGACGGCCTGCGCGGGCGCACCGGCGTCGTGGCCCATGCGCGCGACCAGCCGCGTGGTGCCGCCGATCACCAGCAAGGTCGTGGCCGCGATCGCGACGCTGAGTCCGGCGAAGCGCAGCCACGCCAGTGCACCGTGGCTCGTCGCGCGGGACAGCGGCACGATCGTGTCGGCGCCGTCGAACGCGAGCTGGGACTGCACGCCCGCGAGCACGCGCGCCGTCACGGCCCCGTCGGGGCTCTGCTCGGCGCGGAAGCGCTGCAGCAGGGCGCGCTCGTCGGGATGGAGCTCTGGCAGGTCCACGGTCACGGTCAGGGGTGCGACCAGGGCCATGGTCGCAGGTTCGCGATTCCGTGACGCGCGGGTCGGCCGAGGACGAGCCGTCCCGAAAACGGGCTAGGGGTGCGCGGAAGCAGCAGCAATGGGCGCTGGCGCGCTCGCGCGGGGCGTGGCCGCGATCGAGAGCCACGCCGCGACGCCCGCCGCGGCCAGGGCACAGGCGGCACCGAGCGCGAACGCACGGCGCGTCGGTCGGGGCGCCGGGCACAGGGCATCCGCGAATTGTTCGAGATCTGCGAATCGATCCTGCGGCGCGATCGACAGGCCGCGGGCCAGCGCGCGCCGGGCCGCGCGCGGCAGGGCGGGCGTGCTCGGCAGCGTCGCGGGCGTGCCCGACTCGTACGCCAGCGCGAGCTCGTACGCCGAGGTCTGCGGGAACGGCCGCGCGCCGAAGATCGCCTCGAACGCGGTCACGCACAGCGCGAACTGATCGCAGCGGCCGTCGAGATCGCGGCCCAGCAGCTGCTCGGGCGACATGTAATTCGTGGTGCCGACGATCATGTTGGCCCGCGTCAGCCGCGTGCGCAGCGGCGCGCCGTCGATGCTGTCGGTGTGCGAGCGCTGCAGCTCGGCGATGCCCAGCGCGAGGCCGAAGTCGACCCACACCACGCGGCCCTCGGGCGTGACGAGCAGGTTGGTGGGCTTGACGTCGCGGTGCACGAGCCCGGCGCGGTGCACCGCCGCGAGCGCGCGTGCGGCCTTGGCGATGATCGCGAGCACCTCGCCGGTGCTGCGCGCCTGGCTGCGCAGCCATCGACGCAGGTGCATGCCCGGCACGTACTCGAGCGCGAGGTAGGCCCCGAGCGCGTCGTGGCCCATCTCGAACAGCTGCACCACGCCGCCGTCGCGCAGCTTCGCCAGCGCCTGGGCCTCGCGACGCAGCCGCGACCACAGCTTCGCATCGACGCCGCTGGGCTGCGAGCGCACGAACTTGAGCGCGACGCGGCGACCGACGTCGACATCGTGCGCGCGCCAGACCACGCCCATGCCGCCCTCGCCGATGCGCTGCTCGAGCACGTAGCGACCCACGCGGTCGCCGACCTCGGGCTCGCGCGCGTCGGTGGCTGCGGGCGAGCGCGGCAGCGGCAGCGAGCGGTCGCGCTCCACCGGCAGCGGAATCCCGGCCAGTGGCACGTGCTCGATGCGCGTCTGTGCGTGCGTGTTCGCCATGGCGAGGGCGACGCGGCCGCTTGGCCACGGACCTCCGAAGCGTCGCGAGCAAGCCAGTCGACGAGGGCGAGGCCCACAGGCCCCACGGATCAAAGATGACCGATGTCGCGCGGATGTCCGGTGGTAATTCGCGTGGGCGTGATCGAGTGCGTGGCCCGCACGTGCACGACCGTGTGCGACGCGTTCAGCCGCCACAACCACAGCGGCCGACGCGGGCACGCAGCGGCAGGGCGGTGTGCCGTGTCCACCGAGCAATGCGCTCAGAGCCGCTCGATCAAGCCAGCCGCGCCCATGCCACCGCCGATGCACATCGTCACCAGCGCGAGGCGGCCACCGGTGCGCTCGAGCTCGGCCAGCGCCGTCGCGACCAGCTTGGCGCCGGTGCAGCCCAGCGGGTGGCCCAGCGCGATCGCACCGCCGTTGGGATTGACCTTGGCCTCGTCGAGGCCGAGCTTGCGGATCACCGCGAGGCCCTGTGCGGCGAAGGCCTCGTTGAGCTCGATGACGTCGATGTCGCCCAGCGCGACGCCGGTGCGCGCGAGCAGCTTGGGCACCGCCGCGATCGGACCGATGCCCATGATCTCCGGCGCGACGCCGGCGGTGGCGAAGCCGACGAAGCGCGCGCGCGGGGTCAGGCCGTGCTGCTTCGCGAAGGCCTCGCTGGTGACCACGATCGCGGCCGCGCCGTCGTTCATCGGCGAGCTGTTGCCGGCGGTGACCGTGCCCTTGGCGTGGAACGCCGGGCGCAACGCGGCGAGCGCGGCCGCGTCGGTGTCGGCGCGCGGGCACTCGTCGACGTCGAAGCGCGAGCCGTCGTGGGCGGTCACCGGCACGATCTCGGCGGTGAAGCGGCCGGCAGCCTGGGCCGCGACCGCGCGCTGGTGCGAGCGCAGCGCGAACGCGTCCTGGTCGGCGCGCGAGACCTCGAAGCGGTGCGCGACGTTCTCGGCGGTCAGGCCCATCGAGATGTAGACCTCGGGGCGCGTGCGCACGAGCGTGGGGTTGAGCACGGCCTTGTTGCCGCCCATCGGCACCATGCTCATCGACTCGACGCCGCCGGCGATGCCGCAGTCGATCTGCCCGGTCATGATGCGCTCGGCCACGATCGCCAGCGCCTGCAGGCCCGAGGCGCAGAAGCGGTTGACGGTCATCGCCGAGACGGTGTCGGGCAGGCCTGCGTGCAGCGCGATGGGCCGCGCGACGTTGAGGCCCTGCTCGGCCTCGGGCATGGCGCAGCCGAGCACGACGTCGTCGATTGTGTCGAGCGACAGCTGCGGCACCGCGGCGAGCGTGCCGCGGATGACCTCGGCGGCGAAGTCGTCCGGACGCGTCTGCGCGAGGCTGCCCTTGAGCGCGCGGCCGACCGCGGAGCGGCGGGCGGCGATGATCACTGCGTTGTGCATCGAGGTCATGTCGGATCCGTGAACGGTGGAAGGCGTGGGTGGAGACGGAGTCGGGGCCGCGCGCGGCCCCGCGTGGGCTTCAGTTGCGCAGCGGCTTGCCGGTCTTGAGCGTGTGCTCGATGCGGGCGCGGGTCTTCTCCTCGCCGCACAGGCTCACGAACGCCTCGCGCTCGAGCTCGAGCAGATCCTTGGCGACGACCTTGGTGCCGGCGAGGCGATCGCCGCCCGCGAGCACGTGACCGATCTTCTGCGCCACCAGCTTGTCGTGCGCGGAGGCGTAGCCGCCCCACTCGAACAGCTGCGCGCCGAGCTGGAAGCTGGCGCCGCGGCCGGTGCCGACCACGACGATGGGCTCGTCGCGATCGGGCGGCGTCCAGCCGCCCTCGGCCAGCGCGATGGCCTGGCGCTTGGCCTGCGCGAGCACCTGCAGGCGGTGGAACGCGATGCGATCGCCGGCCGCGAGCATGCCCATGCGTCGGGCCTCGTGCGCGGAGCTGCTGACCTTGGCGCCCGCGGCGTTCTCGAACGCGCGCCGCACCATGGGGTACGGATCGCCGTCGTCGACCTCGCTGGCCCACGCCGAGGCGCGGCGCGCCAGTTCCTTGAGCCCGCCGCCGGCCGGCACCACGCCGATGCCGGCCTCGACCAGGCCCATGTACAGCTCGGCGTGCGCGACCACGGCCGCGCACGAGAGCGTGGTCTCGGCGCCGCCGCCCAGCGTCATGCCGTAGGGCGCGGCGACCACCGGGATCGGGCCGTGGCGCAGGCCCATCAGCGTGTCCTGGAACAGCGCGACCGCGGCGGCGAGCTCGTCCCACTTGCCCGCGGTCGCGAGCGCGAGGATCTGTCGCGCGTCGGCGCCGGCGGAGAAGTTCTCGTCCTGGCTGCCGATGACCAGGCCGCGGAAGCCACCGGTGCGCTCGAGCGCGGGGATGGCCTCGCGCAGCATCGTCAACACGCCCTCGTCGAGCGTGTTCATCTTGGAGCGGAACTCCACGCACGCGATGCCGTCGCCGAGATCGATCAGGCTCGCGCTCTTGGTGCGATGGATCTCGCCCTTGCTGCCGGCCTGGGCCTCGCGACGCGCCGACAGCAGCAGCACGCCCGGCTGCGCCGGGATCGGGCGGTGCTCGCCGGCCGCGGGCACCCACACCGTCGGCGCGGCCGCGGTGCCGCCGTACCAGCGCGCGTTCTCACCGTGACGCTCGACCAGCGCGACGGCGGCCTTGGGCAGCGGATGGCCCATCGCCTGCAGCTGCTGCAGCGACCACGCCACGCCGATCATGTCCCACAGCGCGAACGGGCCGACCTTCCAGCCGTAGCCCCAACACATCGCGTCGTCGACCGGCTTGGGATCGTCGCAGATCGAGCCCAGGCGGTTGGCCGCGTAGGCGAACAGCGGCAGGTAGACCTTGCGCAGGAAGTCGCCCGCGCGCCCGGGCGCGCGCAGGGCTGCGGCGGCCCGCTGCGCGAGGTCGGGGAGCTTGGCGACGTCGGCGAGCTCGGGGAACTGCGGCTCGATGCGCGCGCGGTACTCGAGCGTGGCGAAGTCGATCGACAGCACGTCCGAGCCGCGCTCGCCCTTGACCTTCTTGTAGAAGCCCTGGCCGACCTTGTCGCCGCGCAGGCCCTTGGCCAGCATCTGCTGCAGCACCTGCGGCGAGACCATGGCGTCGTGCAGCTCGTCGTAGTCGGGCGACGCGGGATCGCTCGACGTCACCTTGCGCAGGTTCTCGGTCACCAGCGCGCTGACGTCGAGGCCCACCAGATCGCCCAGACGGAACGAGCCGGTGCGCGGGCGGCCCAGCAGCGGGCCGTTGAGCAGGTCGACCTCCTCGACGGTGTAGCCGCCCTCGAAGGTGGTGCGAAACGTCAGGATGGTCGCGGCCACGCCGATGCGGTTGGCGATGAAGTTGGGCGTGTCGCGGCACGGCACCACGCCCTTGCCGAGCACGGTCTCGCTGAACCAGGTCAGCTCGGCGACCACGGCGGGATCGGTGTCGGGCCCGGGCACGACCTCGAGCAGGTGCATGTAGCGCGGCGGGTTGAAGAAGTGCATGCCGACCACGCGGCGACGCGCGGACTCGGGCAGCGCCGCGGCGATGCTGCGGATCGGCAGGCCGCTGGTGTTGGTCGCGAGCACCGCGTGCGCGGGCGCGGCCGCGGCGATGCGCGCGAACAACGGCTGCTTGATGTCGAGCCGCTCGATCACGGCCTCGAGCACGAGATCCGAGCCGGCGACGGCGCGCTCGAGGTCGTCCTCGAGGTTGCCGACGCGGATGCGCTCGGCGGCGGCGGGATCCATGAACGGCGCGGGCTTGCCCTTGAGCATGGCCTTGAGCGCACCGGCGGCGACGGCGTTGCGTGCGGCCTTGGGCGCGTCGGCGGCGGTGCCCGGCGGCACGATGTCGAGCAGGTGCACGCGCGCGCCCGCGTTGGCGAGGTGGGCGGCGATCTGTGCGCCCATGGTGCCGGCGCCGAGCACGGTCGCGCGGATCGAGTGGGTCGGTCGGTGCAGCGTCACGGCGCGGGAGGCTACCAGGTCCGCGGGCGCCCGCGCGACGTCGCCGTCGGCACGGCTTGCGTGGCCGCAGCTATGCTCCCGGCAAAGACGATCGCCATGACTGCCCCCGCGACGTTGGTGCTCGCGACGCACAACCCCGGCAAGCTCGCGGAGCTGCGGCGACTGCTCGCGCCGCTGCCGCTGCGCCTGCTCGACGCCGCGAGCCTCGGCCTGCCGCTGCCCGACGAGATCGGCGCGAGCTACCGCGACAACGCGTCGATCAAGGCTCGCGCCGCCGCGGCCGCGTGCGGCGGGCTCGCGTTGGGGGACGACACCGGCCTCGAGCTCGACGTCGACGGCGGCGCACCGGGGGTGCACACCGCCGAGTTCGTCGCCGCCGCCGGCAGCGAGGCCGCGGCGGCGCTGCGACTCGCGCGTGACCACGGCGTGCTCGCGGGCGCCGCGGACGTGCGCGCGAGCCTGTGCTGTGCGCTCGTGCTCGCCGATGCTCACCGCGTGTGCGGCGAGGCCTTCGCGCGCGTGCGCGGGCGCCTGCGCTGGCCGCCCGACCCGCAGGTGCCTTCGGCGCTCGCGGGGATGCTGCGGCTCGATCGCGGCGCGGTGCTCGACGACGGCGTGCTCGCGCATCGCCGCGCCGCGTTCGCGCGGCTGCTGCCGACGCTGCGTGCGGCGGTGGGCGCGTGAGGGCCGGCGCCGCCGGGGCTCACGAACCGAGACCGACGAGCGCGAGGAACTCGCGCCGCGTGGTCGCGTCGTCGCGGAAGGCCCCGAGCATCTGCGAGGTCACCATGCCCACGCCGGGGCGATGGACGCCGCGCGTGGTCATGCACGCGTGCGTGGCCTCGATGACCACGGCGACGCCGCGGGGCTCGAGCGCGTGCAAGATGGTCTCGGCGATCTCGGCCGTCATCTTCTCTTGGATCTGCAGCCGCCGGGCGTAGATGTCGACCACGCGCGCGAGCTTGCTGATGCCGACCACGCGGCGGTCGGGCAGGTAGCCGACGTGGGCCTTGCCGATGATGGGCACCATGTGGTGCTCGCAGTGGCTCTCGAACGGGATGTCCTTGAGCAGCACGATCTCGTCGTAGCCGTTGATCTCCGAGAACGTGCGGCTGAGGATCTCGAGCGGCTCCTCGGCGTAGCCGGCGAAGAACTCCTCGTAGGATCGCAGCACGCGGTCGGGCGTGCCGCGCAGACCCTCGCGCTCGGGGTCGTCGCCGGCCCAGCGGATCAGCGTGCGCACCGCGGCCATGGCCTCGTCGCGGCTGGGCCGGTTGGCGCGGGCGGCGTCGCGGGCACGTGCCTGCTCGGCTTCGATCTGGGCGCGGCGTTCGGTCATCGCCGCGCGAGCTTGCCAGAAAACCCCCGCCGCGCCACCACGGGCGCGGGCTCACGGCGAGGCCGCGCGCTCGCGCGTGCGCCACTGCCAGTAGGCCGACAGCTTGCGCTCGACGTCGTGCATGTGCCGCTGCACGTGGGCGTGCACGTAGGGCTGCTGCAGCGGGGCCCACTGCGCCTCGGCGTCGAACAGCGCCTGCCAGTAGCGGCGCGCCGCCGCCTCGTAGTCCGCGAGCGTGGACACCGGCACGGCCGCGCGGTCGTCGAACGCGTCGACCCGCAGCTCGGCCATCACCATCGCTTCGTACAGCGGCAGGCTCGCGGCCTCGGCCAGCGCTCGCGCGCCGCAGGCCGCGAAGACGCGCAGGGCATCGCCGCCGCTGCGCTGCGCGTGCTCGTGCATCGCGGCCGCACCGTGGCCGACCGCCGTCCGCTGCACCTGGGCCAGGCGCAGCCCCAGCAGCCGCGTGGCCGCGTCGCGCTTGGCACCTTGCTCGAGCATCACGGTGCGCGAGCCGTCGGGGCAGGCCGACAGCGCGTCGCCGACGGCATCCCAGCCGGCGGCGATGCGTTCGACGTGGCGCCGACACTCGTGCTCGATGCGACCCCACAGCCGCAGGATCGGACCGAGGTCGAGCGTGGTCACGGCCACCAGCTTCATGCTGTCGTGCCACGCGGTCGCGAGCACGTCCTCGAACTGCTGGCGGATCGCGGCCAGCGTCTCGTCCCATCGCCCGATGATCGCTGCGGCTGCCATGGGTCGACTCACGCGTACAGCCGGCGGTAGTGATCGGAGTAGTGCACGTACAGCTGGTGGTACTTGGTCGCCTCCTGCTGCATGCGCTTGTTCCAGTACATGCCGACGTTGCCCCAATCCATCGGCGAGAGCCCGAACTCGGCCAGCACCGCGGTCGCATCCTCGCCGCGGTTGGCGGCGGCGCCCATGGCCTCTTGGATCTGCACGAAGCGCTCGAACGGGATCGGCTCCGCGCCGACGTTGCCGCCCACGCCCGCGGCTGCGGCCTGGGCCGCGTGCCCGCCGAACTGACCCTGGGCCGCGCCGGCGAAGGCGTTGCCGTACGCGGTCGCGATCGCCATCGTGGTGTCGGTCGACATGCGCGCCATCCACTCGGCGCTGACGCGATCCCACTTCGCGCGATCGATGCCGGCCTGCGCGAGCAGCCCGCTGATGTCCTTGCCGCTCGCGACCGCGGCCTGCAGCGCGGCCCACTGCTCGAGCGAGACGCCCTCGACCGGCGAGAGCGCGCCGCCGGGGCCGGACATCGCCGCGCCCTTTTCGGCCATGATGCGCTCGCGCGCGATGCCACCCATGCGAAACTCGAGATCGGTGGGGTTGGTGCGCAGGGTCTGGGCCCACGCCATCACGCCCCAGCTGCGGAACGCCTCCCAGTGGCGGCCGCTGGCGAAGCCGCACTGCAGCAGCACGACCTCTTCGGGATCGAGCATGTCGCCGTCGGCGTTGCGCACCGGCTGCAGGTTGGCCGAGTCGGCGTGCATCACCTGATCGCGGATCTGCTCGAGCCGGTAGAACCAGTCCTCGCACGAGAGGCCCGCGAAGCCCGCGGGCATGGGATAGGTGTCGCCGTCGTGTTGGAAGCTGTGCATCGTCACCGTCCTTCGCCGGCGGCCCAAGAGCACGGACGGTGCCGCGGATCCGCAGCGACGATGCATCGCTGTGCTTTGGCCCACTTGCGTGGTGTCAGCGGGCGCGGGCGCGTGGACGCGGCGACGGCGGGGCGCGCCCGTGTTGGGCAGCGCCCGGGCACGCGCTGGGCCGCGGCTGTACCCAACTCGAGCACCGCGCGCGGATCAGACGGGCTCGGGCGCAGGCGTGACGTCGGCGATGCCGAGCACGGGTTGGCCGATCAAGCGCCCGCCGGCGGTGGCCCAGCGGGCCCACCGTGCGATCGGCTGCGGTGGCGCGGCACCCTCGACCAGCACGGCGTGCGCGAGCGCCTCGTAGCGATCGAGCAGGTGCCGTGCGAACGCGGCCCCGGCCTGTGCGCGCGCGAGGTGGGGCCGACCGGTGTAGCCGGGGAACGGCCGCAGGGTGGCCCAGCCCAGCGCGTGCGCGGCGAACTCGAGCTCGCGCGCGAGCGTCTCGCGACGCAGCGCCCGCGCGGTGGCGGCCGCGGCCGCGCTGGCGCGATCGAGCGGGTAGTGGGGGCACGGCGGCAGGCGGCGGTGCAGCGGCGAGACCGACGACGGCGCCCAGTGCAGCGCGAGCGAGGTCTCGAAGAAGCCGGCGTGGAAGTCGAAGCGCAGCTCGCGTCCGACCGCGTCGCGCTCGACCGGATCGTCGATGCAGGCGAACGCCTCGGCCCAGGGCTCGGCGGAGTCGTACGCGAGCATCTCGTGCAGCACCGCGCAAAACGGCGCGAGCGCGCGTGCGCCGGTCTGGCGCACCAGCTCGACGCCGGCGTGCAGCGCGAGGTTGTGCAGCGGCGAGCCGTGGAAGGTGACGAGCACGATGCGGGTGGCGCCGAGCTCGAGCAGCGCGCGACAGCTCTGTCGCACGGCCTCGCGCACGGCGTCGAAGCCGAAGCCCCGCGAGCCCGGCCCGGGACACGGCTCGACGCCGAGCTCGAGGTGATCGGCGAGCAACGGTTCCCAGCCGTGACGCCGCTGCAGTCGCGCGCCGAGCTCGGCGATGCAGCCGCGCGACAGCAGACGATCGTTGTGCAGCGACAGGTGCGGCCCGTGGTACTCGACCGGATCGACGCCGAGGTAGACCGGCGCACCGTCGCGCAGTCGCGCGCGGGCCTCGTGGTGCGGGAGATCGAAGAGCGCGAGCGTCATGGGGGGGCCATGGGCTTGTAGCAGGTCCGACGCGGCGGGCGTGGGGCCGCGGCCGCGGCGGGCGTGTGCGTGGCGCCATCGCCTCGCGTCGGGCCCGTCAGTCGCCCATCGCCGCGCACACGTCGCGGTAGCCGGTCGTGGGATCGGTGGGGCAACGCTGGTCCGGGCCCAGGGCCATGCAGTAGCCGCGCTGGTTCGCGGTGGTCAGCTGCGAGACGCACGCGCGGAAGGCCGGGCCGACGCGATCGCCCGCCCGTGCGGCGCAGACGTCGAAGTCCCGATCCTGGTGGGTGCTGCGGCGTGTCGGTCGCCAGTTCGTGCCGCCGTCGAGCGACGCGAGCGCATCGCGGCCGTCCGCGGGGCGCATGCGGCCGGTCTCGCCGTCGCGCACGCAATCGTCGGGGTGCACCTCGACGGTCTGGCAGCACACGCGCCCCGTGCCGCACACCGCAGCGACATCGTCGCGCGACCACGTGGGATTGCAGGGCACCGGGCAGTTGAGGGCCTGCGGCGCCAGCAGGCCCGAGCCCGCCGGGATGTCGTGGCGATCGACGCACAGGCCGGAGTCGCTGGCGTCGTTGGCCGCATCGGCGAACAGCGGCGGCGATCCATCGATGGACTTGTCCGCGTAGGCGGGCAGGGCACCGTCGGCGGTGGCGGGATCGTCCGAGCAACAGAAGTGCGTGTCGGGGCAGCGCTCGTCCGCGGGGCGGTTGCGCGGATGACAGCGGAACGAGACGGTGGAGCGGTTGTCGGGTCCGCAGCTGTACGCAGCTTCGAATGCGAGCAGGACTGCGATCACCGTCGCTGCGCGCAGCGTCGTGCGTGCGATCATGGCCGCGATCGTACGCCCGCGCGCGCGGTGGCCGTGGTGCGCGTGGCGTGTGGACCCGCCGTCGTGGGCCCGGAACCTTCGCCTCGCGCGACCGTGCAACCCTGGCTCGTCGCTCTGCCTCGTGCTCGCCGCTGCACTCGCGGTGGCGCCGCCGCGGCCACGGGCGCGCGAGCCTGCGCCCCGACCCGGGCGCGCCCTGATGGCGAGCGGGGGCATCGTGTTGGCGCTCGGCGGCGCAGACCTGCTGACCGCCTTCGCGCTCGTCGGCCCGCGCAACCGTGGGTCGGAACGACGGGCGGTCGCCGAGTCGTCCGGACCCAAGGGGGTTCTCCGCCGCGCAGTACGACGATTGGCGCGCGCTCGACCATCGCGTGCATCGCACGACG
>JAIBBS010000358.1 GCA_019694555.1 Nannocystaceae bacterium
GACGTCATCGCCGACGCCGCGCCGCGCGACGCCGACGGGCCCGCGGGGCCGGGCGCGACGCCGGCGGGCGCGCACACGCACACGGGCGGTCGAACGGCCGCAGGGCCCAGCGCAGCGCCGCAGCCCGAGCACCAAGGCGACGCGATCCCGCCCTACGACCGCGCGCAGTGGCCCCACTGGATCGACGCCGACGGCGACTGCCAGGACACGCGCACCGAGGTGTTGATCGAGGAATCCGAGATCGCGGTCGAGTTCACCGACGCGCGGCGCTGCGAGGTCGCGCGTGGGCGCTGGCGCTGCCCCTACACCGATCGCACCATCACCGATCCGCGGCAGCTCGACATCGATCACACGGTGCCGTTGGCCTACGCGCACGCCCACGGCGCGGCGGGCTGGACCCGGGCGCAGCGCACCGCCTACGCCAACGATCTGTCCGATCCCGATCACCTCGTCGCCGTGCTCGCGCGCGCGAACCGGGCCAAGGGCAGCCGCGGCCTCGACGCGTGGTTGCCCGAGGAGCCGGGCTCGCGCTGCGCCTACGTCGACGCGTGGCTGCGCATCGAGGCCCGCTGGCAGCTGCGCGGCGACGCGGCCGAGCGCACGGCGGTGGCCGCGGCGCAGCAGGCGTGTCGCGACGGCGGCGTGCCCGAGCGACCGCGCGCGCACGGCGGGGATCGACCCGGCGCGACGGACCCCGGCGCGGCCCCGGGCAACGCAGCCGATCCATCGCCGCCGCGCGCGTGCTGTCGCGTGTGCAAAAA
Organism: Nannocystaceae bacterium; assembly: GCA_019694555.1. Classification (GTDB taxonomy): domain Bacteria; phylum Myxococcota_A; class Polyangia; order Nannocystales; family Nannocystaceae; genus Xiheibacterium. Next base: position 762 of record JAIBBS010000358.1, read on the forward strand.
GGGCAAGCCCTGTGGCGACGCCTGCATCGCGGCCGATCACCAGTGCCACGCCCCACCGGGCTGCGCGTGCGGCCCCTGATGGCGCGCCGCTGCGGTACCATGCACGGCCATGTCCGACTTCGCTTCGATCGCCCGCCGCCGCCTGGCGCTCGCGCTGCCGTGCCTGCTGTGGCTGGGCGCCTGCAGCTCGCCGCCGCCGCCGCAAGACGGCGGTTCGTCGTCCAGCACCACCGGCGAGCCACCGATCCCGTGTTCCGAGGACATGCCGTGTCCGGGCGAGATGGTGTGCCTGGTCGGCGAGTGCGCCGACGCGGCGCCCGCGGTCGAGATCGTCTCGCCCGCGTTCGAGGAGACGGTCGACTGGTCGCAGGGCGGGGGCACCTCGATGGTGACGGTCACGGTGCGCGCGCCCGGCCTGGTGCTGGTCGATCCGACGATGGATCCCAACAGCACACGCGGGCAGGGGCAGATCGCGGTGCTGCTCGACGGTGTCGAGGTCGCGTCGGTCGCCAGCGGCGACGCCGAAGCCGGCGTGCCGGTCGACATCGCGGTGCCCTCGGAGGCCGGTGCGCACCGCCTGCGGGCGATCGCGCGGCTCTCGGACGGTCGCGACTACGACAACCCCGAGGCCATCGCGCGCTCGATGTTCTGGTTCGACGACGGCGCGCCGCGGGTGTCGTTCGTCAGCCCGGTGCCCGGCGATCAGTTCACGACCTCGGGGCAGAAGCTCGACGTGACGGTCGCGGTGCTCAACTTCACGCTGGTGCCGGCGGCCGCGACCTCGGAGCCGGGGCCGGTCGGCATCGTGCACGTGCTCGAGGACGTGGAGTTTCCCGCCTGCGCCGACGACCCGATGTGCCTGTCGCAGTACATCGGCGTGGTCAACCCGGCGCAGGGCATGGTCACCAGCGCGACGGTGACGGTGAACATCTCCAACGCGCAGCCCGGCAAGGGCCACCTCACCGCGCATCTGGCCACGACCAACCACGAGCTGTACTGCCCCGACGATCCCTGCGTGCCGGTGTTCGAGACCATCGCGATCGGTCGCTTCGATCCCGACGCGACCACCGGCGGCGACTCGAGCGGCGGTGGCGAGGCCGGCGGTGGCACGACCGGCGGCGGCACCACCACCGGCGGCTGATCGCGCGAGCGCCATGAGCGACGCACGGCGCCCCAGCCCCTGGCAACCCCAGAGCACGGCCGACGGTCGCCGCTTCGCGGCGGCGACCGGCCGCAACCGCGAGGCGATCCTCGAGGTGCTGCGGCGCGTGCTGCCGGCGCGCGGCACCGTGCTCGAGATCGCCAGCGGGACCGGTGAGCACGCGGTGTTCTTCGCGGGCGCGCTGCCGCAGCTGCGCTGGCAGCCCAGCGACGTCGATCCCGGCGCGCTCGCGAGCATCGCGGCGTGGCGCGAGCACGTCGGCGCGGACGCGCTGCCCAACCTGCTGCCGCCGATCGAGCTCGACGTCGAGGCGGGGCCGTGGCCTGCGGCGCCGCCGGACGCGATCGTGTGCGCCAACATGATCCACATCGCGCCGTGGTCGGCGTGCCTGGCCTTGCTGCGCGGTGCCGCCGAGGTGCTCGCCCACGACGGCGTGCTGGTGCTCTACGGCCCGTTCATGATCGACGGGGTCCACACCGCGCCCAGCAACGCCGAGTTCGACGCCCGCCTGCGCAGCAGCGACCCGCGCTGGGGCGTGCGCGACCGCAGCGAGGTGGCCGCCGCCGCCGCGGCGGTGGGCCTGCAGCTGTGCGACAGCGTCCCGATGCCCGCGAACAACCTCACGCTGGTGTTGCGCCGAGTTGCCCCCGAGCCGGGCGCCGCTGGGGCACCATCTGCGCTGTGCTAGGCGCGATCGCTGCCCCCGTCCGTGCCCTCGCTCTGACTGCCCTCGTCGCGGTGCCGACGTCGGCAGCCGCGGGCGAGCGCTTCCCCATCACCGATCCGACGCGCCCGCCCAAGGCCAAGGGCTTCGGCATCGAGCCCGACGCACCGCTCGCGCTGGGCTCGCCGACGCTGCTGTACGTCAACTTCGACGGGCCGATGATGCACGGCGGCTGCGGCGACGACAGCCACAACGACTGCTCGACCATCATCCAAGGGCAGATGATGGAGTTCCCCGGCGACGAGTCGGCACGCGCGGCAGTGGTCCAGGCGGTGCGGGCCGACACCGCCGACTTCGGCATCATCACGGTGTCGGAGCGACCGCCGGAGTCCAACCCCTACGCGATGGTGGTGGTCGGCGAGCCCGCCTTCGACGTGGGCCAGGTCGGCGGCATCGCGCCGTCGATCGATTGCGGCAACTCCGATCCCAACGAGACCAGCTTCGCGTTCCTGGTCGACTCGGGCTCGAACACCATCGCGACGGTGATCAACCAGGAGGCCGCGCACACCTGGGGCCTCGAGCACGTCGACGACGACCTCGACAACCTCTATCCGACTGCCGGCGGCACCACCGATCCGACCTACCGCGACGTGTGCAGCCAGATCGTCTCGGACACGGATCTCAACCCCAGCTTCGGCGTGTGCAACCAGATCCACTCGATGTTCTGCGGCAACTCGCAGCAGAACTCGTACCAGGAGCTGCTGCTGGTGTTCGGGCCGACGGTGCCCGACACCGTCGCGCCGTCGGTCTCGATCGACGAGCCCACCGAGGGCGCGCAGTTCGCCTACCAGGACGACTGGAACCTCGTGCTGACGCTCGACGACGATCGCAAGCCGCAGGTGCTGACCACGACCATCTACTTCGACGACGTCGCCGCGGTGGAGGACTCGAAGTTCCTCGACGCGACGCTCGACTTTCCCATCAAGGGCGGCGACGCGCCGACGGGCCACGGCCTGGGCAACGGCACGCACACGATCCGCGTCGAGATCGTCGACGAGTCGGGCAACGAGGCCAGCGCCGAGCGCAGCTTCGTCATCGTCGACGCGCCCGCGTCGGCCGACACCACCGGTGGCGGCAGCGAAGGCGGCAGCAGCGGTGGCAGCGACGGCACCGAGGAGGGCGGCACCGGCGACGACGGCGGCAGCACCGGCGGCCCTGCGGCGACCGGCGGCAGCGGCGAGGACTCGGGCTGCGCCTGCACCAGCGGCGCGGCCGGGCCCGGCGGCAGCGCGTTCGCG
>JAIBBS010000009.1 GCA_019694555.1 Nannocystaceae bacterium
GGGCACAGCCCGGGCTCGTCGCACGCGCCGTTTTGCGTGTAGATGCAGTCCCCGCAATCGTAGAAGTCGCTGCCGTTGGGACACCGTCCGCCCGACGCCTGCTCCTCGCACACGCCGTCTTGGGGTGTGGCGCAACAGTCGAGCGGATCGCTGCCCTCGGGGCAGCCGCCCTGCCCCTGCGGCTCGTTGCACACGCCGTTGCCCTGCCAGGGACAGTTGCCGCAATCGAAGTCGTCGGAGCCCTCGGGGCAACCGCGGCCCACTTCACACACGCCGTTGGAGAAGTAGCAACAGTCGTAGGCATCGGTGCCCGCGGCGCAGCGCCCGGTGCCGCTGGGTTCGTCGCAGATGCCGTCGCCGGCGGTGGGGCACATGCGCTGCGGTGCGCGGCAGGCCTCGCCGTCGCAATCGAGTCCGACCGCGCACAGGCCCGAGGGCGTGCACGCACAGTCGAGCGTGCCGATCGGACACTCGCGACACACGCCGTCGTCGCACACACCGCCGTCGACGCAGCTGCCGGCGTCGCAGGGGCAGCCCCACGAGCCCGCGGGACAGACCGGCGCGCCGGTCGAGCCGTCGTCGCCGCTGCTGCTGTCGTGGCTCGCGGTGCTGCCGGTGCTCGACGAGGTGCCGGTGCCACTGCTGCTGCTCGAGCTCGCGTCGCCCTCGGCGGTCGACGGGCCACCGCCGCAGCCGATCGGCCCGCACAGCGCGAGCCAGGTCGCGGCCGCGCGAACCATGCTCCGCCGGATGCTCGGTCGCGCAGCAGACGTCATTCGGTTGGACAATGATGATCAAAGCTGCCACGGTAGTCCAGCGCGACGCACCCCACCGATGGCATCGCCACGCGGGCATTTCGATCACCGTGCACTCGTCGCCGCGATGGTGCTCGTCGCGGCGTCGGCGAGCCGTGACGCGCAGGCGCAGGCGGACGCGCTCGCGGGCCGCGTGGTCGAGGATCCGTCGCGCCCGCCGCGGGTCACCGGCGCCACGGCCGAGGGCGGCACCGCGGCCGACCGCCGGGTGCTGTTCCTCGCCTTCGACGGCGTCGACGTGCAGTGGTGCGGCGAGACCGAAGACGACCCGCACGACAACTGCTCGTCGCTGTTCCAGGGCGCCGTGCTGCCGTACAAGGGCGGCGCGGCCGAGCGCGCGGCGGTGGTGCAGACGGTGGTCGCGGACCTGGCGGACTTCGACGTCATCGTCACCACCGAGCGCCCACCGCAGGACGTCGACTACGACATGGAGGCGATCGGCCAGTGGTCACCGCCGGCCGGCGGCTTCCTCGGCATCGCGCCCAAGATCGACTGCTTCGACGTCGACGGCGGTGATCTCTCCTTCACGCTCGACCCCGAGGACATGCTGCCCAGCGACACCGCCAAGGTCGTGCTGCAGGAGCTGGCCCACACCTGGGGGCTCGAGCACGTCGACTCCACCGGCGACCTGCTGTTTCCCACCGTCGGCAACGCGCCCGATCCCCACTTCGAGGATCAGTGCAGCCCGATCGTGTACACGCCGAATCTGTGCCCGCGGCAGCACGCGGAGTTCTGCCCCGAGGGCGAGCAGAACAGCTACCAGGAGATGTTGATGCTGTTCGGTCCGCGGCAGCCCGACGAGGTCGCACCGGTCGTCAGCATCGTGAGCCCGTCGGACGGCGCGCACGTGCCCAACAGCTTCTCGCTGGTGCTCGAGCTGCACGACGACATCGCGCCGCAGGTCTTCGCGACCAACATCACCTTCGTCGACGGCTTCGAGAGCGCGGTCGATCTCGCGGGCCCGGGCGTGTTCCCGGTCGCGCTCAACGACGTGCCCGACGGCGTGTGGACCATCGACGTGGCCACGCGCGACGTCGCCGGCAACGAGGGCAGCGCGAGCATCACCATCACCGTCGGCGCGGGCGAGCCCGCGGCCGCGGACGAGTCGGGCTCGGGCACCACCAACACCCCGGCCACGACGACCGGCGACGCCGACGGCAGCGGCGATGCCGACAGCAGCGACGGTGGCGGCGCGCTCGACGACGACGGCGGTTGTGCGTGCGGCGTCGGCCTCAGCCCCGCGGGCTGGCATTGGCTGATGCTGCTGGCGCCGCTGCGGCGACGGGCATCCCGTCGCTCTCGACGTAGCTGAACCACACCAGCGCGTCGATCTCGGGATCGCCGGTCGGCGGGTTCCACCGCGGGGGGTTCGCGGCCCAGCGCGCGCGCAGGGTCGTGGCCGCGGCCTCGGCCTCCTCGAAGTAGCGGCGGCGTTCGACCAGCAGCTGGTGCTCGGACATCGGCGCCTCGTGATCGCCGGCGGCGAAGCTCTGCGCGGCCTCCTCCAGCGCGGCGACGGTGAGCTCGATCGGCTCGACGTCGGGCGTGGGCCGGTCGATGTGGCGCCACACGCCGTCGCGCCAGTCGAGCCGATACAGCGGCACGAACGCCTCGCCGTGATCGGCGACGAACTCGATCGCGCGCAGCAGGAACTCGAAGTCGTCCTCGGTGGCGTAAAACGGCAGCGTCAGGCGCACCCAGCCCGGCTTGATGCCCTCGAGCCCGCGGCGGATCATCGCGCGGTAGCGTTCCGACACCGTGCGATCGATCCCGAGCAGGCGGTGGCCGTAGGGCCCCGCGCACGAGCAGCCGGCGCGGTTCTGGATGCCGAAGAGGTGATCGAGCAGCGCCGAGACCAGATCGTGGTGCAGCCGTTCGATGTTGAACGACAGGATCGACAGGCGCGGCACCGTCAGCGGGCCCAGCAGCTCGATCTTCGGGTGCCGCTTCAGCCGCGCCAGCGCCCGCGCGGCGAGCTCGGTCTCGTGCGCGATGATGCGTTCGGCACCGATCATCTGCTTGACCAGGAACGCGGTGCCGGCCCGCACGTCGCCGAGGATCGACGGCGTGCCGCCCTCCTCGCGCTCGCCCAGGCGCTCGGTGTAGTCGACCGCGTCGCGGCCCGGACCCGAGACGTAGTGCACCGTGCCGCCGCCGGGCCGCTCGGGCACGCGCGTGCGGAACAACGCGCGGTTGGCCACCAACACGCCCGAGGCCTGGGGGCCGCCGATGAACTTGTGCATCGAAAGATAGATCGCGTCGATGCGGTGGCGGGGGTCCGGCGGATGCATGTCGATCGGCACGTAGGGACCGGCCGCGGCGTAGTCGAAGCACGCGAACGCGCCGTGGCGGTGCAGGATCTCGGCGATGACCGGCACGTTGGTCAGCACGCCGGTGACGTTCGACGCGGCCGAGAACGAGCCCAGCTTGAGCGGGCGATCGGGATAGCGCGACAGCTTGCGCTCGAGGTCCACCAGATCCACGCGGCCGCTGTCGTCGAGATCGACCTCGACGACCTCCGCGACCGATTCCAGCCACGGCAGCTCGTTGCTGTGGTGCTCGTAGGGTCCGATGAACACCACCGGGCGGCGATCGGGCGGGATGTGCTGCGACAGCCCGAACTCGCGCTCGAGCGGCTCGGAGATCCGCAGCCCCAACAGGCCCACGAGCTTGTTGACCGCCGCGGTCGCGCCGGCGCCGACGAACAGCACCTCGTCCTGCGGGCCGCCCCCGACCGCGCGGTGGATGAGGCAGCGCGACTTCTCGCGCAGCTGCGTCATCACGCGACCGGTCGACGACACCGCGGTGTGCGAGTTGGCGTAAAACGGCCGCACCCGCCGGATCCAGCCCTCGACGAAGTGGAGGTAGCGGCCGGTCGCGGTCAGATCCGCGTAGCAGACCAGCCGGCGCCCGAACGGCGTGTCGACGCACGCCCGCCGCCCGACCTCGTTGTTGCGGATGAAGGCGGCGACCTCCTCGAAGCTCTTCACCTCGGCACTGTAGCAGCGGCGCCCAGCGGCCGACCCTGATCGCGCGAACGCAGCCCAGCGCAGGCCTGGACGCGGCTGTCGCGGCACAGGCTCGCGACCGCCTCGGCGTCGCCGCGCGTGCGGTAGTGCTCGATCAACGTCGCGAGCGCCGCCTGGGCCAGGGCCGGATCGATCGCGAGGTAGAAGTCGACCGCGCGCTCGGGTCGACCGGCCTGAGCGTACGCGAGCGTGCTGTCGCGCAGCGCCTCGCGGTGCAGCCGCGTCATCGCCTCGGGCTGGCCCGTCGCCGCGGTCTCGCGCACCGCGTGCACGAATGCATCGAGCGCCTCGATCGCACGGCCGTCGGTGAGCTCGCACCAGCCCAGGCGATAGCGCGCGTAGGCCCGCGCGTGGGGCTCGTCGCTGGCGGCCGCGCGCGCGAACGCGGCGCGTGCGGCCGCCACGTCACCGCGCGCGAAGGCCTCGTCGCCCTGCTGCGACCAGTGCTCGGCGTCGCTGCGCGCCGGCTCGGCCACGGCCGCCGCGATCACGGGCGCCGGTGGTGCGGCTGCGGGTGTCGGCGCCGCCGCCGGCGCGGGATCCGAGGCCGCACATGCGGCGAGCAACAGCGGCAGGGTTCGCACGCGCGGCCGGACAACCGCGCGCGTGCGGAGTTCCGCCGCCGCGATCAGATCGAGCAGAACGCTTCGTAGTCGATGAGCTCGATCTCCGACGGGTGCTTGCTGCACACGCGGCAGCCGGGATCCTTGCGCAGCTTGAGCGTGCGGAACTTGGTCCCGAGCGCGTCGAACACCAGCAGCCGCCCCGACAGCGTCTCGCCCACGCCGAGGATCACCTTGACCGCCTCGTTGGCCTGCATGGTGCCGACGAGTCCCGGCAGCACGCCGAGCACACCCGCCTCCTGGCACGACGGCGCCATGCCCGGCGGCGGCGGGTCGGGGTACAGGCAGCGGTAGCACGGGCCCGAGTCGGGCAAGAACGTGGTGATCTGGCCCTCGAAGCGGAAGATCGAGGCGTGGATGACGGGCTTGCGCAGCTTGAGCGCCGCGTCGTTGAGCAGGTAGCGCGTGGGGAAGTTGTCGGCGCCGTCGATCACGAGATCGTAGCCGGCGAGGATCTCCATCACGTTCTCGCTCGACAGCCGCGTGCGGTGGGCGTGCACCTGCACGTCGGGGTTGAGCAGCTGCAGGGTCTTGCGCGCGCTCTCGACCTTGGGCATGCCCAGCCGCTCGATGTTGTGCAGCACCTGCCGCTGCAGGTTGCTCTCGTCGACCACGTCGTCGTCGACGATGCCGATGGTGCCGACGCCGGCGGCCGCGAGGTACAGGCTCGACGGTGAACCCAGACCGCCGGCGCCGAGGAACAACACCTTGGCGTCGAGCAGCTTGGCCTGACCGGCCTCGCCGACCTCGGGCAACATGATGTGTCGGCTGTAGCGCTTGACCTGCTCGGGGCTGAGCGCGCGCGGACGATCGAACGCGTAGCCGGCGTTTTTCCACGCGCGGAAGCCTCCGGCCATCGACGAGACGCGCTGGTATCCCAGCTCGTGCAGCGCCGCGGCGGCGAGCGCCGAGCGGGTGCCGCCGGCGCAGTAGAGGATCACCTCGCGCTCGCGCTCCGGCACCGCCTCCTCGATCTTGAGCTCGAGGAAGCCGCGCGGGATCCACTGCGCACGCGGGATGTAGCCCTGCTCGTACTCGTCGCGCTCGCGCACGTCGACGAGCACCGGGCCGCCGGGCGCGTCGAGCACCCGCGCCTTGGTCTCCTCCACCGAGATCTCGCGGATGCGGCTCTTCACGGTCGCGAGGAGGTCTTGGAAGCTGGGCATGGTCTTGATTCTCCGACGAAGGACCGAGTTTCTGACGGGGCGGTCCCGGGGGCGCCCCGTGCCTAAGGCTGCGGGTCCAACCTTGGACCAGGTCTGGCCGTCGGTCAAACCGTGGAGCTTTTCACGGACGAAGAGGAGAGAATCACCGCGCGGTGCCGGGCGGGCGCACGGGGCGCTCGTCGCGACCGCGACGCGCGGCCGCGTGCTGCCGTGGCAACGGGGCGTCCGCGCGCGCGGCACCCGGGCCCCGCCGCGCATCCGCGGTATATCAGGGGCGCGCGGCGACGCCTCCGCGCGACGCTCCGTGCCCGACAGCGCCCCCATCGATCCCCTCACGGCCGACGATTCCGCGGCGCTGCGCCAGCTCGCCGAGGCGCACGCGCGGTTGGTCGACGAGATCCACCGACGCATCGTGGGCCAGGCCCACGTGATCGACCTGCTGCTGGTGTGCCTGTTCGCGCGCGGCCACGGCCTGTTCGTCGGCGTGCCCGGCCTGGCCAAGACGCTGCTGGTGAGCTCGCTGGCGCAGGCGCTCGAGCTCGAGTTCTCGCGCATCCAGTTCACGCCCGATCTCATGCCGGCGGACATCACCGGCAGCGAGGTGCTCGAGGACGACGCCGAGTCGGGCCGTCGCCACTTCCGCTTCGTCGCGGGTCCGGTGTTCTGCAACCTGCTGCTCGCCGACGAGATCAACCGCACCCCGCCCAAGACCCAGGCGGCGCTGCTGCAGTCGATGCAGGAGGGTCGCGTGACCGCCGGCGGCAAGACCCACCGGCTCGCGCCGCCGTTCCACGTGTTCGCCACGCAGAACCCCATCGAGCAGGAGGGCACCTATCCCCTGCCCGAGGCCCAGCTCGATCGCTTCATGCTGCAGATCGTCGTCGACTACCCCGACCTCGAGTCGGAGCGCCGCATCGTCGCGTTCGATCCGGACGAGGTCGGCGAGCTGCGGCCGGTGCTGACGCCGGCGCAGCTCATCGCGCACCAGGAGCTGGTGCGACGCATCCCGGTGCCGGGCTCGGTCGTCGATCACGTGGTCGCGTTGCTGCGGGCGTCGCGTCCCAGCGATCCCAGCGCGCCGGCGGCGGTGCGTGAGCTCGTGCGCTGGGGCGCAGGACCGCGCGCGGGCCAGCAGCTGCTCGCGGCGGCGCAGGCCCGGGCCGCGCTCGATGGCCGCGCGGCGGCGTCGATCGACGACGTGCGCGCGCTGGCGTCGGCCGTGCTCGAGCACCGGCTCGTGCGCAGCTTCGCCGCCGAGGCGCGCGGCGTCGGAACCGACGCGATCATGGCCGAGGTGCTCGGCGCCGTGCGGGCGTGAGCCGTGGCCGCGGCGGGCTCCACCATCGGTGAGCTGGTCCCCGCGGACCTCGACGCGCTGCTGCGCACGCATCCGCTGGTGCTGCGACGGCCGGTGCTGGGTCGCCGGCACGGGCGCCACCCGTCGGCGCGCGCGGGCGTCGGGCTCGACTTCCGCGACCACCGCCCGTACACCCCCGGCGACGATCCACGCCAGCTCGACTGGCGTGCGGTCGCGCGCCGCGATCGTCTGGTGCTGCGCCAGACCGAGGCCGAGGACGAGCTCACGCTCGTGCTCGCGCTCGATGCCGGCGCGAACATGGACTACGGCGAGGGCAGCAGCCACAAGTACCGCGCCGCGCGAGCGCTGCTCGCTGCGCTGGCGTGGGCCGCGATCCGCCAGGGCGATCGCGTGGGCCTGGCGATCGCAGGCGATGGCGGCCTCGACGTCTCGCTGCTGCGGCCCGGCGCGGGGCCCGATCGCCTCGATGCGATCGCGCGCGTGCTCGGTCGCACCGCACCCCGCGGGCGCGCGCCGCTGCAGCGGCTGCCCGACGCGATCGCACCGCGGCTGCCACCGCGATCGCTGGTGGTGCTCGCGACCGACTGGCTCGATCTCGCCGACGATCACGCCGACGCCGAGGCCAACGACCAGGCGCTGCTGCAGGGCCTCGCGCAGCTGCGCGCGCGTCGGCACGACGTCGTGGTCCTGCAGGTGCTGCACCGCGACGAGCGCGAGTTCCCGTGGCACGACCAAGGTGTGCTGCGCTTCGTCGACCCCCGGCAGCTGCGCAGCGATGTCGAGGGCGCGGCCACGGCGATGCGCACGGCCTACCTCGCGCGGCTGGGCGAGCACCTGGGCGCGGTCGCGCGCGGGTGCGAGCACCACGGCGTGCTGCACCAACCCGTGCACAGCGAGGCCGCGCTCGCGCCCGCGTTCGTGTCGTTGCTCGCGCGACTGGGCGGCCAGGCGGCACCGCTGGAGGCGCGCCCATGAGCTTCCTGGCGCCGGCGCTGCTGCTGGGGCTGCTGGGGCTGGCGATCCCGATCGCCGCGCACCTGCTCGGCCGCCAACCGCCGCGCACGATCCCGTTCGCGGCGCTGCGATTCCTGCGTGCCGACGAGCCCGCGGTCACGCGCCGACGCGTGCTCGAGGATCGACCGCTGCTGGTCATCCGACTGCTGCTGCTCGCGATCGCGGTCGTGATCCTCGCGCGACCGGCCGCGCTCGACCCCGCGGGCGTCGCGATCGTGACCGTGCCGCATGACGCGATCGTGCTGGTCGACGGCTCGGGCGGCATGGGCCTGCGCGTCGGCGATCGCACGCTGATGCAGCGCGCGGTCGAGCGTGCGCAGGAGCTTCTGGCCTCGATGCCGCCGCAGACCCGCGTGGGTCTGCTGACCAGCGATCCCGACGGCCCCGTGCTCGAGCCCACCGCGGATCTCGATCGCGTGCGCGACGCCCTGCAGCAGTGGGCCGACGGTGGCGCGCCGCGGCTGGGCGCGTGGACCATGGCCGACGCACTGCCGGCCGCGGTCCGGCTGCTGCGCGACGCGGAGGCCGATCGCCGCCGGGTGGTCTACGCGCTGGGTGACGCGACCGCGGGTGGGCTCGCGAGCCTGCCGCGGACCACCGACGACGGCGTCTCGGTGATCGCGATCCCGGCGGTGCCACCGCAAGAGAGCCCGCCGGCGCACCTGGGCATCCACGAGCTGAGCTGGTCGCCCGCACCCGAGATCGATCCGCGGGCGGTGCGGATCCAGATGATCGTGCGGCGCCGCGGCGGCGACGCGCGCTGGACCGTGCCGGTCACGCTCGCGATCGACGGCATCGAGACCGCGCGCGGCACCGTCGAGCTCGACCCCGACAGCGAGGCTCCGTTCGAGTTCACCCACGTGCTGTTGGGCGAGGCGCCGTCGGCGGCCGCGACCGTAGCGCTCGATCTGCCCGCCGATCCGTTGCCGCTCGACGACGCGCGGCACACCTGGCTCACCGCCGACGACGCGATCGAGATCACGGTCGTCAACGGCGATCCCAGCGAGCTGCGCGCCCACGACGAGGTGTTCTTCCTCGCGACCGCCGTCGGCGCGGCCGACCGCGAACAGCGGCTGCGGCTGTCCTCGCTGGCACCGGATCAACTCGAGGATCGCGTGCGCGAGCAGGGCGAGCGCGCGCTCGCCGACATCGACGTGCTCGTGCTCGCGAACGTGCGCGCGCCGGGCGAGGACGTGGCGCCGGCGATCGTCGCGGCGGTCGAGCGCGGCATGGGTCTGGTCGTCACCGTCGGCGATCGCGTCGACCCCGACGCCTACAACGCGCGGCTCGCAAAGGTGCTGCCGCTGCGCCTGCGCGAGACCGTGGTGCTGGGCACCGCACCCGGTCGCACCGAGGCGCGCGTCGAGGGCTTCGCGCCGCCCGATCTCGGCCACCCGATGTTCCGCGGCCTCGGTGGTGAGCTGGGGCTCTCGGGCGCGCGCGTCCGCAAGGTCATCCTGTGCGACCCCGATCCCACGCGCGGCGCCGCGATCGCGCTGGGCTACACCAACGGTGCGCCGGCGCTGGTGACCCGCAGCAGTGGCGCGGGCCGAGTCGCGCTGCTCACGACGACCATCGATCGCGACTGGGCCGATCTCCCGCTGCGCGCGGGCTTCGTGCCGCTGGCCAGCGCGATGCTGAGCTACGTCGGCGACGCCTCGGGCGGCGCGCTCGCGTCGCGGATCTTCGTCGGCGAGCCGCGCACCATCCGGGCCAAGGGCGCGCTCGTGGTCCTCACGCCCGACGGCCGCGAGGTCCCGGCCGCGACCGATGCGGAGGGCCACGCGGTGTTCCGCGAGACCTTCACGCCGGGCCACTACCGCACCCGCGACGACGCGACGACCTCGACGTTCGTGGTTGCGGTGGATCCCCGCGAGAGCGACACCCACTGGCTCGAGCTCGCAGCCGACGACACCACCGACACCGGCCGCGCCGCGATCGCCCTGCCGCGCTGGCGTCAGCTCGTGATCGTGCTCGCGCTGCTGCTCGCGATCGAATCGATCGCGCGACGTCGTCGCGGCGCGCGACCCTGAGGGGTCACCCGCGTGGCCACGACGCCGCAGCGGCGATCAGGCGCTGGTGCTGGTGTCCGGGTCGGGCGCGCCGGTGGACGTCGACGTGTCCGCGCCACCGGTGCTGCCGCCACCGCCGGAGCTGCTGCCCGCGGTGCCCTCGCTGCCCGTGGTCAGGCCCGACGCGTCGACGCAGGTCTGCGACAGGCACACCAGGCCGACATCGCAGCCGCCGCCATCGGTGCACGGGCAGCTCTCCGTGCCGACCGGGCACTGCGGCCCGGGGTCGACGCAGAAGTCCGACAGACACACGAGGCCCGGATCGCATGCACCCATCGGCGTGCACACGCAGGTCTCGGTGCCGACCGGGCACGAGTCGCTGATACAGATGTTGAGGTTGGTGTTGCAGAGGAAGCCGGGGTTGCACGAGCCACCGCTCGTACACGCGCAGCCCTCATGCCCCACGGGACAGTCACCATCGGTGCCGACGTCGCTGTCGCTGTAGCGCTCGCCGTCGGTCGTGATGAAGCAACCGGAAAGGCCCAACGCCATGGTGGCGCAGCCCAGCACGAACGCAAAACGAGAAGCAGGCACGATGCGATGAGAATAGAGCGGAGTCGGCCACGGCACAAGTCGGTTGGGATCAAATTGTCCGCTGCGGCCGCGCTGGAGTTGATCTACTGCACTGTTGGCGGCATCGCTGGCGCGCCGTGGCACGGGTGTGGGCTCGCCGGCGCGCCGCCCCCCGGGCGAGCTGTCGCACCGGCAGTGCGGTCACGCGCGCTGGCGTGTTGCGGCCGCTGGCGTACGCGACGCCGGTATGACGCCGACGACAGGGTGCGCCACCGCGGACGACGGTGCTGCGCGCCGCGACCGCGGCACCAGCGTTGGGCCGCACCACGATCGCGTGCGCGTCGGCTTCACGTGCGCGGCCCCTTCAGGTGCGCGTCGGCCTCAGGAGCGCGCCGGCTTCCCATGCGCGCCCGCTTCCCATGCGCGTCCGCTTCCCATGCGCGTCCGCTTCCCATGCGCGTCCGCTTCCCATGCGCGTCCGCTTCCCGTGCCGCGTCCGCTTCAGGTGCGCGTCCGCTCCAAACGCACGATCTCGTAGGCAGGCGGGCCGGCGTCGTGCGCGATCCGTTCTGCGAGGGTCCAGCCGGACGCGTCGAGCACGGGGAACCGCGCGTCGCCCTCGGGCGCGAGGTCGACGCGTGTCAGATAGATACGATCTGCGATGGGTAGGGTGTCGCGGTACAGCGCCTCGCCACCGATGACGTACAGCTCGCGTTCGCCCGCCGCGCGTGCGAACGCGATCGCCTCCGCGACCGAGGCGAAGGCGTTGCAGCCCGCGCCGACGAGCGCGGCGGGGTCGCGCGTGACCACGAGGTTGACCCGACCGACCAGCGGCCGCCCGAGCGAGGCCCAGGTCTTGCGACCCATGAGCACATGGTGGCCCATGGTCTGCGCCCGGAAGAACCGCATGTCACCGGGCAGCCGCCACGGCAGTCCGCCGTCGACGCCGATCACACCGTTGCGCGCGACCGCGGCGATCAGCGCGATCTCCATCGGGCTCACACCGCGACGGGCGCCTTGATCGCCGGATGCGGGTCGTAGCCGACGACCTCGATGTCCGCCGGCGTGAACTCGAAGATCGACGCGGGCACGCGAGCCAGCCGCAGCTGCGGCAGCGGCCGCGGCGCGCGCGAGAGCTGCTCGCGCACCTGCTCGAGGTGGTTGCTGTACAGGTGCACGTCGCCGAAGCTGTGCACGAACTCGCCCGGCTGCAGCCCGGTGACCGCGGCGATCATCGTGGTCAGCAGCGCGTACGAGGCGATGTTGAACGGCACGCCCAGGAAGAGGTCCGCGCTGCGCTGGTACAGCTGACACGACAGCCGCCCGCCGGCGACGTAGAACTGGAACAGGCAGTGGCACGGCGCCAGCGCCATCTGCGGCAGCTCGGCGGGGTTCCACGCGCTCACGACCATGCGGCGCGAGTCGGGATCGCGTCGGATGGTCGCGATCACGTCGGCGATCTGGTCGATGGTGCCGCCGTCGCCGGTGGGCCACGCACGCCACTGGCGGCCATAGACCGGCCCCAGCTCGCCGTTGGCGTCGGCCCACTCGTCCCAGATCGAGACGCCGTGTTCGTGCAACCACCCGACGTTGGTGTCGCCGCGCAGGAACCACAGCAGCTCGACGATGATCGAGCGCAGGTGCAGCTTCTTGGTCGTGACCAGCGGAAAGCCCTGCGCGAGGTCGAAGCGCAGCTGGCGACCGAACACGCTGCGGGTGCCGGTGCCGGTCCGGTCGGACTTCACCGCGCCGTGCTCGAGCACGTCGCGCAGCAGATCGAGGTAGGCCTGCACCGGCCGGAGCCTACCAGGGCGCGACGGCGCGTCAGGCCTCGCCGCGCAGCAACCGCTCCGCCAGCGCCTGGTGCTCGGGATACGGCGGGCCCTGCGGCTCGCTCGCCGGCGCGACGCCCGGGAACGCGCGCTTGAACGCGACCACGCGCCCGAGCGCGCGCTCGAGCGTCGCATCGGGCTGCCGCTCGAGCCGCGCCAGCACCTCGGTGACGAAGTCGAAGCGACGGCACACCAGCAACACGTCGACGTCGGCGCCCAGCGCTGCATCGACCATCTCGCGCGGCTGCCAGTGATCGGCGACGGCCTTCATCTCGAGATCGTCGGAGCAGAGCAGCTTGTCGTAGCCGAGTCGCTCGCGCAGCAGCGCGATGACGTCGGGCGCGAAGCTGGCCGGCCGGGTCTTGTCGATGGCCTCGAAGACCACGTGGGCGGTCATGATCGACGCGACCCCGGCCGCGATCGCGGCCTGGAACGGCGGCAGCTCGACCTCGAACAGGCGATCGAGATCGTGCGCGAGCTTGGGCAGCGCGAGGTGACTGTCGAGCGTGGTGTCGCCGTGGCCGGGGAAGTGCTTGGCGCAGCACGCCACGCCCTGGGCCTGCATCGCCTCGACGAACGCCGCGGCGTGCCGGGCGACCACCGCCGGATCGCGCGCGAAGCTGCGGTCGCCGATGATGGGGTTGGCGGGGTTGCTGTCGACGTCGACCACGGGTGCGAAGTCGAGGCCGATGCCGAGCTCGCGCAGCTCCAGCGACAGCGCGCGCGCGAGTGCGGCGGTCGAGCTCAGCTGTGCACGCTCGCCGACGCGCCGCATCGGCGGCCACTCGGTCCACGGCGCGCGCAGCCGCTGCACGCGACCACCTTCTTGATCGATCGCGATCGTCAACGGCGCGTCCGCGGGTGCCGCGTCGCGCAGGCTCGTCACCAGCCGTCGCAGCTGCTCGGCGTCCTGGATGTTGCGGCTGAAGAGGATCACGCCGCCCACGCGCCCCTGCGCGATGAGCTCGCGCAGCGGCGGCGGGCACTGCGTCCCCTCGAATCCGACGAACAGCGCCTGCCCGGGCTGCCACGCCGCGTTCGCTGCTTGGGCCATGCCCGAGGCTATCGCCGTCGTCGCGGCCGCTGACAAGCTGCCCGCACGAGCGGCCCGAGGGTGGCCGCGGCGCGGGCCCAGCGTCGCGGTGGCGCGGGCCCCAGACCGCGCTGCACGCCTCCAGACGCCTGCGGGCGCGGACCCCAGCGAGGTTGACCCGCAAGAATCCCGCGGTTACCGTGCGGCGCCCTCGATGACCGTTCCTTCGACCCGGCGTGGCCGCGGACTCCGACTCGGCCTCGCCGCCTGCTTTGCGGGCGTGCTCGCGTTGGGGGCCGCGGAGGCTGCGGCCCAGCCCGGCCTCGGTGGCGGCGGCATGGGTGGCTTCGGCGGCGGTGGCATGGGCCCCGGTCCGATGGGCCCCGGCGGTGGCGGTCCCGGACAGCGCAAGGAAAAGAAGGAAGGCCCCGGCGAGGCCGCGCCCAAGGACAAGGAAGCGCTGCGCCCGATCGAGCCGGTGCCGGCGCAGCCGCAGCGATTCCGTCGCATCCAGCTGTTCGATCTCGGCGGCTACATGCGCGCGCGCGCCGACTACTTCCACCGGCCGTACCTCGGCCTCGCCGAGGTCGCGCCGGATCCCTCGCGACCGTCGAAGTTCTTCCGACCGCCCGCGGAATCGCAGGAGGTCGGTGAGGACGGCACCATCACGCTCAACCAGTCGGATTGCTACAACCGACTGACGGCCAACGGCGTCTCCGACATCCGTGCGAGCAATCGCTGTCGCCGCCGCGCGGGCTTCTCGTCCGCGAACATGCGCCTGCGGCTCGAGCCCACGCTGCACATCACCGACACGGTGGCCGTGCACGCGCAGATCGACGTGCTCGACAACGTCGTGCTCGGCAGCACGCCCGACTCGTACGCGTTCGACAACCCGTTCGCGCCCATCGACCTGTACACGCGCACCCAGGTCGCGCCCTCGGCCGGCATCAACTCGTTCCAGGACAGCATCGTGGCCAAGCGCGCGTGGGGCCACGTCCGCTTCGGTTGGGGCCTGGACCTCCGCTTCGGCCGCATGCCCTGGCACTGGGGCATGGGCGTGGTCGCCAACCACGGCAACGGCTACGTGCGCGGCGACCAGGCCGACATCATCCGCCAGGTCGATCAGGACTACGGCGACTCGGTCGACTCGCTGCGCGGCGCGTTCACCTTCGGCAAGGACCGCCGCCGCGCGCACACCGTGGCGCTGTCGTGGGACTGGGCCTCGAGCGGCCCGACCGCGGCGCAGCTGCTGGGACCCAAGTGGGCCTCGGGCGGCTACGTCGGCCAGGACTTCTCGGCCGAGCGCTTCGACAACGTCAACCAGTGGTCGGTGTCGATCGAGCGTCGCGACGACCCCGACATGCTGCGGCGCAAGATCTCGCTGGGCACGCCGGTGGTGAACTACGGCGTGATCGGCTGGTTGCGACGCCAGGATCTCGACAACGAGCTGGGCTCGCCCGGACTCGGCGACGGGCTCGGCACCAACGCGTCGTACTACGACACCGCCTACCCCAACGATCTCGAGCCCGGCGGCGCGACGCTGGGCAACGGCGATCTCGACGGCTCGGGCCGCAACGGCTGGACCAACTACGCCGGCACGCTGATCCACCGCCGCGCCATCCTCTTCACGCCGGACCTGTGGCTGCGGGTCAACTGGCGCACGCTGCGGATCGAGTTCGAGGCCTCGGGCAGCATCGGTCGCTACTACATCCGCGACCTCGCGGCCGAGGTCGAGGACTCGGAGTACTTCCGCACGCTGCAGCGCAGCGCGCTGCGCCGCCAGCTGCAGGCGACCTTCGGCTACGCGCTCGAGTTCAAGTACGGCTTCTTCCGCGACCGCTTCCACATCGGCTTCGATCACGGCTTCGCCACCGGCGATCGCTCGCCGCCGGTCGACTACAACCCGCAGAGCCCGCTGTTGCTCGGCAACAACGGCACGGTCGGCAACTTCCGCTTCAACCCGGCCTACAACATCGACCTGCTGATGTTCCGCGAGATCCTCGGCACGGTCTCCAACGCGGCGTACTTCAAGCCCTGGGCCGCGTTCTACTTCTTCAACCACTTCTCTGCGCGCGTCGACGTCGAGTACGCGATGGCGATGCGCAAGCAGGGCACGCTGGGCAACCGCTTCAGCTACGGCGTCGAGATCGACGCGGCCATGCGCTACCACGACGCGCGCGAGCCGGTGTTCGTGCAGTTCCAGTACGGCGTGCTGTTCCCGCTGGGCGCGTTCAACCGCATCGGGCCGCAGGGCGCCGAGGACGCCCGCGCGATGCAGACGCTGCAGGCGCAGGTCGGCATCCGCTTCTGAGCCGGAGCGCCGGATGCAGCACCCGCGAGCCCGCGTCGCCGTCGTCGCGCTCGCGCTGGCCGGCTGCCGCGTCGCCGCGGGCCCGGCATCGACCACCGCGCCGCCGACCGGGCCGGCGCCGAGCGATGGCGTGACGCCGGCGGATCCGGGCACCGCCCATCCCCGCGTCGCGGGTGGTGTCGACGATGCGCCCGCGTTCGAGCCGCCGTGGCAGGACGAGGACCTGCCGCGCATCGTCGCGCTGCAGCCGCAGGTGATCGAGGCGGCGCAGCGACACGGCGTGGATCCGTACCTGGTCGACGCGATCATCTGGCACGAGAGCCGCTTCCACGCCAAGGCCCAGGGGCCCGGCGGCGCCGCGGGCTTGATGCAGCTGATGCCGTCGACGTCGAAGTCGCTGGCCAAGCGCCTGGGTCGTGCGCACCGGCCCTACGACGTGGGCTTCAACCTCGACGCCGGTGCGTACCTGCTCTCGCGGCTGCTGACGATCTTCGACGGCGACGTCACGCTCGCGCTGGCCGGCTACGCGCTGGGCCACGTGGCGGTGCAGCGGCGCGTGGCCGCCGGCGAGCCGTTGCCCGAACGCACGCAGCGCTTCATCGACAAGGTCACGCGCTGGCGCGACGCATTCGCGCAGCTGCCCGACGAGTCCGCCGCGCCGCGCCCGTGAGCGCGGCCGCGCGCGGGCACCTGACCCGCAAGGACAGCTGACCCTTGCGGCCAGCTGTCGCGCGCGCCCCGGCGTTGCTAGCCTGCGACCCAGCCATGGCGAAGTCGAACCCTCGATGGGTGTGCAACGAGTGCGGTGCGAGCTCGAGCGGGTGGTTCGGCAAGTGCCCGTCGTGCGGCGCGTGGAACTCGATCGAGCAGCAGGACGAGACCCCGGTCGATCGCGTGGTGCTCTCGACCGCCGGCACCGCGCCGGTGCCGGCCGACCGCACGGACATGGTCGTGCACCGGCTCGCCAGCGGCGTGGGCGAGGTCGATCGCGTGCTCGGCGGTGGGCTCGTGCGCGGCAGCGTCGCGCTGTTCTCGGGCGCGCCGGGCATCGGCAAGTCGACGCTGCTGCTGCAGGTCGGTGCGGGCCTGGCCCGCGGCGGCAAGGCGGTGCTGTACGCCAGCGGCGAGGAATCGACCGCGCAGGTGGCCGGCCGCGCGCAGCGGCTGGGCGCCGCGCATCCGCGACTCCTGCTGATGGCCGAGACGCGCATGGAGGCCGTGCTCGACGCCGCACGCGAGCTCGCGCTCGCCGGTGAGCTCGAGGCGGTCGTGATCGACTCGGTGCAGACGGTGTACAGCGCCGCGGCCGAGGGCCTGCCGGGCAACGTGGCGCAGATCCGGACCTGCGCCGCGCAGCTGGTCAGCTTCGCGAAGCTGCACGAGGTGCCGGTGGTGCTCGTGGGTCACGTGACCAAGGACGGTCAGCTCGCGGGGCCGCGCGTGCTCGAGCACCTCGTCGACGTGGTGCTGTCGTTCGACGGCGACGACGAGCGCGCGCTGCGACTGCTGCGGGCGAGCAAGAACCGCTTCGGCAGCACCACCGAGCTGGGCGTGTTCGAGATGACCGCCGAGGGCCTGCGCGAGATCGACAACCCCTCGGAGGCCTTCCTCGCGCAGCGACCCCAGCGCGTCGCGGGCTCGTGCATCACCGCGACGCTCGAGGGTTCGCGCCCGCTGCTGCTCGAGGTGCAGGCGCTGCTGGCCCCGGCGCACGGGGGCGCGCGGCGCAACTGCGTCGGCGTCGATCCGCCGCGGCTGGCGATGCTGCTCGCGGTGCTCGAGCGTCACGCCGAGCTGCCGGTGCTCGACCAGGACGTGTTCGTCAACGTCGCCGGCGGCATGCGCCTGCACGAGCCCGCGGCCGATCTCGCCATCGCGCTCGCGGTCGCATCGAGCCACCTGCGTCGCCCGCTCGCGAGCGATCTCGTGGTGCTCGGCGAGGTCGGGCTCACCGGCGAGATCCGTCACGTGCAGCGGGTCGAGCCGCGCCTGGCCGAGGCGCGGCGGCTGGGCTTTCGCACCGTGCTGACCACGCCACCGCGCGAGCGTCGAGCGCTGCCGCTCGAGCTCGTCGCGGTCGCGAACATCCGCGACGCCATCGACGCGGTGCTCGCGTGAGCGTCAGTTCCGCGGCGCGCGAGGACGGCCGTTGGGCTTGTCGTCCTCGCCGGCCTTGGCCGGCTTCTCCGCCGGGATCCGCGGCGCCTCGGGCTTGACCACCATCACCGGCGGCTTGCCGCCGTCCGCGGACTCGGCCCGAGCCTCGGGCTTCGACTCGGCCTTGCCCGCGTCGCTGCCCGGCAGGCGCAGGGTCATGCCGTGCTTGGCCAGCAGCTCGGCCTCGATGCGGCCGGCGACGTCCGCATGATCGGCGAGAAACTGCTTGGCGTTGTCGCGGCCCTGGCCGATGCGCTCGCCCTTGTACGACAGCCACGCGCCCGACTTCTCGATCACGTTGGCCTCGACGCCCATGTCGACCAGCATGCCCGGTCGGCTCACGCCCTCGCCGTAGGTGATGTCGAACTCGACCTCGCGGAACGGTGGCGCGAGCTTGTTCTTGACCACCTTGACGCGCGTGCGGTTGCCGACGACCTGCTCGCCCGACTTGATCGCGCCGATGCGGCGGATGTCGAGCCGGATCGAGGCGTAGAACTTGAGCGCGTTGCCACCGGTGGTGGTCTCGGGGCTGCCGAACATCACGCCGATCTTCATGCGCAGCTGGTTGATGAAGATGACGATGGTGCGGCTGCGCGAGATCGACGCGGTCAGCTTGCGCAGCGCCTGGCTCATCAGTCGCGCCTGCAGACCCACGTGCGAGTCGCCCATCTCGCCCTCGAGCTCGGCCTTGGGCGTCAGCGCCGCGACCGAGTCGATCACGACGATGTCGACCGCGCCCGAGCGCACCAGCATGTCGCAGATCTCCAGCGCCTGCTCGCCGTAGTCGGGCTGCGAGACCAAGAGGTCGTCGGTGCGCACGCCGATCTTGCGCGCGTAGCCGACGTCGAGCGCGTGCTCGGCGTCGATGAACGCACACACGCCGCCGTTGCGCTGCGCCTCGGCGACCGCGTGCAGCGCGAGGGTCGTCTTGCCCGAGGACTCCGGACCGTAGATCTCGATGATGCGACCGCGGGGCAGCCCGCCGATGCCGGTCGCGATGTCGAGCGCGAGGCAGCCGGTGGGCACGACGGTGACGTCGCCCAGGGGCAGCTTGCCATCGGCCGACAGCCGCATGATCGAGCCCTTGCCGAACTGCTTCTCGATGGTGGCGAGCGCGAGACCGATGGCTGCGTCCCGCTGCTTGGCGGGGCTGACGGGTTGCTTCGGATCGGATGCGGACATGACGGGCTCCTGGACCAGTGGGCGGACGAATGGGCGTTGAGGTTCACTCGAGCGGCGACGGTGCCAGCCACTGCAACGTCGCAACCCCGCGCTCGACCAGGCGATCCCACAACAGCTTGTGGGCCCAGGACGCCGCGGCGCGCTGCAGCGTGCCACGATCA
Organism: Nannocystaceae bacterium; assembly: GCA_019694555.1. GTDB lineage: Bacteria > Myxococcota_A > Polyangia > Nannocystales > Nannocystaceae > Xiheibacterium. The sequence goes on from JAIBBS010000009.1 coordinate 19,227, forward strand.
CCGCGCAGCTGCAGTCGGAGATGACGGGTGCCGTCGCGGTCCGCGACGGCGACATGGACGGTTCCGACGGGCTTTTCCGCGGTGCCGCCGTCCGGACCGGCGATGCCGGTGATGGCGACCGCGAGATCGCTCCGGAGCGATCTCAGCGCGCCCTCGGCCATGGCGCGCGCGACCGGCTCGGACACCGCGCCGTGCTGCTCGAGCAGCGCTGCGTCGACGCCGAGCTGCTCGCGCTTGATGCGGTTGTCGTAGGCCACGATCGCGCCGTCGAGGCAGGCGGACGCACCGGGCACCGACGCGAGGCCGGCGGCCGCGGCACCGCCGGTGCACGACTCGGCGCAGCACAGCCGCAGGCCCGCGCGCGTGGCCGCGGCGACGATGCGCGTGGGCAGATCGGCCTCGCCCATGCCGTAGAGCGCGGGCGCCAGCGCCTGCTGCATCGCCGCGTCGAAGCCGGAGAGCTCGTCCTCGCCCGCGCCTTCGCCGTCGCGCGCGGTGCCCTCGAGCACCACGATCACCTCCGGCATCGCGGCACGGTAGTGCACGAACAGCTGCCGCAACGCGGCGCTGCGTTCACGCGCGGCGTCGACGATCGGCTCCACCTTCTCTGCGATCGCGGACTCGCCCAGGCCCAGCAGGCGATAGACCCGGCGCGCGACCGGACGCAGCGCCAGGCGCTCGCGCAGGCGCGGCTCGACCTGTTCGCGCTGCATCCGCTGCAGCTCCCGCGGCACGCCCGGCATCACGAACACCGCACAGCCGCCGAGCTCGAGCCAGAAGCCCTCGGCGCTGCCGATGGGATTGTCGAGCCACTGCGCACGCTCGGGTCGCTCGGCCTGCTTGAGGTTGGCCGGCGGCATCACGCGCGCGAAGCGACGGAACTTCTCTTCCAGACGCGCGACCGCATCTGCATCCCGCACCAGGGGGCAACCGGCCGCGAGCGCGACCGCGGCGGTGGTGAGATCGTCGGTGGTGGGTCCGAGCCCGCCGCTGACCAGCAGCACGTCGCAGCGCGAGGCCGCGGCGCGCACCGCCGCGACGATCTCGTCCTCGCGATCGCGCACGACCTCGACATGCGTGAGCACGACCCCGAGCGCCCGCGCACGCTGACCGAGGAACGCCGCGTTGGTGTTCACGGTGTCGCCACAGAGGAGCTCGTCACCGATGCTGAGGACTTCGGCGATCGGTGCGGAGCCGTGCGGGCGGGTCATGGGGCGTTGCCGTAGCAGGTGCGCCCCGCCCAAGGCCAGGTGCCTCGTCGCGGCAACGCCGTGCAACGCTGGTTCTGCCCTGCCACTGCGCAAATGTCAAGTGACGTCGATTCGGGCCTCTGCGGGCAGCTGCAGCACCCCTGCGGCCACTTCGAGGGAGCATCGCCCCTGCCGCGCGGGCGGGTCACCGCGGGCGGCGTGGGGGAGATCGCGGGGGGCTCGACTCGGCTTGGAGCGCGCCCGCGCACTCGGCTACGATGCGATCAAGGTGCGGATCCGGTACGCGGCCAAGACCGACGTCGGCATGAAGAGGACTCACAACGAGGACTACTTCGCGCTGATCGAGGACGAGCAGCTGTTCATGGTCGCCGACGGCATGGGCGGTCACGCATCGGGCGAGGTCGCGAGCAAGCTCGCCGCCGAGGTGATCGGCGAGTTCTATCGCCACAGCAAGGATCAAGACGCGACGTGGCCGTATCGCTACGACTCGAGTTTGTCCTATGCGGAGAACCGCATGGTCGCGTCGATCCGCCTCGCGAACCAACGCATCCACGAGAGCGCCGGCAAGAACCCGCACCTGCGCGGGATGGGCACGACCATCGTCGCGTTCATCGTCAAAGGTGATCAGGCCTTCGTCGCGCACGTCGGCGACTCGCGTTGCTACCGCCTGCGCAACGGATCGATCCACCAGCTGACGCGCGACCACTCGCTGCTCGAGGACTACAAGGAAGCGCGCCCGGACATGACCGAGGAAGAGGCGCGCAACTTCCCGCACAAGAACGTCATCACGCGCGCGCTGGGCATGCGCGACAACGTCGTGGTCGACATCTCGCGGGTCGAGCTGCAAGACGGCGACCGCTTCGTGCTGTGCTCCGACGGGCTGTCGGGCATGTTGACCGACGCCGAGATCCACACCATCACCGGCCGCCACGAGGATCTCGAGAAGGCGGTGTCGGAGCTCATCGACCGCGCGAACGCGGCCGGCGGCACCGACAACATCACGGCGATGGTCGTCGAGTGCTGCTTCTGAGTCGCGCGCGGGGACGCGCCGGCGTGCGTTGCCCCGCGTGGGCTGGCGCGAGTGGAACCGAGCGTGGGCCGCGTTCGCCCGCCGCGCCGCCCTCGTGACGCAGCCGTCACCGCGGCCCGGTCGGATTTCGGTTCTCGCGGTCACGCGACCTGCTAGCGTGGGCGAACCCGTGCCGCCCGAGGCCCAGTCCGATCGCCGCACCGCGTCGCGCTACGCGGTCGAGCTCGACGTCGACTGCAACGTCGAGGGCACGTACCTCTTCGCGTCGATCACGGACATCTCGTCGTGCGGCATCTTCGTGCGCACGGCGGAGCCGCTGCCGCAGGGCACTCAGTTGCAGCTGCGCTTCGGTACGACGCCGGGCGACGCCCGCGGTCGCATCGAGCTGCGCGGCGAAGTGGTGTGGACCACACTGGAGCCCGGTCGCTCGGGCATGGGCGTGCGCTTCCTACACGCGTCGCCGGTCGATCAGCGCCGCCTGCTGGAGCTCGTGCGGGCCATCGCGTACGTCGACGAGACCGCGGGCAACTGATCGCGGTGACCGCGGGCGTCGGCGGCAATCCGCGCCCATACTCGGCGGTACTGCCGGCTCCGTGATCATGTCCGCGCGCACCCCCGTCCCGCCCGTCGCCCTCGCGCTCGCCCTCGCCTCGTCGCTGTGGGCCTGTCGTCCCGTCGCGCCCGAGGCCGACGGCACACCGCCGCAGACCCACGACGGTGTCACGGCGGCGGCGGCGGCGAACGAGCAGCCGCAGACGGCACGCGCGCGCACGCTGCAGACGCGCGTGCTCGGTCGCACGGTCGGCACGATGGCGGTCGAACGCACGCCGCTGCCCGACGGGGGCGAACGCTGGGACACGCGCACGGAGCTGCTGCTCGCGCTCGACGACGCCGGCGACGACCCCAAGCGCATCGAGAGCCGCGAGAGCGTGGAGTACGGCCCGGGCTTCGCGTTCCGTCGCAGCGAGGAGATCAGCGTGGAGGCCGGCGTCGAAGAGCGCAGCGAGACCACGCTGGCGGGCGAACAGCTGACGGTGCGCGTGCGCGGCCCGGCGCACGATCGCACGCACCACTTCACCACGCCGGCGGACTTCCGCAGCGAGCTGTCGGTCTTCGACGAGCTCGTGCGCGAGGCCGAGGGCGGGGCCAAGCCGCCGCTGACGCGCAGCTACAGCAGCTTCGACGACGACAACCTCCGCTTCGAGCGCGACACGCTGACGTTGCTCGGCGCGACCACCATCGCCGACGGCGAGCAGCAGATCGCCGGCTGGCGCATCGAGGCGCGCGACGGCGACGGCGACCGCGTGCTCGCGGTGCTCGATCGTCAGGGCATGCCGCTGTCGCTCGAGGTCGGCGTGTTCACGGCCAGCCTGCCGGGCAACGCCAAGGACGAGCCGCAGGGGCGGCTGAGCTCGTACCTGACGATCGACGGCAACGTGCCGCGACGGGCCGAGAGCTTCGCGATCGAGCTGCGGGTCGAAGGCGACGACGACACCGCGCCGCTGGTGGAGTCGGGGCCGTACCAGGACGTGACGCGGATCGACGGCGGCTGGGCGCTGACGCTGCACGCCCGCAACGGCGCGGGTCTGCGCGCGCGTGCGCTGCCGCTGCGCGACGTGCCCGCGGACGTGCGGCGCTTCCTCGAACCCACCACCACCAGCCAGTCCGACGATCCCGCGATCGTCGAGCAGGCGCGCGCGCTGGTCGACGGCCAGACCGACGCCCGCACCGCCGCGGTCGCGATCGTGCAGTGGGTCCACGAGACCCTCGGCAAGCGCGACGGCACGCGCGGCGCGGCCACGGCCGCCGAGGTGCTCAGCGCCGGCTACGGCGACTGCACCGAGCACGCCGCACTCGCGGTGGCGCTGCTGCGCGCCGCGGGCCTGCCCGCGCGCAACGCCAGCGGCATGGTGCTGATCCCGGGCTTCTTCTCCGCCGACGCCGGCTACCACGCGTGGGTCGAGGTGTGGCTGGGCGACTGGGTCGTGCTCGACCCGGCGCTGGGCGTCACCGACGTCGCCGCGCACTACGTGCTGCTGGGCTACGACGAGCCCGGGCTCGACGGCGGCGGTGGCCGGCTCGCGCGCATGCTCGGGCGCACCACGGTGCACGTGCCGCCGGCGCGCTGAATTGCCGGCATCCGCGCGCCGAGCACGGTAGCGTCGCGGCCGTGAACGGACGACGCTCGTTCCTCCACGGTGCCGCGGCGATCGGCCTGCTGTCGGGCTGCCGCCGCAGCGCGCCGACGGTGCCGCCGCGCAGCGGCCCCGCGACGGTGGTCGTGCGCGGCGGTTCGATCCGCACCGGCGTCGCGGCCGAGCAGGTCGAGGCGCTGGCGATCCGCGACGGCGTGGTGATGGCGGTGGGCTCGCAGGCCGACGCCGCGGCGTGGATCGGTCGCGACACCACGGTGGTCGATCTCGCCGGCGGCAGCGCGTGCCCGGGTCTGTGCGACGCCCACGCGCACCTGGTCGGGCTCGGGCGCTCGCTCGCGGTCGTCGATCTCCGCGATGCACGGTCGCACGACGAGGTGGTCGCGCGCCTGCGCGAGCATGCGCCGGCGTCGGGATGGATCGTCGGGCGTGGCTGGGATCAGAACCTGTGGCCCGGCGGCGCGATGCCGGACCACCGGCCGCTGACGGCGGCGTTTCCCGATCGTCCGGTGTGGCTGCGCCGCGTCGACGGCCACGCCGGCTGGGGCAACCTCGCGCTGCTGCGCGAGGCCGGCATCACGCGCGCGAGCAGCTCGCCCGCCGGCGGCGAGATCCTGCGCGACGGCGCCGGCGAGCCCACCGGCGTGCTGGTCGACGCCGCGATGGCGTTGGTCGCGGTGCCGGCCCCCGCCGCGGCGACGCGGCGAACGCAGCTGCTCGCGGCGCAGCAGCACGCGCTGCAGCGCGGCCTCACCGGCGTGCACGAGATGGGCATCGACGAGGCCGACGACGCGCTGTACCGCACGCTCGCCGACGAAGGCCTGCTCGCGCTGCGCGTGCACGCGTACGCGAGCGAAGCGTGGCTGACCGGATCGCTCGCGCAGCGACGACCGGACGCCGTCACCCCGAGCACGCGCTATGCCCTGCGGGGCGTGAAGCTCTACGCCGACGGTGCGCTGGGCAGCCGCGGCGCCGCGCTGTTGGCCGACTACGACGACCGTGCCGGACACCGCGGGCTCATGCAGCACACGCCCGCCGAGCTCGAGGCGCTGGTCGCCCGCGCCACCGAAGGCGGCTGGCAGCCGGCGACCCACGCGATCGGCGACGCGGCCAACCGCGCGGTGCTCGACGCCTACGAGCGCGTCATGACGGCGGCGCAACGTCGCGCGTTGCGTCCGCGGATCGAACACTGCCAGGTGCTCGCACCCGGCGACGTGCCGCGCTTTGCGGCGCTGGGCGTCATCGCGAGCATGCAGCCGACGCACGCGACCAGCGACATGGCGTGGGTGCCCGATCGCATCGGCGCGCGCTCGCAGGGCGCCTACGTGTGGCGCAGCCTGCTGCTGCAGGGCGCGAGCGTGTGCCTGGGCAGCGACTTCCCGGTCGAACGCGTCGAGCCCACGCTCGGGCTCTACGCCGCGATCACGCGCCAGGATCTGCAGGGCAATCCGCCGCAGGGCTGGATGCCGGAGCAGCGGCTCTCGCTCGACGAAGCCGTGTTCGGCTTCACCCAGGGCGCCGCGTTCGCGGCCGGCCGCGAGGGCCACCTGGGCACGCTGGCACCGGGCATGCGCGCCGACGTCACCTGCTTCGCGGCGCCGCTCGACGAAGCCCATCCGCACACGATCGCGGCGCTGCCGGTGCTCGCGACCATCGTCGACGGCACCGTGGCCTGGCGCGCGTGATCGCGGCCAGGCCCGTGCACACGCGGATCACCAGGGCGACGAGCTACCGAACGGGTTCTCCGGATCGGGGAAGGTCGGCCCAGGGAATGGGAAGGGGAACGGGATGCAGCCGCCGTCGTCCGGGCGCAGGCCGCCCTCGGTCCGCTCGAGCTCGTCCTCATCGATGGTGTGCAGCGCTTCGTGGCTCATGACCTCGACGTGCCGCACGGCGGCCCCGGGTTCCACGACGCCCGCGGCGGGCGGCGGGACCGCTGCGGTCACGGCCGGAAGCGGACGTGGAAGTGGTTCGCGTGGCCGCGCCAGTGGCGGATGATGCCGTGGCTGCGCCCGCGACCGCGGGGGTACTGGAACAGCTCGTCGAGCGTGTCCTCGTCGACGCCCTTGTCCAGCGCGTACTCGTAGAGCAGCTTCTGGATGCGGTAGTCCATGAAGATGTACGTGACGTCGTCGGTGTCGATGAAGGCCTTGATCAGGTTCCAGGTGCGCGCGACGTCGAGGTTGCGCGAGGTCGCGTGGCGGAACTTGGTCTCGTTCGCGTCGGGGCCGGTCAGCACGTAGCCGATGTCGACGTCGCGGCCGAACTGATGCGAAAGATGCGGCGGGAACTTGCCGCCGCCGCGCTTGCTGATGTCACCGATGTGGATCTTGGGCCCGCCGGAGCTGCGGCGCTTGTAGTCCGCGACCGCGCCCTGGATCGCGGCGATGGTCTTGCGGGTGCCCCACGCACCGGCCTCCCACTTGATGACGTAGTGCTTGCTCGGCGGCAGCTGCATGCCGTCGGGCAGGCGCCCGGTGTCGACGTCGCGGCCGCCGAAGCCGCGGACGATCGCACCGTCGACCCACACCACCAGCCGCTGGCCGTCGCGCAGGTGGTTGGGATCCTCGAGCTTGCCCTGCTGGAAGCGCTCGAGCTCCTTGGGGCTCAGGCCGTACTTCTCCGCGATGCCGCCGAGGTTCTCGCCCGATGCGACGGTATGGGTCGAGCGATGGCGCTCGCGCGGCGGGATCTCCGGGCACACGCGGATCTTCTTGCCGACGCTGAGCAGGTTGGGGTTCGCGCGCAGGCTCGCGTTGAGCCGCAGCAGGTCGCCCTTGCGCACGCCGTAGCGGCCCGCGATCTGCCCCAGGTGCTCGCCCGGGACCACCTCGTGCACGAAGAGCGGCGTCTCCATGCCGCACTCCTTCGCCTTGGTGATCTTGCCCGCGGGCTTGTCGTCCTGCGGCTCGACGCAGACGCGCACGACCTGGCCCACGCGCAGCTTGTCGGGCGCGGCCGCGACCGCGGCGTTGCGCGCCTTGATGTCGCGCTCGCTGCTGCCGTACTGCTCGGCGATGGCCGCGAGCGTGTCGCCGGTTTCGACCTCGTGGCCCACGAGCTTGCCCCGCAGACCGCACTTGCGCGCGGGCGGCTCGTCGTCCTTGGGCTTGGCGGCCTTCGACTTCGCGTCGTCGTCGTCGTCGTCGTCCTTGGTCTTCGCCTTGGACTTGGCGTCGTCGTCGTCGTCGTCGCGGTCGGCGTCCGCGTCGCAGACCTTCAGCACCTGGCCCAGCCGCAGCTTGTCGGGGTTCTCGCGCAGGGCCGGGTTGAGCTCGAGCAACCCGCGTTGGCTCAAGCCGTACTTCACCGCGATCGCGCTGGTCGTGTCACCGGCGGCGACCTCGTGACGACAGCGCTCGGGCGCGGCTGCCCGTGCGAGCGAGGGCGCGAGCGCGAACGCCACAACCGCGGCGCCCAGGAGGACTCGTGGCCATGCCATGCGCGCCAAGGATTTGCACAGGCCCGACGGTACGCGCAACCCGGTGCGGCTGGAGCAACCTCCACGCGCGCGCGCGTGGGCTCACGTGCGTCGCAGCAGCAGCAACAGGTCGCGCTTGACCCGGAAGCCGTCGTCGACGTCGTTGAACAGCGCGATCTGCAGCGCGAGCGGGCCCACGAGCTCGGCCAGCGCGGTGGCGTCGAGCGCCTCGGGATCGATGCGGGTGCGCTCGCACGCGGCGCGCAGCGTCGGCCACGGGAATGCCGTGTACCGCTCGAGCGTCGCGAGCACCTGCGCCGCGAGCGGCGGGAGTCGAGGTGGTCGGAGCGAGCGCTCGGCGGACACGGCGAGACGGACGCCACCGGGCATCGGCCACCGGCGCGCGGACTTGAGCCGCGCAGGCCCGCGCCACCGCGCGCGCGGTGGCCTCTCCGATTCCTCTCCTCGGGCTCAGTCCCACATGATGCGCGCGGTGAAGGCGATCGCCGCGAGCATCGAGTTGATCGAGGGGTGGCGCTCGTCGGGGTCCAGCGCCAGCCCGCGCAGCACGATCGCGCGCACCCAGCCCGGCACGCGCGAGCGCGCCGGCCACGGCCGCATGATCCCGTGCGTCACGTTGTGGGCGATCTCCTTCGCGGTGCCGCCCTCGAACGGGCGCTCGCCCGCGAGGCCCTCGTACAGCGCGACGCAGAACGCGAACTGATCCGTGCGCGCGTCGGCACCGGCACCGGTGAACAGCTCCGGGGCCATGTACGCCGGCGTGCCCACGCACAGCGTGGTCACGGTCGGATCGCGCGGCTCGGCCGTCAGCGCCCGCTGATCGAGCGAGCCGTCGAGCAGCGACACCGATGCGCTGATCGAGGTCGACGAGGTCACGTCGACGCGTCCACTCGACAGTGCATCGCGCGAGCGCGACAGCTCCCACGTCCCGGTGGCGCCGGCATCGAACACACCGGTCGAGCTGGCATCGAACACGCCGGAGGCCGACGCGTTGCGGACGCCCGACATCGAAGGATCCGACAGCACGTCCGCGAGCCGACCGTCGCCGATCGTGACCGAGGCATCGTCGGCGTCGTGGCGACCCGGCACGGTCTCGGTGGGACCGGGCGCCCACGGCACCACGCCCGCCGCGCCGCCGGGAATCTCGCCGAAGTGCGCGAGCCCGAAGTCGACCACGCGCGGGCGGTGATCGGCACCGACGAGCACGTTGGCGGGCTTGAAGTCGCGGTGCAGCAGGCCCACGCCGTGGGCCGCCGCCAGGCCGCGACCGGCCTGGAAGAACATGTTGAGCACCTCGCGCCACGTCCGTGGCGTGTCGGTCATCCACTTCGCGAGCGAGGGCCCCTGGACCAGCTCCATCGCGACGTAGACCTGACCCTGGTGCCGCCCGACGTCGTAGATGGTCACGACGTTGGGGTGCGCGAGCCGGGCCGCGGTCTGGGCCTCGCGGCGCAGCAGCTCGCTGGCGGCCTCGAACTGCTCCGGCTGGAGACGGTCGCGACGCAGCAGCTTGACCGCGACCTCGCGCTGCAGGTCGGGGTCCCACGCGGCGTAGACGATGCCCATCCCGCCGACGCCGAGCGGCGCGCGCACCTGGAAGCGCCCGATCGTCTGCTGCGGCGGCGCGCCGCCGGGCGGGGGCGGCGGATTGCCGCCGGGGGACGGTTCGCTCGGGCTCACGGGCGGCGGTCATCGTACCACCAAGCGGCGTATCCTCGCGACCGGTGAGCAGAGGCCCCCAGGCGCTCGTGGTCGGCACCGCCGGCCACATCGACCACGGCAAGACCACGCTGGTGCGCGCGCTGACCGGCATCGACACCGATCGCCTGCCGGAGGAGAAGCGCCGCGGCATCACCATCGAGCTGGGCTTCGCGCCCTGGCGCATCGCGCCCGAGCTCGAGGCCAGCATCGTCGACGTGCCCGGCCACGAGGGCTTCGTGCGGACCATGGTCGCGGGCGCCGGCGGCATCGACCTGGTGCTCTTGGTGGTGTCGGCCGAGGACGGCGTGATGCCGCAGACGCGCGAGCACATCAACGTGTGTCGCCTGCTCGGCGTCGGCGCGGGCGTGGTCGCGCTGACCAAGATCGATCGACTCGAGGGCGACGCCGACGCGATCGAGCTCGCGATCGACGACGTCCGCTCGGCGCTGATCGGCACGCCGTTCGCCGAGGCCCCGGTGGTGCCGTGCAGCGCGGTCACCGGCGACGGCATCGAGACCCTGCGCGAGACCGTGCGCGCGATCGCAGCCAAGCTGCCGCGACGCGACGGCCACGGCCCACCGATCCTGCCGGTCGATCGCGTGTTCACGATCAAGGGCCACGGCACGGTCGTGACCGGCACGCTGCTGTCGGGCTCGGTCGACGTGCGCAACGACGAGGAGCTGGTGGTCGTCACGCACGGCCCCGGGCGCGAGCCCTTCGGCGTGCGCGCCCGCGCGGCGCAGGTGCGCGCGCAGGGCCGCGACCGCGTGCAGGCCGGCAACCGGCTCGCGCTCAACCTCGCGGGCATCGAGCGCGACGCGGTCGAGCGCGGCGACGTGCTCACGCGCGGCCACGAGGTCTCGCGGCAATCGTTCGTGCACGCGCGCGTGCAACACCTGCCCGGGCACAGCCCTGCGTGGCGTGCCGGCACCACGCTGCAGGTGTGCGCGGGCACGGCCCACGGCATCGGCGTGATCGATCCGCTGTGGCTGGTGCCCGAGCCGGAGCAACGCAGCGACGGCGACGCCGACGAGGTCGCGCCCGGCCGCACCGCGATCGTGCGCGTGCGGCTCGAGGCACCGCTGCCGGTGTGGCGCGGGCAACACGTGGTGCTGCGCGCGTTCGCGGAGCCCAGCGACGACTACAGCGGTCGCACGGTCGGTGGCGGCATCGTGATCGATCCCGAGCCCGGCAGCGGTCGAGGCATGCGCAAGCGCTGGATCGCGCTGGCGCGCGTGCTCGCCGAGGGTGACACCTCCGCACGCGTGCAGGCGCTGCTCGAGGATGCGGGTCCGCGCGGGCTCGCGGTCGACGAGCTCGGACGGCGCGCGGGCCTGCACGATCCCGCGGCCGAGCTCGCGCGACGCACGGCCGGCAAGCAAGCCGACGTGGTCGAGCTGCCCGGCGGCCGCTTCGTGCACGAGCGTTGGGTGCGGCCGTTGGTCGAGCTCGCGACCGCGACGGTCGATCGCTTCCACGCCAACAACCCGCTGCAGCCGGGCATGCCGCGCGCGGCGCTCGAGGGCGCGCTGGGCGGGCGCAACGCCGCCGACGTCGCGACCGCGGCGGTGCAGCGGGCCATCGCGCGCGGTGGCCTGCGCGTGGTCGACGCCCAGGGCACCGTCGCGCGGCCCGGCAAGGGCCTGCACGGCGGCGGCGAGCTGCCGGGGCACATGAAGACGATCCTCGAGCTGTACGCCAAGGCCGGCATCACGCCGCCGACGCTGCGCGAGGTCGGCGATGCCTGCGCGCTGTCGGCCCGCGACGTGCTCGAGATGGTCACCGCGCTGCAGCGCATGGGCAAGCTCGTGCGCATCACCGCGGATCTGTCGTTCGATCGCGAGACCCACGACGCGCTGCTCGAGCAGATCCGCACCCACCTGCGCAGCGAGGGCACCATCGACGTGCAGGCCCTCAAGCAGATGACCGGGCTGACGCGCAAGTTCGCGGTGCCGCTGCTCGAGCACCTCGATCAGATCCAGCTCACGCTGCGCCAAGGCGACACGCGCGTGCCCGGCCCCAAGCTGTGACCACCGTGCGTGTTCCGGCGTGCGAGCGCCGGGCGCCGCGTGCGGCCCAGGGCGCGCCGCGAAAGCGCGACGGTGTCGGGCCCGGACATGCGGCGATTTTGCGCAGACGTGCGCCGGCACGCGCGCGGCCCTGTGCCATACTGGCGGCGATGTTGCGTCCCCTCGCGTCGCCGGCAGCGTTGCTCACGGCCACCCTGGTCGCGTCCGCCGGCTGCCCCGCGACCGACGACGGCGAGAACGCCGACTCGAGCAGCAGCAGCGGCAGCGGCGGGGGCGGCGGCTTCAGCTGCGCGGACGAGACCCGCGACGACGACTATGCGCTGGGCCTGTCGCGCACCGGCGAGCACGTGACGGTGTCGTTCGTCGACGCGATGCCGGCCCCGCCGGCCCGCGGCGACAACACCTGGGTGCTCGCGATCAGCGATCCCACCACCGGCATGCCCATCGACGACGCGATGCTGTCGGTCGAGCCGTACATGCCCGACCACATGCACGGCACCTCGATCGCCTGCAACGTCACCGACGGCCCGCAGCCCGGCCAGGTCGAGCTCGCGCCGGTCAACCTGTTCATGCCCGGACTGTGGGAGGTGCGGCTGCACTTCACGCTGCCCGAGGCGGTGGAGGAGACCGTCGTGTTCAAGTTCTGCGTCGACCCCTGAGTCCGGCGTCCATGCGCGATCGCCTCGAATCCCGCGCGACGCTGCCGTGGTTGGTGCAGCTGCGCTGGCTCGCGATCGCGGGCCAGATCGCGGCGCTGGTGCTGTACCACCGCGAACTCGCGCTGCCGATGCCGTGGCGCACGGTCGCGCCGCTGCTCGCGGCCGCCGCAGCCAGCAACCTCGCGCTGATGCTGTGGCTGCGGCGGCACCCCACGCCGGCACAGCCCGACCGCCTGATGGGTGCGGCGCTCACCATCGACACGCTGTTCCTGACCGCGCTGCTGGCCGCGTCGGGCGGCACCGCCAACCCGTTCACGATCTTCTACCTCGCGCACATCGTGCTCGCGGCGGTCGTGCTCGAGACGCGATCGACGGTGTGGATCACGCTGCTGTCGGCGCTGTGCTTCGGCGCGTTGTTCCTGCTGCCCGACGACGAGCACCACGCCGACCACGCGCACATGCACCACGGCGCGGCCGAGACCGACCCCATGCTCGGCGCGCACCTGCGCGGCATGTGGATCGCGTTCGCGATCACCGCCGCGGTCATCGCGTTCTTCGTGCGCAAGATCTCCCTCACCATCGCGGCGCAGCGCGAGCAGATCGCCGCCTTGCGCGAGCGCGAGGTCTCGCGCGCGCGGCTGGCCTCGTTGGCCGCGCTCTCGGCCGGCGCCGCGCACGAGCTGGGCACGCCGCTGGGCACCGTCGCGGTCGCGGCCCGCGAGATCGAGCTGACGCTCACCCGTGCCGGCCGCTGCCCCGAGGCGCTCGCGGACGCGCGGCTCATCGCGGCGGAGATCGAGCGCTGCCGCTCGATCCTCGGCGGCATGGCGGCGCAGCTGCACGATCAGGAGCTCGAGGTCCGGCGCGTCTCGGGCACGGCGCTGCTGGCTGCGGTGCGCGACCGTTTCGGGCCCGGCCACGCCGACCGCATCGTCACGCGCGTGAGCCCGCCGCAGCTGTGGCTCGAGTGCCCGGTCGACGCGACCGCGCGCGCGTTGGCCTCGCTGGTGAAAAATGGCTTCGACGCCAGCGCGACCGCGCAACCCGTCGCGCTCGAGCTGATCGCCGACGCCGACGGCCCGCACGTGATCGTGCGCGACCACGGCACCGGCATGCCGCCCGAGATCGCCGCGCGCGCGGGTGAGCCGTTCTTCACCACCAAGCAACCCGGCGAGGGCATGGGCCTGGGGCTGTTCATCGCGCGCAGCTACTTCGAGGCGCAAGGCGGCGAGCTGTCGCTGCGTGCGGCCCAAGGCGGTGGCACCGCGGCGATCGTACGGTTGCCCGCGCGCGTGGTCGTGCCCGCCCCCGACGCGATCGGCCCGGCCGCGCCGGAGCTGTCGACCGCCACGCAGGAGCCCGCGTGACCGCGCCGACGCCGATCCTCCTGGTCGACGACGACGAGCGCTTCCGCGAACGGCTCGCCCGCGCGCTCGAGCAGCGCGGCCACGCCGTCGCGACCGCGGCCGGGCGCGACGAGGCGCTGGCGATCGCACGCGCGCAGCCGATCGAGCGCGCGATCGTCGATCTGCGCATGCCCGGCGCCCACGGCCTGCGCGTGCTCAAGGACCTGCTCGAGCTGCATCCCGACGCCGCGGTGGTGATCCTCACCGGCTACTTCTCGATCGCGACCACCGTGGATGCGATCCGTGGCGGCGCGCGCGACTACCTGGTCAAGCCCTGCGACGCCGATCGCATCCTCGCCGCGTTCGAGCGCGAACCCGGCGAGAACGGCGACGCCGACGCGCTGCCGCTCGAGACCCCCTCGCTGGCGCGGGTCGAGTGGGAGCACATCGAGCGGGTGCTGCGGGAGTGCGACGGCAACGTGTCCAAGGCCGCGCGGGTGCTCGGCATCCATCGTCGCACGCTGCAGTACAAGCTCTCGAAGTACCCACAATCCCGCTGAGGCGCGCGCCCGGCCGCGACCGCGGCGTCGCCCTTGCGCGCCGGCGCTGCCGCGCCCTACCCTGGGACTCGTGCGTGCATTCGTCGGTTGGGGGACCGCGGTGGTGCTGGCGTCCGGGTGCGCCGGCTCGTCGATCGACGATGGCAGCGCCTCCATCACCGGTGGCCTGGTCTCGACCACCGCCGGCAGCGCGAGCACGCAGGGCGCCACCGACTCGGTCGGCAGCGCCAGCGCCAGCGCCAGCGACAGCGGTGGCAGCGGCAGCAGCAGCGGCGATGCCAGCGTCAGCGCCTCGGCGAGCGAGGCCGGCTCCGAGGCCAGCGACGGCTCCGAGGCCAGCGGCGCGTCGCTGTCGGCGGGCTCGGGTTCGGAGGGCGGCGGCGCCAGCTCGAGCGACGGTGGCCCCGACCCGGTGTGCGGCGACGGCAACGTCGATCCCGGCGAGGCCTGCGACGACGGCAACGGCATCGAGACCGATGCGTGCCTGCCCGGCTGCGTGGCCGCGAGCTGCGGCGACGGCATCGTCCACGAGGGCGCCGAGGTCTGCGACGACGGCGTCAACGACGGCAGCTACGGTGGCTGCAACGCCGGCTGCGGCAGCTTGGCACCGTATTGCGGCGACGCGTCGGTGCAGGCGCAAGAGCAGTGCGATCCCGGCGTGGCGCTGCCGTACCAGAACTTCGACTGCGGCCCCGCCTGCGTCTACGACTTCTCCGGCATCACGCAGCTGTACTGCAACGGCAGCTGCAGCTGGGCCGGCGCCGACAGCTGCGATCAGGGCGACGCGGACATCTTCTGCAAGCTCGTCACCGGCGATTCGACCAGCACCGCCAACAGCTACTCGGTCGTGACCGCGCTCGACGCCCCCGGCTTCTCGTGCCCTGGCTACGGCAACGACCTGGGCACGATGCCGGGCTTCGGCGTCAACGTCGACGTGTGGTACCAGGACACCAGCATCCTCGCGAACCACGGCGCCGGTCAGGTCGTGACCGCGGCGAACTGCACCTGAGTCGGCGTCGCGGTGGCGCGACCGCGACGGCTCACCGCGGCTGCGTCCGCGCGGCCGAGTCGGCCGGCGGCGACGCGACGCCGGCGCGTGGCTGCGCCGCACCGCCGCGCTCGAGCGCGCGGACGGTGCCGGTGACGCCCTCGGTCGGCACGATCTGTTCGAGCTGCCACGCCTGCACCGCCAGCTGCCGCCGCACGGTGTTGAGCATGCTGCGGGCGTGGGCGATCGCGGCGCCCGCCATGGCGACCACGCCGACGTTGGCGAGCACCAGCGCGATCTCGGTCACGGTCGGCGAGAACGTGGCCATGCGCGCGTGGATCGTGATCGCGTCGGCGGTGATGCTGTAGGTCGGCGACAGCAGCTCGAGCCGCTCGAGCAACCACGGCACGAACACGCTCGCGCAGCCCATCACGATCAGCAGGTGGACGAAGCGGAACTCGCTGAAGGCGAACATCGCCGTGGTCGCGACCACCAGGCCCGGCACCAGCATGAACGGCCCGAACAGGCGCGTGGCGGCGCCGAGCACGACCGCCTGCAGCAGCGCGATGAACAGCACGTCGGCGCTGCCGGGACGGCCACGGATCGCCCGCACCACCGACAGCGCGACGATCACCAACATCAACCCGATGATGATGCCGTAGCTGACCCACTCGAGCATGCCCATGGCCAGCGGCAGCACCAGGAACGCGAACCATCCCAGGGCCGCGACCGCGCCGACCTTGGCCTGGCGGCGGCTCTCCTGCAGCTCGTCCTCGCGCAGCCGCGCCTCGACCTCCTCGGGCACGCGTCGCGGCGGACGCCGCAGCAGGTTGGCCAGCGCGACGAAGGCCTCGCGGTTGTCGGGATCGAGCGCGAGCGCGCGACCGGCCTCGCGCACCGCCTGCGCGCGGGCGTCGTTGTCGTCGTCGCTGCGCAGCTCGAGCTGGGCCGCGCGCGCAGCGTGCTCGCGCGCGAGCGCACGGCGGGCCTGTTGATCGCGATCGCCGTCGAGGTAGCGCTCGACCGCGTCGCGCAGCGCCCCGACATCGGCGAAGCGCGCGGACGGATCGCTCGCGGTGGCGCGCACGCACACCGCCTCGAGCTCGGGCGGCACCTCGCGATCGGGCGCGCGCAGGCTCGCGCGGGCGTCGGCGCCCTCGAGCGTCGACGCGATCATCTCGCTGGTCGGTCGCCGCGGGTGCAACGCCTGCCACGTGAGCAGCTCGTAGAGGATCGCACCGAGCGCGTAGACGTCGGCGCGGCGATCGACGGTGGCGCCGCCGCCCTCGAGCTGCTCGGGCGGCATGTAGCCCAGCGTGCCCAGCACCGCGCCCGCGGCGGTCTCGCCCTCGGCGGCCCGCGTCGGGCCGGGCTCGAGCTCGGTCGCGCTGCCGTCGAGTTCCTTGGCCACGCCCCAGTCGAGCACGTAGACCTCGCCGTAGGCACCGAGCATGACGTTCGCGGGCTTCAGATCGCGATGGATCACGCCGTGGTCGTGGGCGTACGCGACCGCCTGGCACACCTGCACGAAGTCGGAGAGCAGCCGTCGCCGACCGAACTCGCGCTGCGTGGCCTCGTCGCCGGCGACGAGCTTGGTGATGACGTCGGCCAGCGTCGTGCCGACGATGCGCTTCATCGTGAAGTAGGGCAGCCCGTGGGCCTGGCCCATGTCGTAGACCGGCACCACCGCGGGGTGCTCGAGTCGGCCCTGCATCCGGGCCTCGCGCACGAATCGACGCGCGCCGCCCGAGTCCTCGCGCAGGGTCTTGAGCGCGATGGTGCGGCCCATCGCGGCGTCGATGCACAGACGCACCTCGCCCATGCCGCCCTTGCCCAGCAGGTGCTCGACGCGATAGCGCTCGGCGAAGCGATCGTCGCCGCCTTCGGGCGCGGGCGCAGCCGTCGACGCGGTCGGCCCGCGCATGGTGTCCGCGCCCGCGGTCTGGTCGCCCGAGCCCGGCTCGGCGGGGTCGCGCAGCTGGCTCACCGCGGCGATGGTACGCGATCCGTCGCGGCGTCCGTGCGGTCGCGGCGGGCGGTCACTTCGGTGCCTTCGCGTCCTTCTTCGCGTCGCCGCGCGGCGCACCGCAAGCCGTGCACGCGGTCTCGGTGTGCGGGTTCTCGGCGCCGCAGTACTCGCACTTCCACGGCGCGACCTTGGCCTCGGCATCGGCCTTGGCCTTGGCCTCGTCGCCCGCCTTCTTGTCAGCGGCGGCCTTCTTGTCCTTGTCGGCGGAGAGCACCTTGTCGATCGCGCTGCTGGCCGCGTCGAGATCCGCCTTCACCTTCGACACCACCGCCGCGGCGCCGGCCTCGTCCTTGGCCCCGGCCGCGAGCGTGCTCTCGGCGCGGTCGAGCGCCTTGCCGGCGTCCTCCGCGGCGACCTTGGCCCCGAGCCGACTCGACTCGTCGCCGGCGTTCGCGGCGGCCGAGACCCGCTTCTCGCGCAGCGCCTTCATGGTGTCCGCGAGCCCGGTCAGCTCACCGACGAAGTCCTTGCGCAGCTCGCCGTTGGCCTCGGCCATCTTGGCGATCTTCTGCTCCTCGCCGAGGCTCGACGCCGCGTCGTAGATGCCCTGCGCGCGCGCGAGGCGGGCCTCGAGCGCCGGCTTGAAGCCGGGATACTGCGCCATCAAGCCCTTGACCTCGGTGACGCCGGCCTCCCAGCGCTGGCTCTCGCCCTCGACGGTCTTCTTGCAGCTCGACACCAGCAACAGCAGGCTCGCGAGCACGGTCATCACGGTGCGCAGGACGTTGGGCATCGCCCAAGATCTAACGCATCGTGGTCCGCTCCGCGAGGGCCCGCGCCGCGGCGAGCGTCACTCGCCGCCGGCGACCTCGTAGGCCCACGCGCGGCGGTGGGCCTCGACCAGCTCGGGATTCGCGAACAGGCGGATCAGCAGGGCCCCGGCCGCGAAGCCGCCGATGTGCGCCCAGTAGGCCACGCCGGCCGCGTCGCTGCTCCACTGCGGCAGCGCGCCCAGGACCTGCAAGAGGATCCAGTAGCCGAGCATGAAGTACGCCGGCACCGTCACGGTGAAGACGAACACCACCAGCACCACGAGCATGTGCACGCGCACCCGCGGGTACAGCACGATGTACGCCCCCATCACGCCGCCGATCGCACCCGAGGCGCCGACCATGGGCACGAGGCTGTGGCCGTTCGCGAGCACCTGCGCGGCACAGGCCGCGAGCCCGCACAGCAGGTAGAAGCCGACGAAGCGCACGCGCCCCATCGAGTCCTCGACGTTGTTGCCGAACAGCCACAGAAACCACATGTTGCCCAGCAGGTGCATCCATCCGCCGTGCATGAACATCGAGCTGGGGACGGTGAGCCAGTCCGCGTGCGGACCGACGATGCACGTGACCTGCGGCGCGAGCTCGACCGCGACCTCGTGGCGCAGCGCGCCGGTGAGGTTGGCCGGGATCGCACCGTGCTCGCAGATCGAGGCCGTCAGCGCCGGCTCGGTGCCCGCGCCCTGCAGCAGCACCCAGATCAGCACGTTGACGGCGATGAGCGCGATCGTGACGACCGGAGTCCGCAGCGTGGGGTTGTCGTCGCGGTAGGGGAACACGACGTCGCCATCGTAGCGCGCATGCCCGCGGCCGCACGCGCGCAAGTGCTTCAGCGTCGCGTGCCGCCGCGGCGGGCCGCGGCCGCGCCGGCTCGCCCACCGCGCGCGCCGGCGTCGCGTTCGTGACGGACCTCGCCCCCGGGGGTGCCCCGTGGGGCTGCCGCGGCGCCGCGTGGCGACGAACCGCTGCGCGGCGCGGTCGCAGCCGTGCCGCCGCGCAGCCGCACCGACTCCTGCAGCAGCAGCGTGCTGCTGTCGCGGGCGAAACCCTCGACCGCCGCGCGTCCCGGCGCATCGATGCCACGCAGGATCGCGGCCATGCCCAGGCCCAGTCCGTCGAAGCACGCGTCGAACTCGTCGCGACGATCGGGCAATGATCGCACGATCACCCGGCGTCGATCCTCGGGATCGGTGTCGCGCGCCGCCACGCGCGCGCGCTCGAGTCGATCGATGACCCCGGTGATGGCCCCGCTCGAGAGCCCGGTCAGCTCCGCGAGCCGCCCCGCCGTCATGGGCCCCAGCAGATCCAGCAGGTTCGAGCACTGCAGCTCGGTCGCGGTGATGCCGAGGCGATCGGCGACCGCCTGGTGGAACAGCACCGTGTAGCCCGACATGCGCCGCAGCTCGTGCACGAGTCGCTCGGCGTGGGCGGGCGGGCGCGGGGGCCGTCGCGGTTCGCTTGACATATTTCGCGTCCCAAGTATCTTAGCCGCCGAGATGATTGTCCAGCCCGAGCCCCTCGCGCCGGACGCCGCGCCCCGCGGCCGCGGCCGGCGCCTGCTCGCGCGCCTGCTGTGGGGCCTGGCGCGTGCGGGCGAGCTGATCGTGCTCGCGGCGCTCGGAATCCCACCGCCGATCCGCTGGTTCGGGCGCGGCTGACGGCATTCCCGGGCCCGCGGGACCGCGTCCGTGGCTGCGTCCGCAGCGACGGGCACCCCCGTCGGTGTCGGATCGAGTAACCTCCCGCCCCTTCGCTTCGACCTGCATCGCCCTTCCACCGGCTCGACGTCCGCGATGTCCGATCAGCTGTCCAACGACCTCGCCGCCTTGCGGATCCAACGCGACATCCCGGGTCCGCGCTCGCCCTGGTTGCGCCGCATCGCGGTGCTCGGAGCCCTGGGCGCCGTGGGTTGGGGCGCATGGACGTACGGCAAGCCGATGATCGAGGCCAAGGTCTTCAAGCCCGAGGTCGAGATCACGCAGATCATCGCGATCTCACCGGCACAGGCCCAGGCCAAGCTCATCTCGACCGGCTACGTCGTGCCGCAGCGCGTGACCAAGGTCGGCGCCAAGACCCCCGGTCGCATCAAGGCCATCCACGTCAAGGAAGGCGACACCATCGCCGAGGGCTTCGTGATCGCGGAGCTCGAGGGCGCCGATCTGCGCGCGCAGCTGCAGAGCGCCAAGGCGCGGGTGCTCACCGCGCGCGCGCAGGTGCAGACCGCCAAGGCCGAGCTCGCGGACGCGACGCAGAAGGCCAAGCGCGAGCGTCGGCTCGCGCAGCAGGGTGTCGGCGCGGCCGCGACCGCGGAGGACCTCGAGTTCCGCGTGGCCGCGGTGCAGAAGCAGGTCGGCGCGGCCGAGGCCGCCGTGCGTGCGGCCGAGGCCGAGGTCGAGAACTTCGAGGTGCAGATCGGCTATCTGACGATCGTCGCGCCGATGGGCGGGACCGTCGTCAGCAAGCCCGCGCAGGCCGGCGAGCTGGTCGGCATGCAGGCGCTGCCGCTGGTGGAGCTGGCGGACTTCGGCTCGCTCATGGTCGAGACCGACGTGCCCGAGGCGCGGCTGCACCTGCTCGAGATCGATGGCCCCGCGGAGATCGTGCTCGACGCCTACCCCACGAGCCCGTACGCCGGACGCGTCCGCCAGGTCAGCCCCAAGGTCAACCGCGCCAAGGCCACCGTCACGGTCAAGGTCGCGTTCGAGGGCGATGCCAGCAAGGTGCTGCCGGAGATGGCCGCGCGCGTCAGCTTCCTCTCCGAGGAGCTCGACCCCGCGGTCAAGCAGGAGCCCTCGCGTGTGATCGTGCCCGCGAACGCGATCGCGGAGCGCGGCGGCGACAAGGTCGTGTTCGTGCTCGAAGACGGCGGCGTGAAGATGCGCAAGGTGACGCTGGGCGAGCCCTACGGCAACGGCTTCGAGCTGGTCGACGGACCCCCCGTGGGTTCGACGCTGGTGCGCGAGCCGGCCAGCGCGCTCGAGGACGGCCAGAAGGTGAAGCAGAAAGGCGAGGCGACATGAGCGAGGCGAGCAGCCAGGAATCGGACGAGACCGGCGGGGCCAAGGCGGAGTCCAAGCCCAAGCCGCCCGCGGTCGCGAAGCAGGCCAAGGCCATCATCGAGTGCAAGGGCATCACGCGCTCGTTCTGGCGCGGCAAGGAGCGGCTCGACGTGCTCGACGGTCTCGACCTCGAGATCCCCGAGGGCTCGTTCGAGGCGCTGATGGGCCCGTCGGGCTCGGGCAAGACCACCCTGCTCAACCTCATCGCCGGCCTCGATCGCCCCACCGCGGGCAAGCTCGTGGTCGCCGGCACCGAGGTCAGCGCGATGGGCGACGCCGCGCTGGCGCACTGGCGCTCGCAGACCATCGGCTTCGTGTTCCAGCACTTCAACCTCATCCCCGTGCTCACGGCGCTGGAGAACGTCGAGCTGCCGCTGCTGCTCACCAAGCTGCCGTCGTCGGAGCGCAAGAAGCGGGCGCAGATCGCCTTGCGCGTGGTCGGGCTCGAGGACCGCATGCACCACCGGCCGCAGCAGCTCTCCGGTGGTCAGGAGCAGCGCGTCGGCATCGCCCGCGCCATCGTCCACGATCCCAAGATCATCGTGGCCGACGAGCCCACCGGCGAGCTCGACCGCAAGTCCGCCGGTGAGGTGCTCAACCTGCTGGAGAAGCTCAACCGTGAATTCGACAAGACCATCCTGATGGTCACGCACGATCCGGTCGCGGCCGAGCGCGCGTCGGTGCTGCGCCGGCTCGACAAGGGCAAGCTGCTATGACGCTGGGCAGTCTCACGGTCAAGAACATCGGCCACAACTGGCTGCGCACGATGCTGACCATCGTGGGCACCGGCATCGCGATCCTGTCGTTCGTGATGATCCGGACCACGCTGGCAGCGTGGGAACAGGGCGTCGAGAACGCCGCGCAGGACCGCCTGTCGACCATCCATCGCGTCACGTTCGTGATGCCGATGCCCAAGCGCTACTTCGACGAGTTCAACGGTCAGCGCGGCCGCATCCCCGGGGTCAAGGCTGCGACCTACATCAATTGGTTCGGCGCCAAGCACCCCACGCGCGAGAGCGAGTTCTTCGCCAACCTCGCGGTCGACTCGGCGACCTTCTTCGACGTCTACAACGAGATGTCGGTGCCGGCCGACCGGCTCGAAGCCTGGCGCGCCAACCCCCAGGGCGCCATCATCGGCGAGGCGCTGGCCAAGCAGTTCGGCTGGAAGGTCGGCGACGAGGTCACGCTGGTCGGGACCATCTATCCCGGGGACTGGAAGTTCAAGATCGAGGGCATCTACGTCGCGACCAAGAAATCGGTCGACCGCGCGCAGTTCATCCTGCACTGGAAGTACGTCAACGAGACCCTGCCCGAGGGCCGCAAGGACCAGATCGGTTGGATCGCGTCGACCATCGAGTCGGCCAGCCAGGCCGCGACGGTGTCGCAGGCCATCGACGCGAAGTTCGAGGATCAGGAGATCCAGACCCGCACCATGAGCGAGCGGGCGCTGAACATGGAGTTCCTCGGCGGCGCCTCGGCGATCCTGCGCGCGCTCGACGTGGTCTCCTTGGTGATCCTCGGCATCATGATGCTGATCCTCGGCAACACCATCGCGATGGGCGTGCGCGAGCGGACCCACGAGTACGGCGTGCTGCTGGCGCTGGGCTTCCGGCCCAAGCACATCGCCACCTTCGTGCTCGGCGAGGGCATCACCATCGGTCTGCTCGGCGGCGGCGTGGGCCTGCTGATGGCCTACCCGCTCATCGAGCAGGGCATGGGTCGCTGGCTCGAGGAGAACATGGGCGCGTACTTCCCGTACTTCTCGATCCCCACCTCGGTGGCCCTGGTCGCGATGGGACTGGCGGCGGCGCTGGCCGCCCTCGCCGCGGTGATCCCGGCGTACAACGCCTCGAAGCTGGACGTCATCGACGCGCTGCGGCGCCTGGGCTGAGGAGACATCGCCATGGTTCCGTTCCGCTACAACGTCCGCAACCTGTTCGTCCGCCGTACCACCACCATCGCGGCGGCGCTCGGCGTCGGGTTGGTGGTGTTCGTGCTCGCCGCGGCGCTGATGCTGTCGGAGGGCCTGCAGCGCACGCTCGACATGTCCGGCCGCGCGGACACGGCGATCGTGCTGCGCAAGGGCTCGGACTCCGAGATGCCCAGCTCGATCGAGGACGCCACCGTCGCGCTGATCAAGGGCGCGCCCGGGGTCAAGAAGGACGCCTCGGGCAAGCCCGAGGTCATCGCGGAGAGCGTGGTCGTGCTGTTCCAGGACCTGCTCAACGGCGCGGGCAAGAGCAACGCGACCCTGCGCGGCGTGCCGCTCGACGACATCGTCGCGTTCCGCCCCGAGGTGAAGCTCGTCGAGGGCAAGATGGCCGCCGCCGGCAGCGACGAGGTCATCGTCGGCGCCAAGCTGGTCGACCGCTTCGCCAACATGACGCTGGGCTCGACCCTCGAGCTGCGCAAGAACCGGGCGGTCAAGGTCGTCGGCATCTTCGAGGCCGGCGGCAGCTCGTTCGAGTCCGAGGTCTGGGGCGACCTCGACTACGTGCGGCAATCGTTCGGCCGCGAGGGCGTGGTCTCGTCGGTGCGCGCGCGGCTCGACAACGCCGCGGTGTTCGACGGGTTCTCCACCGCGATCGAGTCGGACAAGCGCCTGGGCCTGGCGAGCCTGCGCGAGCCCGAGTACTACCGGAAGCAGTCGGAGAACACCTCGATCTTCATCATGGCGATGGGCACGATCATCGCGGTGTTCTTCTCGATCGGCGCGATGATCGGCGGCATGATCACGATGTACGGCTCGGTCGCGCACCGCAAGCGTGAGATCGGCGTGCTGCGGGCGCTGGGGTTCTCGCGCCTGGCGATCATGGCGTCGTTCCTGTTCGAGTCGGTGTTGCTGGCGCTGCTGGGCGGCGCCATCGGGACCGCGGCCTCGCTCGCGATGGGCCTGGTGCGCTTCTCGATGCTCAACTTCACGACCTTCTCGGAGATCGTGTTCCAGTTCCATCCGACCCCGGAGATCCTCGTGCGCTCGCTGATCTTCGGCGGCGTCATGGGCGTCCTGGGCGGTTTCCTGCCGGCCATCCGCGCCGCACGGACCGCGCCGATCGAAGCGATGAAGGGTTGAACCCGTGCGCACACTCTTGCCATTGTTCTTGCTCGTGGGCTGTCACCCTCACGCATCCGTCTCGCACCCGCCCGCGGCGTCGCACGAGCACGGCCACGGCCACGGCGAGCACGGCCACCGCGAGCACGGCCACGGCGAGCATGCGGAGCACGGCCACGGCCACCGCGCGCACGAGATGCCGCACCGCTTCGAGGACGCCGAGGCGTGGGCGAAGCGCTTCGACGATCCGAGCCGCGACGCGTGGCAGAAGCCCGACGCCGTGATCGCGAACCTGGCACTGCCCCCGGGCGCGACCGTGGCCGACGTCGGCGCCGGCACCGGCTACTTCGCGGTGCGGCTGGCGCGGGCGGTGCCGCAGGGCAAGGTGTTCGCGTCCGACATCGAACCCGACATGGTCCGCTACCTCGGCGAGCGCGCCGGGCGGGAGTCGCTGACGAACCTCGTCGCGGTGCAGGGCCAGCCCGAAGGACCGGCGCTGCCGCAGGCGGTCGACGTCGTGCTCATGGTCGACGTGCTGCACCACATCGG
The DNA here is from genome assembly GCA_019694555.1 of Nannocystaceae bacterium. GTDB lineage: Bacteria > Myxococcota_A > Polyangia > Nannocystales > Nannocystaceae > Xiheibacterium. The sequence goes on from JAIBBS010000009.1 coordinate 43,803, forward strand.
CCACGGCGACGAGGCCGAGGCCACGCGCGTGCGCTACTTCGAGACGCTGGCGGCCTCGCTCGCGCGCGGCGGCCGGGTCGTGATCGTCGACTTCAAGCCCGACGCGCCCGAGGACGGCCCCGGCCCGCCCAAGCGCCACCGCCTCGCCGCGGCCGCGGTGGTCGAGCTGCTCGGCCGCGCCGGCTACGAGCTCCGCGCGCAGGACGACACCACGCTGGCGTACCAGTACGTGTTGCAGTTCGTGCGGCGACCCTAGCCGTTGGCGCCGGGTGTCATCGCCGGCGGCTCGCCGAGCGCTCGCTGCAGCATCGCGATCGCATCGTCGAACGCCTGGCCCAGCGCCACCAGCTCCGCGGCGCTGGGCAGCCCACCGCCGCGCGCACGCGCCTCGAGCTGCGCGAGCATCGACGACAGCGCCGCGGCGCCCAGCTGCCCCGCGCTGGACTTGAGCGGGTGTGCGGCGTCGAACACCGCGGCGGGCGACGCGGTCGTGCACGCGTGCTCCAGCGCACCGAGACCCTGCTCGGCAACGACGGCGAACTTGCCGATCATGCGCGCCAGCGCGGCGTCGTCGACGAACTCGCGCAGCTCCGCCAACACCGCGGCGTCGAGCGCCGAGGCCAGCCGCGGCCGGCACCATCGCGTCAGCGCGCTGGCCAGCGACACGCGCGTGAACGGCTTGGCCACGAAGTCGTCCATGCCGGCCTCGCGGCAGCGCTCGCGGTCTGCGTGCAGCACCGAGGCGGTCAGCGCGACGATCGGCGTGCCGCGGTTGCGCGAGCGCGGCGGCGACGGCCACGGTCCCTCGGGCACGAGGTTGCGCCGCGCGAACGCAGCCACCGCGAGCCCGTCGTAGCCGGGCATGTGCAGATCGACGAACGCGAGGTCGAAGGGCTCTGCGGCGAGGGCGTGGATGGCCTCGAGCCCGTCGGCGGCCAACGTGACGCTGGCGCCCGCGCGCACGAGGATGCTCGCGACCACGTCGCGATTGACCGGGTTGTCCTCGGCCACCAGGATGCGGCAGCCGGCGACGTCGGGCAGCGCGCGCGGCTCGACCCGCAGCTCGGCCGGTGGCGAGGGGGCCAGCTCCGTGCGCAGGCGCGCGTGCGGCAGCCGCAGCGTGAACACCGAGCCGCCGCCCTCGCGCGGCGCGGCGGTCAGCGTGCCGGCCATGGCGCGCATCAGCTCGCGCGAGATCGCCAGGCCCAGGCCGCTGCCGCCGTAGCGCCGCGTGGTCGAGCCGTCGGCCTGGCGGAAGGCCTCGAAGATGAGCTCGGCCTGATCGGCGCGCACGCCGATGCCGGTGTCGGCCACGGTGACGAGCAGCTCGGCTGCGTTCGCATCACCGACGATCTCCGCGCGCACGTGGATGTGGCCCTCGGAGGTGAACTTGAGCGCGTTGCCCAGCAGGTTGACCAGCACCTGCCGCAGCCGGAACGCGTCCCCGTGCACCAGCGACGGCGGCGGCGGCTCGCACACCACCGTGAGTCCCTTGCGGGCCGCACGGTCGGTGATCATGTCGACCGCCTCGCGCAGCGGCGCCGCGGGATCGAAGTCACCGAGCTCGAGCTGCAGCCGACCGGCCTCGATGCGCGAGAAGTCGAGCACGTCGTCGATCAGCTGCGCCAGCGCCCCCGCGGCGGTCGCGAGGTTGCCCAGCATCGCCGCCTGACGCGGATCGAGCGAGGTGCCGTGCAGCAGCTCGGTGATGCCGATGATGCCGGTCAGCGGCGTGCGGATCTCGTGGCTCATGTTGGCGAGGAACTCGGACTTGGCGAGGCTCGCGGCCTGGGCGACCTGCTCGGAGTCCCGCAGGCGCCGCTCGGTCTCCTGCATCTGTCCGATCACCTGGCGGTACAGCGCGTTGTCGCAGTCGCGCTGTTCCTCGAGCCGGGCGCGGTTCTGCTCCGAACGCCGCAGCTGTGCCTCGAGGATGCGGACCCGTCGCGCCAGCTCGGACGGGTCTGTGGTCATGGCGCACCGAAGAGCACCGCGACGAAGGTCTCGTTGTGGAAGTCGACCGCGGCCTCACCCTGCAGCGGCGCGATCTCGCCGTAGCTGTAGAATCCGAACGCCGGCACGTCGCCGAAGCTGCGCCGCACGTGCTCGACCTCCTCGCGCGCGCGCGTGCCCAGCAGCTGCCGCCGTGCGGCGCAGGAGATCAGCATCGCGCCCACCGGCGCGCTGCCGCGGTACTCGCTCAGCGCCTGCGCGGTCGAGCGACTGCAGGCGCCCAGGACCTCGTCGCGCGAGGCGGTGGTGATCTGCACCGCGGCGCCCTCGGGCACGGCGCCCGCGAACACGATCGAACCCGGCGCGTCGGCGGTGCCCAGCGGCGCACGCAGGCACCACGCGTCGCCCTCGCCCACCGCCAGCGGATGATCGGGGCTGAGCTCGACGCCGGGGCCGAGGTGCTTGCGGTAGAAGTCGGTCGCGGGCGCGCCGTCGATCTCGTACACGCGGTTGCCCTGCGCGCGCGTGACCACGCCGCGGCCCCCCAGCGGCGCCCAGCCCGAGCGCACGCCGATGCCGAGGCGCAAGCCGCCGTGGAACAGCACGAACACCGCAGCATCGCCGAGCACGCGCGTACCGACGAACTGCTTGGTCGCGGTCATGCGCCGCTGATCGCCCGCGGTGCCACCGAACATCGGCAGCTGTGGCGGCAGCTGACGGCTGGCGGCCTCGATCAGCGAGACCGCGTCGACCGTCAACCCGTCCGACAGCACCATGCACGCGACCGGCGTCTGTGCGCTGCGGCCCGCGAACGCCCGCACCACCGACGCTTCGGTCCCCTGCGACAGCGACTCGGCCACCAGCACCTGCACCTGCACGTCGTCGCCGCAGAACAGCGCGACCACGATCGAGTCCTCGGCGAAGCCCGCGGCGCTGCTCAGCTCGCCGTCGGTGCTGCAGCCGACGATCTGCACCTCGCCCAGGCCCTCGCGCAGCCCCGCGAGCAGCGCGGCGTGATCGTGCTCGATCGCGGCCAACACCACCGCCAACACCGGTCGCTGGCCGGCGGCCTGGGCACGCAGCGACTCGACCAGCTCGGCGGTCGCGACGTCGGTGGCGGGGTCGATGCTGTGGGCGACGTGCAGCCTCATGCGCCGCGGGTCATCGGCGCGCCGCGGGTCCGGCTTGAGACCCGCGCCGCGGCCCGTGCGGCGCGAGCGCGGCAGCGCCAGGCCTCAACCCGCGGGCGGATTGCACGCGACCGAGTTGATCGCGCCGCCGGTCATGTCCGAGTACGTGTACGCGCCCTGCAAGCCACCGATCATCTCGTAGGTCAGCGCGCTGGTGTCGAGCTTGTAGGCGCGATCCTGCGAGTCGGGCACGGCCCAGACGTAGCCATCGAGGTCGACGCTGATGCCCTTGCACTGCGAGGCCTCGCCCGCAAACATCACGGTCGGGCCCAGCGCCATCGTCTCGACGTCGATGGCCTGCACGCCGCCGACGATGCCGACCCACATCAAGCCGTTGGGATCCTCGGCCAGACCGACGCCGTAGTTGTTGATCGAGCCCATGATGGTGGTCCAGGTCGAGGTCGCCGGATCCCACTTGCCGGGCACGCCGGTCGCGCCCCAGATCATGCCGTTGTGATCGACGGTGATGCCGTAGCCGTAGAACGGCGGCGCCTCGTCGTGGCTGAGATCGTCGAAGTCGACCCGGATCGCGCCGGGGCTGTTCTCGAACAGCCGCGTGAGCCACAGATCGTTGTTCGAGTCGACCGCGCCGCCGTACCAGCCGAAGGTCGTGCACGGATACGGCAGCTCGATCGAGTCCTCGATCACGCCGGTCTCGCCGTCGAGCCGGTGGACCCACACCGAGTCGCCGCTGCACATGCCGCTGTCGGGCGTGCCGCCGCGGCCCTCGCCGGTCCACAGCTTCTGGTCCTTCCACTCGCAGCTCGACTCGTCGAGCGTGCCGGTGGTCCACGCCACCGGCCGCTGGCTGGTCGCCTCCGGGAACGGCGTGTACCAGGCCACGCAGTCGTCGGTGCCCCACGGCTTGATGTCCGCCGCGCCGCCGGAGGTGTTGGGCCCGGCGCAGTCCTCGGGTCGCGCGTAGATCTTCACGATGCCGCCGAAGCGATTCGCGACCGCGACCGCGCGACCGTCGACCGTGACCGAGGTGCGCGAGGGGTTGCCCGGCGTGTCGCGCGTCATGTAGCGCCCCTCTTCGACCAGGGTGCGCGTGTTGATCTTGCTGACCGTGCTCTGGGTGCTGTTGGCGATCCAGATGTAGCTGAAGTCCGCCGGGCCGCAGCAGTCGAGCGCACCGGTGGTGCCGGTCTCGGCCGCACCGACGTCGTAGATCGGCCCGCCGTCGCTGCTGGCAGCGGTGGTGTCGGCGACGGTCGTGCCGGTCGCGGACACGGTGCCCGCGGTCGCGGACGCAGCCGTGGTGCTGCTGCCCGAGCCCTCTGCGGTGGCCGAGCTGCTCGCGCCGCCCTCCGCCGAACCGTCCTGTTGTGCGGTGCCGTCGTCACCGCAGGCGGTGGCGAGGCCGATCCAGATCACGAGGCGCTTGCGCATGGTGGTCCTTTCGCCGAACACGGCGCGACGATCCGCGAGAGATCGCGGTCGCGGTGAAGTGCCGCGAGCACGGCGGCGCTGTTCGTCCGCGTTGCGACAGTGTGCCCATGCCCAGTCGCGACCGCCAAGGGGTGGTTCACAGACGATTCATGGGCTCGGCGCGCACCGAAGTGGCATGCTGCGGCCGTGCACGCGCGTACCCTGGGTCGCACCGTCCTCGGCTCCTTGCTCACTCTGGGCGTGTGCGCTGTCGCATGCGGCGAGAAGACCCCACCGCCCGCCGAGGCCTCGCCCCCGGCGAGCACGCCCGCCGGCCCCGACAAGCGTGCACCCGAGCCCGGCTCGAGCCCGCAAACACCCACGCCGGCGCCGCCCGAGACCCTGCCGAGCCTGCGCACCGGTGAGCGCGTGCCCGAGGCCCAGCCGGCGGTCGTCGGCACCGCCGCGCGCGAGTTCACCGACGGCAGCGGCGCGCACTACCTCGAGATCACCTTCGACGGCCTGGTCTCCGAGTGGATGCCGTCGCACGCCGCGTTGGGCTCGGACGAGCGCGCGTGGACGAGCACGATCGTCGAGGGCACGGCCACGCGCGTGCTGGTGCGCACCAGCGCCGCCAGCCTCGACGCCGCGACCGTGACGGGCACGCTGTGGTCGCGCGCCGACGATCGCTTCGAGTTCGCGGCCTTCGACGCCGAGCCGCGCTGGGGCGCGCGCAGCTTCACCGTCAGCGGCACGCCCAAGCGCGACGCCGACCTGCCGCGGGCGTTCGCGACCGCGGTCGCCAGCGAGCTGCGGGGTCGCGACGCGGTCGCCCGCTTCGCCACGCCGTTCCACTCGTTCGCCTCGGCCCGCATCTACGCCGCGCTGCTGGGCGAGAAGGCCGCCGTCGCGGCGCTGGCGGCCGCCTCGGACGTGCGCCGTCCCAGCAACGATTTCGCCGAGCTGATGTACACGACCACCGCCGCGACCTCGCTGCAGGAGGCGCTGCAGTACGACAAGGGCCTGCGCACCAGCGACGCCGCGGGCAAGCGCGACATCCCCATCGCGGACGTCGCCGCGCCCGCGCTCGCGGATCATCCGTTCGCGGCGATGCGTGCGGGCCTGCCCGCGACCGCAGCCGCCACGCCCGAGCCGCTCGCCGCGGCCGCGCCAGCGGAGTACTGGTACGTGCGCTTCGACGACATCCGCGACATGCTGCGCGTGCTCGACGAGGCCGACGCGTGGTTGACCCCGGTCGCGCATGCGTTCGAGGAGCGCCCGCTCGTGCGCGACCTGGCGCAGCGCTACCAACGGCAGCTGGGCCTGGGCCGCAGCGGCATGGCGCGCGCGCTGGGCCACACCGTCATCTCGCGCGTCGCGATCGTCGGCAGCGATCCCTACCTGCGCGAGGGCAGCGACGTCACCTTCGTGTTCGAGGTCGCGTCGCAGACCGCGTTCGAGACCGAGCTGTCGCGTCACCTCGCGGACTGGTCGGCCAAGGTCCCCGGCGTGACCAAGTCGGAGCTGCAGCACGAGGGCCACACCATCACGGTGCAGCAGGACGAGGCCGGACTGGTGCGCCAGCACCGGGCCCAGGTCGGCAACCTCGCGATCGTGTCCAACAGCGCCGCGGCGTGCCGGCGCGTGCTCGATGCGATCGACGGCCGCAAGCCGCGGCTGTCGGACGAGCCCGACCTGCAGTACATGCTCGCGCGCGACGCCGGCGAGCACGACGCGTTCGCGTTCCTGGGCGATCGCTTCGTCGCCGCGGTCGTGGGCCCGGCGCAGAAGGTCCAGCAGGCCCGGCGCATGCAGGCGCTGGCCGAGCTGTCGGTGCCGGGGCACGCGGCGCTGTTGTACGGCTGGCTGCGCGGCGAGGCCCCGGCCGACACCGCCGCGATGATCGGCGCCGGCGTGCTCGCCGACGACGAGCTGCGCCACGCCGACGGCAACGCGATCGCGTTCACGCCCGGCAGCGCGGCGCGCTCGATCTACGGCACGCCCGAGTCGCTCACGCCGCTCGCCGACCTCCCGCCGGTGACGCAGGTGAGCGCGGCCGAGCGCGATGCCTACCAGGTGTTCGCACGCGGCTACCAGGACTACTGGCGGCAGTTCATCGATCCCATCGCGGTGCGGCTCGATCTCGACGACGACCGCGCGCGCTTCGACGTGCGCGTGCTGCCGCTCATCGAAGGCACCAACTACCGCGACGTCGAACAGATCGTCGGCAAGCAGCGCATCGAGGTGCCCGCGGTCGACGGTGGCGTGCAAGCGGTGTGGGCCGTCGGCCGTGACACCGAGCTGCGCCGCGACCTCGACCGGCTCGCGGGCTCGGTTACCGGCAAGTCCGACCTCGGGCTGGGCTGGCTCGGCGACTGGGTCGCCGTGGGCACGCTCGACCGCGCGCCGCTGCTCGAGCTGCTCGCGAGCTCGGACACGCGCGTGCAGCTGCCGCCGCCGAAGCTCGAGCGCGACCTGCAGCAGCGCGCGTTCATGCAGCTGGTCGGCAAGCTGCCGCTGTTCGTGGCCGCCGACGTACAGAACCCCGCCTCGCTGGTCGCGACGCTCGCGGCCGTGCGCGCGTTGCTCAACGAGGTCGCGCCGGGCACGGTCACGTGGGACAACGTCGCGACCTACCACGACGTGCCGATCGTGCGCGTGGGCGTGTCGTCCAAGGCGCCCGACCGCGACATGGCCCAGCTCGCCGAGGCGGTCGCGATCTACTATGCGCAACCCGGCGGCAGCATCGTGATGGCGCTGCAGCAGTCCACCGTCGAGGCGCTGATCGATCGCTACACCGTGGACACCGGACGACCGCGCGGGCTCGCGGCCGACGGCACGCAGTTCGCGATCGAGGCGCGGCTCGAGCCGCAACGCGCGCTGTGGCACGGCCTGGCCTGGCTGATCCAGGGCCAGGCCATGCGCGGGCAGCCCTCGGCGCGCGGCTTCGCAGAGGCGATCCTCCGCGGCGATCCGGCGACGAAGGATCCGGCGCGCTTCGAGGCGCTCTCGCACGCCTACTTCGGCGGCGTGCCGGTCACGCCCGAGGGCCGCAGCGACTTCAGCCTCGGGCCCGACGGCGTGCGCGATCCCATCCACGGCTCGACCGTGCAGCCGATCTTCGCCGCGCTGCCGATGGGCAGCGAGACGCCCCTGGCGAAGCTGCTCGATCGCCTCGCCGGGGTCCGCGCCACGGTCAGCTTCGACGACGAGCCCGCGCGCATCGAGCCGCCCGCGCGCAGCCTCCACACCACCGTCGAGCTCCACCTGGGCGCCGCCGCCGCGGACTGACGGGGCCGGCCGAGGCCGCCACTGGGCCCTGCCGCCGCGTCAGACTCGGCGCGGACGCACGCGCACCCGATGCGCGGACGCAAGCGACGTCGCACCGCGTGCGCACTCGATTCCGCTCGGACACCGCCGCGGCGGCTCAGAGACCGCGCGGGTCGCCCTGCTCGCGGTAGTGCTTGGAACGCCGCACGATGGCGAAGAACAGCGAGCCGAGGGCGGTCCACAGCAACGCCATCACGAAGATGCCGCCGATCTCGACGAAGCGGAGCGCGAGCAGAGTGGTCATGACCCCACTCGAAGAGCAAGGCTCGTGCCGGCCGCGCGCGTGCGAGTGACCACGCGCTGCGAGCGTCCGCGGTAGCACCGCCGCCGTGCAGGTTCTGCGCTGGCCCGCAAGTGTCGCGTCGGGAAGTTTGGATCCGTGGTCTTGCCATCGCTCGCGATCGCGCTCGCCGAAGAGAAGGTCCCCAACGAAGCGGCGCTACCGCTCGGTCCTGCGATGGGCTGGTGGCTGTTGCTGGGCGCCGTCTGTGCCGTGGTGTTCTTCATCGCGCAGGCCGATCGCTGGAAGCGATGGTGGCTCGCGAAGGAGGACCCGCGCTCGATGGCGCTGTTTCGCATCGTGTTCGGGTTCTTCACGATCTGCAACATCAACGGGCTGTGGGAGTACTTCACGTTCCTCTTCACGGACGAGGGCATCTTCACCGCCGACGTCGCGCGCCAGGTCTTCGCTGCCAAGCAGTTCGAAGGCTTCGGCGACGGCATGAGCGCGGACGAGCCGTGGGGCTTCTTCGACCTCGCCGCCATCTGGCAGTTCTTGTCGGGCCCGAAGTACTCGCTGCTCTACTTCTGGGACACGCCGACGGCGTTCTGGATCCACCTGTGGGCGTTCGAGCTGATCGCGTTCAGCTTCATGATCGGCTTTCGCACGCGCACGACCGGCGTGCTCACGTTCCTGCTGATGAACAGCATCATGCAGCGCAACCACCTGTTCTGGGAGGGAACGGAGCTGGTCTATCGCTGCTTCCTCGCGTACCTGATCCTCGCGCGCTCGGGCCAGGCCTACAGCGTCGACAACTGGCTGCGCTGCCGCAAGCTCCGCAAGCAGGGCCTGCTGTCGCAGCGCGGCGGTCCCGGTGACGGTGCCGGCGTCGCGCCCAGCGACGAGCATCCGCGCGGGCTGCAGGCGGTCTACCGCCTGATCCCGGCGTGGCCGCGGCGGCTGGTCATCCTGCAGCTCGCGACCATCTACACGTACACCGGCATCGTCAAGAACGGCGGTGTGTGGGCCAAGGGCGACGCGTTCTACTACGCGCTCAACATGGACCACTTCTATCGCTTCTACCCCCAGCCGATGTCGTCGCTGCTGGGCACCAACGTCATGCGCATGATGACGTGGGTCACGCACTGGTGGGAGGTGCTGTTCCCGTTGGTGGTGGTCGGCCTCGTCGCGCGCTGGGCCATCGCCGAGCGCCTGCCCAAGCTCACGGGCTGGCGGCTGTGGGCCGTGCGGCTGGCGTGGGTCGGCATCGCGTTGAGCTCGCTGATGGCCTGCGTGGTCTCGTGGGAGGTGCACTTCGTGCCCTTCTCGGTGCAGTGGTTCATCGGCGGCTGGATCGGCTTCGTCGCGCTGCTGGGGTGGTTCTGGTGGCGCCTGGGCAACAAGCCCTTCCGCGTCGGCTCGATGTTCGGCCGCAAGCTCGCGCGCACCTACGTGCTCGACACCCGCTGGTTCGCGACCTGGTTCCTGGGCCGCCGCGTGTGGCTGTTCCTCGCGATCGTGTTCCAGACCCACGTGTTCTTCATGATGAACGTGGGCCACTTCCAGACCGGCATGCTCTCGGCCTGCATCCCGTACCTGACCGGCCTCGAGGTCGCGCTGGTGCTGCGTGGGCTCGGCCGTCGCCTGCACAAGCTCGGCGTGCCGATGCCCGCCGACGTGGTCGCCGGCGCGGCGCCGCTGCCGGCCGAGGACGATCGCCTGCCGCACCTCGCCCGCGACACCGCGACGTTGCCCGCCGGCACCATGTTCGCGGCGCTGGGGCTGGTGCTGTTGGGCATCATCCTGCGCGTGACCACCGAGTTCGGTGGTTGGTGGTGGACGTGGATCATCGCCGCGGCCCTCGTGATCGCCGTGGCCGTGCGCGAGGGTCGTCGCGCGCAGGCCAGCGGCGAGCGCACCGGCAGCGATGCGCCGCCGTGGTGCTACGGCCCGCTCGGGCGCGTGCTCGTGGGCGGCCTGCTGGTGTGGCACGTGGTCGGCGTGGCGGTGTGGCTGCTGCCCGAGAAGGACTGCCTGAAGTCCTTCCGCGAGCCCGCACGCACCGTGTGGGCCAAGTGGCTGACGGTCACGCAGACCGATCAGTCGTGGGGCATGTTCGCGCCCAACCCCCCGCGCAGCAACGTCTTCCTCAAGGTGCTCGTCACCGACAAGGACGGCGAGGTCTACGACATGCGCAGCGACGTGTACGCGTCGGAGCGCAAGCCGATCCCGTGGATCTTCAACGATCGCATGCGCAAGATGAACCGCCGCATCATCGGCGGCGAGTCGGGCCCGACCGAGTGGTACCGCAAGTGGTACGCGCGCTACCACTGCCGCGAGTGGGCGCTCGAGCACGACGGCGTGCCGCCGCTGAAGGTCGAGCTCGTGCGCATGACCTACAAGATCCCGTCGCCCGAGCAGGTGCAGAAGCACGGCTGGTACTCGCCCGAGGACCTGCTCGAACGCGAGGGCACCGAGACCATCGAGTACACCGAGCGTTGCGCCGGCGCGGTGATGGGCCAGCTGTCCAACACCATGCGCGAGCGCCACGGCCTCGCGCCGCTGCCCGAGAACACGCCGTACAAGCCGTGGATCAAGCACAAGCGCAAGGCCTGGGAGAAAAAGCACCCGCCGGCGGACGGACCCGGCGACGATATGCACGGCACCCAAGACGATCGAGGCATGCAATGACGAGCCCCCGACTGATCCGCGAGTTCATGACCCCGGCGCCGGTCTGCATCGCGCCCGATCTCCCGCTGTCCGAGGCGCGCGCGCGGATGTTCGCGCTCGAGGCCCGTCACCTGCCGGTGGTCGAGGACGGCGAGCTGGTCGGCATCCTCAGCGAGCGCGACGTCGCGCTGGTCGACGCGGTGCTCGGACGACCGGACACGCTCGCGGTGCGCCAGGCGATGACGCCCATGCCGTTCACGTGCGGCCCCGACGCGCACCTGCACGCGGTCGCGGCCGAGATGGCGCAGCACAAGTACGGCGCCGCGGTCATCGTCGACCCGTCGCACCCGGGCCACGTCGTCGGCGTGTTCACCACGACCGACGCGCTGCGGGCCCTGGCCGCGCTGGGCGGGCACGCCTGATCGCGCGCGCCCGCGCTAGCCGGTCACGATCGGCTCACCGGTGTCGACGACCTCGAACGCCGCACCGGTGATGTTGTCGATGTCGTGCAGCGCCTCGTCGTTCCACATGGGATTGGGCGCGCCCGAGACGTACCAGTTGCTGCCGTTGTCGGCGACGAACATGCCGTAGGTCTTGAGCGCGGTGCAGATGACCTGCACCTCCTGCGAGTAGCTCGAGCAGTCGTAGTCGGCCTTCATGCGCAGCCGCAGGCCCATCGGCGGCAGGTTCTCGTCGGTGAGCTCCGAGGCGTAGTGGGTCGCGGGGTGGATGTACGCGCGGCGGCTGTTCTCGACGGTGAAGCGCAGCGCGTGATGGATCGCGCCCTGTTCGACGACCTCTTCGTAGCGCACCAGGCCGGGGAAGATCGGCAGGCCCGCGGCGTCGGCCGAGGTCCAGCCCTCGGGGCGCAGCGCGTTGCTGCGCAGATCGAAGATCGCGCCCGAGCCGGCCTGCCACGACGCACCGCCGTCGTCGGTGTACGCGGCGAACAGCTCGTACAGCATGCAGTTGTCGCGATCGAGCGCGAGGATGTGGCGGTCGCCGTCCGCGTCGGGCCCGCCCTCGATGGGAGCATCGGGCGGGATCGGGTACGGGCCCGGATCGCTGTCGGGGTACTCGAAGCTCACCGGCACGCGCGGTTGATCGCCGGGCACCTCGACCCACGGGATCCCGATCGGCGCGCCTTCCCACTCGGTGCCGAAGTCCGCGTGCATGCCGGTGTCGACGCCGATCGACGCGATGATCGCGTCGGAGTTCGCCATCACCGGCAGACCCGAGATGTCCGTGTTCCACGGGTTGTCGGCGGGGAAGATGGTGCAGTCGCCCGCCACGCCGGTGTCCTCGCCGCTCGAGCCGCCCATGGTGGTGCTCGCGGTGCTGCCGGCGGTGCTGCCGGCGGTGCTGCCGGCGGTGCTGCCGGCCGAGCTCGCGCTGCCTGCCGAGGTCATGCTGCCGCCCCCGCTGCTGTCCCCGTCCGCGTCGCCGCTCGGATCGCTGCAACCCCACGCCAGCAGTACTGCGATGCACCCGGTCTTGCGCATGCTCGACGTCTCCAGCCTCGAAGGTACCCGCTCTTTCGCCCGGCGTACGCAATTCCGCGGAGGCGATCGCGATCGTCCTCACCGGTGGCGGCGCGGGCGAAGTGCCGCGACGGGAACCCCGATCACGGCTCGGGCAACCCCAGCGGCGCGATGCACCTACACCGCACCCACCTGGTGGCCTGCCTGCTCGCGAGCGCGTGCGCGGACGTCCGCTCGCCCGACGTCGAGCCGACCGCCGGCGCCGAGACGACCGCGGCCAGCACCGGCGACGACGCGCACGCGGAGGCCGACTCGGCCTCGGTGCTCGACGTGGGCGTGAGCACGACCGGCGACATCGACCCCGACAGCCAGTCGGGCTGCGACAAGGTCGACTTCCTGTTCGTGGTCGACAACTCGGGCTCGATGGCCGACGAGCAGCAGGCGCTGATCGACAGCTTCGGTCCCTTCGTCGCCGCGATCGAGCAGGAGGTCGGCGCGTCGCACGACTTCCACGTGATGGTGGTGGATGTCGACGCATGGGTCTTCGGCGAGTGCCCAGACGCCTGCGATCGCGCGCAGACCTGCGACGCCGCCAGCAACTGCGGCATCACCGACGAGTGCCTGTTTCCGTGCGCGCTGCGAGACGTGTGCAACGAAGGTGGCTTCACGTGCCACCAGACCCAGCCCGAGTCCTGCGAAGACGTGATGGGCGCGGGCGTGCACCACCCGCGCGGCGTGGGTGCGTCGAACGTCGACTGCGCCTTCGCCAACGGCGGGGGCTACATGGACGCGAACGAGCCCGATCTCGCGGCCGCGTTCGCGTGCGCCGCACGCGTGGGCACCGGTTCATCGGCCGACACCGAGCAACCGATGGACGCGATGGTCGACGCGCTGGGCTACTCGGCCGAGGCCGCGAGCTGCAACGCGGGCTTCCTGCGCGACGACGCGATCCTGGTCGTCACGTTCATCACCGACGAGAACGACGAACCCGACGACTCGACCGGCTCGCCCCAGGGCTGGTTCCAGGCGGTCAAGGACGCCAAGCACGGCGACGACTCCGCGGTGGTCGTGCTTGGCCTCATCGGCGACAACGACCAGCCCGACGGCATCTGCTCGCCGCTGTCGATCGACTTCGCCACCGGCGCCGAGCCAGCGCCGCGGCTGCGCGAGTTCGTGGGCATGTGGGGCGAGCGTGGCCACGTCGGCTCGGTCTGCGCGCCCGACTACGGGCCGTTCTTCACCGACGCGGTGGCCTCGATCGCACAGGCGTGCGACGCGTTCGTGCCGCCGGCCTGATCACTTGCCCGCGTCGACGTTGCGGCGCTGCAGCGCGACCGCCTCCGCGTCCTCGACCAGCTCGGCCTCGCGCAGCAACCAGCGGAACATCTGGTGCGCATGCACGCGGTTCTTGCGGTCGTTCCACAACCACACCGCGAGCGCACAGACGGCTGGGTGCACCGCCTGGAACGCGAGCCGGTGCAGGCCCATGCCGGTCATCGCGATGGCGTGGTCGTAGGCCCCGCGCAGCGTCAGGTACTCGCGCCACTCCTCGTGCACCGGCAGGGCCCGACGCGCGCGCACGCGCGTGTGCAGCGCGTCGGCATGCAGCTCGAGCTCGTCGAGCAGTCGCTGCCGCACGCGCCGACGCAGGCGTCCGAAGCTGTCGGGCTTGCTGGCCGGATCCTCGCCGATGGGCAGGCCGCGGGCATGGACCAGCGCCAGCAGATCGGCGTCGACGGTCTCGCGCAGGCGCAACCACGGATCGAGCTTGGCACCCAGCGCCGCGCGACGGGCCGCGACGGCGGCCGCGGTCGCACGGTCCTCGAACGCGAGATCCCAGGCCTTGCACAGCGCTTCGATCGCGGCGACATCCGCCGCGCGTCCGCGCGCGTCGCCGCCGAGCAGCGCGGCGTGGTGCCGCAGCGCCGCCGGCAACGGCGGCGCGGTCGCGGCCGCCGGCGGCGCGGGCGGTGGGGCGACGACGTCCGCTGCGACCTCGTGCACGCACGCGCGCTCGACCGCGGCCGCGAACGCAGCGCGCCTCGGCACGCGCCGCAGCAGCGCACGCAGCTGCGACGGCTCGGGCACCGGTGCGCGACCGAGCATGCGCCGCGCGATCGCAGCGAGCAGTGTCGTGGTCGCGTCGGCGTCACGGTCGTCGCCCAGCGCCGCCACGCGGGCCCACGCATCGCGCGAGGCGGCCTCGGCCGCACACCACTGCACCGCGAGCCGCCGCGCCTGCGCCGGCGCCACGCGGCCCTCGAACTCGACCAGGCGGTCGATGCCGCGGCGCGCCGCGACGACGTCGCCCTGCGCCTGCGCGAGCAGACCCGTCGCGAGCAGGTTGGCCGCGCCCGCGGCGTCGTCGCCCAGGCGTCGCTCGACGAACGCGACGTCGCGCGGCTGCCCGCCGCCGCGCAGGCACGCCCACGCCGCGGCGACCAGCGCACCGCCGCGGTTGTCGTCGAACCACACCCAGGTGCTGCCGCGGACCACGAACCACGCCGTGCGCACCATGCCGCGCGGCACCAGCACCGCGGTGGTGAAGCGCCAGGGGAACAGCGCGATCAGCAGTGGCGGCAACGCGGCGAACGCCACCGGCCGGCCGGCGAGCACGCCGCGCAGCACCACCACCGCGACCACCAGCAACACGCACCACTGCAGCAACCCGAAGAAGCCCGGCCGCGACTCTTCCTTGTTCGCGCGACCGAACAGGCGCGCGACGCCCAGCGCGATCGCGAGGCCGACGACGGCGCTCACGCGCCGCGCCTCCAGCCCGCGGCGGTGAGCGCATCGAGTCCCAGCGCCGCGTCCGCGTCGGGCGGCGAGCCGTCGTCGTCCGGCGCGGGCGCGGGCCCGTCCTCGGGCGCGAGCCACCACAGCTCGTGCAACGCACGCTTGTCGGGCTCGCGCAGCTCGGCCATGGCCTCGCGCACCAGCTCGGGCGTGCGCGCGCGCGGGCCCAGCGGCGTCGCGTACAGCCGCGCGGCCGCGAGGTCGAGCTCCAGCATCGCGAGCCACTTCTGCCCCGCGCGCTCGATCTCGGCGCGCGTGGCCGAGATCGGCAGCTCGAGCACGTACAACGGGTTGCGTGCCCAACGCTCGGCCGCGTCGCTCATCGGACCCCGGAGTCGAAGCCCTGTCGCCGCGCCTCGGGATCGTGCGGCAACAACTTCCACAGCTTCTCGGTGACGCGGCGCAGCGCCGCGAGATCGTTGCGCGTGCGCGCGTCCTTGCCCTCGCGCACCAGCGCCTGGGCCTTGGGCAGATCGGTGGCCGAGTCGAGGTGGCTGGCCGCGTCCTCGAACAACATCGGCCAGGTGTCGGGATCGCGGTACCACGCGGTCTCGCCCAGCTGCGAGGCCAGCCGCAGCTGTCGCTGCAGCTCGCGCACGTCGCGGTCGCGCCGCGCACGATCGACGCCGCCTGCGATCTCCTCGAACAGCGCCTGCTCGCGCTCGGTGCCCAGCTGCGCCACCTGGTTGCCGGCCCAGGTCATGGTCCGCACCGCGCGTTGCTCGAGCTCGGGCCACTGCTTGGCCTGCTCGAGGTCGTCGAGCGCGGCGTCGACCTCGAGCAGGTTGCGGCGCGCACGCTGGCCGGCATCGTCGTTGCCGCCCTGGGCCGCGCCGAGATCGCGCGCGATCTCGCCGAGGTCGGACTCGGCGCGCTCGAGCGCCGAGATCAGCTGCGGCATGCCGCGGCGGAAGGCCTCGGCCCGCAGGTCGTCCACGCGGCGCCGCAGCGTACCGAGGCTGGCGGCCAGCACCTCGGGATCGGCCGCGGGCACCAGCAGCTGCGCGACGTGCTCGAAGCTCTGATCGAGCGTCGGCACCAGCGCGCGCGCGGCCAGGCGACCGCCGCGATCGAGCTCGATCGTGAGCTCGACGTCGGAGCCCGCCGGCAACGAGCGTGCGATGGCGCTGCCGGGGATCTCGAGCGTGCCGACGAGGCGACACAGATGCGCGTGATCGTGCTCGCCCTGCACGATCGGAATCTTGAGCACGCTGTCGCTCGAGCCCTTGGCCACGCTCTCGATGGTGGTGTGCGTGAAGCTGCGGCGCGCCGGCAGGGGCGTGCCGCGCTCGAAGTACGCCTGCACGCGATCGCTGGCCAAGGCCACACCGATGGTGCGCGACAGCGGCGGATCGTTGATGGTCAGCCCCTGCACGATGGTGATGCTGCGGGGATCGACCGGCACGTCGTTGCCCGCGCCGTCGTCGGCGGAGATGGCGAACGCGTTGGCGCGGCGGGGCAGCAGCTCGACCATGGTCGCGAAGGCCCGCTCGCCATCGAGCTCGAGCCAGCCGCTGTGCCAGCCACCGTCGTCGCGCGCGAGCGCGACCCGACGCGGGAGCGCGGTGTTGTCACCCGCGAGCGCGCGACCGACCACGTGCGGCGTGAGATCCGACGACACGGCCGGGAACTGCAGCCACAGCCGCACGCCGCGGCGCACCAGCGGCCCGGCCGGACGTGCGTCGAGGGCCGAGGTCGCGGCGTAGATCGCCGCGCCCTGGGCCACCAGCGTCATCGGGTCGAGCCCCTCGGCGATGGGTGCGTGCAGGGCCTCGGCCACGCGCTGACGCAGCAGCGGCGTGACCGTGGGACCACCGACGAAGACGATGCGCGCGAGCTGCTCGGGCTCGGTGTCGTGACTGCGCAGCAAGCGACGGCTGACGTCGAGCGTGCGCTCGACCAGCGGCGCGATGCAGCGCTCGAGCGTCGCGCGATCGATCGCGAGCTCGGGCTCGATCGCCACCTGGCCCGGCAGCTCCAGCGGTCCCGCGAACGAGAGCACGACCTCGTCGGTGCGGCTGAGCGCGACCTTGGCCTCCTCGGCGGCGTGCTTGAGCAGCGAGACTGCGCGCGCGTGCGCGGGTTCGTCGCGACGGATCGCGACGCCGTGCTCGCGTGCGATCTCGGCGATGGCCCAGTCGACCACGGCCCAGTCGAAGTCGCGTCCGCCCAGGAAGTTGTCGCCGTCGTGCCCGACCACGCGCAGAAAGCCCTCGTGGGTCTCCAGCAGCGAGGCGTCGAAGGTGCCCCCGCCGAGGTCGTAGACCAACCAGCGCCCGTCACCCTCGCGCGCGCTCCAGCCCGCCGCCAGCGCCGACGCGATCGGCTCCTGCAGCAGCTCGACGCGCTCGAAGCCCGCCAGCTTCGCGGCCTCGGCCGTGGCCGCGCTCTGCGGCAGCTCGAACAGCGCCGGCACCGAGATCACCGCGGTCACCGGCATGATGCCGAGCTGATCGGCGACGTCTTGCCGCAGCGACGCGAGCACCTTCGCCGCCAGCTCGGGCGGCGTCGCGCTCTGCCCCGAGGCCGGGAACGACAGCGCGCGCGCGGTGCCCATCAGGCGCTTGAACTCGCTCTTGGTGTTGTCGGCGTCGCGCTCGAGCCAGCGGCGCGCGGGCGCGCCGACCGAGACGCGACCCTTGGCGTCGATGCGCACGACCGACGGCGTCAGCGTCGCGCCCTGGGCGTTGCGGATGACCTGGGTGGTCTCGCCGTCGAACACCGCGACCGCAGAGTTGGTCGTCCCCAGGTCGATGCCGACGTAGACGGGCCGCTCGGACATGGCCCCCAGCATACGCTACGCTCGTGGGCGGTGATCCTCGGTCGGCAGCGTCGATCGTCGCGCGCGGCGCGATGGCTGCTCGCGCTGTCGGCCTGCGGCGGCGACGTGTCGGACGGCGCGCAGAGCAGCTCCGCCAGCGGCGCGAGCTCGACCGGCGCGGGCACCAGCGGCACGATCGCCGGCACCGCGACGACGACCGCCGCGGAGTCGACCACGAGCCGGACCGACGTGGCCAGCGCGAGCGCCGGCAGCAGCGGTGCCGACGGCAGCAGCAGCACCGGCGAGCCGCCGGCGGACGAGGGCCTGCAGGTGCGCTTCCTCGGCGTCGGCGGTTTCTCGCTGCGCTACCGCGACGCGCAGGTGTTGTCGCCGCCGATGTACAGCAACCCCGACGTGCTCTCGGTCGAGTTCGGTGACATCGCGGCCGACCCCGCGCGCGTGGCCGCGTTCCTCGAGCCCGGCTCGCTCAGCGACACCAGCGCGATCCTCGTGGGCCACGCGCACTACGATCACCTGCTCGACGTGCCGCTGCTGTGGGAGGCGACCGCCGCGGCGACGATCTACGGCAACACCAGCGTCCGCAACCTGATGCTCGCCGCCGGCGTGCCCGAACGGGCCCTCGTCGCGGTCGACGATCCCGCCGTCGCGCTCGCGGACATGCGCATGTGCCCCGACGACATGTGCACCGGCCTGGCCGCCGGCACCGAGGGCGCGTGGATCGAGCTGCCCGGTGCACGCGCGCGGGCACTGTGCTCGGAGCACCCCGATCAGATCTTCGGCATCGTGCACTTCGCCCCCGGCTGCGTCGACACCGTGCCGATGCCGCTGCCGACCGCCGCCGACCAGTGGCGCGAGGGCGCGACCATGGCGTTTCTGGTCGACTTCTTCGAGCCGGGCACGCGCACGATCGCGTTTCGCGTCTACGTCCAGGACGCGCCGACCAACGCGCCGTTGGGCTTCCCGCACGACAGCCTGCTGGACGAGCACGCCATCGATCTCGCGGTGCTCAACGTCGGCAGCTGGGAGAACGTCAGCGATCACCCCGGTGCGTTCATCGCCGCCTTCGCGCCGCGCTACGTGCTGGGAGGGCACTGGGAGGACTTCTTCCGCCCGCAGGACCAACCGCTGCAACCGATCCCGCTGCAGGCCCCGCCCGAGGACTTCGACGCCGCAGCGCTCGCAGCCCTGGGCGACGAGCCGCAGCCGCCGGTGTGGGTCGACGGCGCGTCGGTGCAGGCGCGCTACTTCCGACCGGTGCCGGGCACGGACTTCGTGTTCCCGCCGCCGTAGGCCGGGGCTAGTGACTGTGCAGCGCCGCGGCGCAGCCGGGATCGATCGCCAGGCACGCCTCGCGCTGCTGCTGCGCCTGGGCCAGCCGGCCCGCGGCGGTGAAGACCTGCTCGGCCACGCGGTGCAGCGCCGCGGTGCGGTAGCGCGTGCCGAGCACGCGCTCGATCACCGCGAGCGCATCGGCCGGCCGTGCGACCGCGAGCAGCGCCCGCGCCAGCAGCAGCTGCGCGTCGCCGCCGGGTCGCAGGGCGACGTTGGCCTGCGCGAGCTCGAGTGCGCGCGCGGGCTCACCGTGCTGCAGCTCGTGTTCGATCGCGTGGCCCATCGCGGCCTCCGGGAAGGATCCGGCCAGCGCGGCCCAGCCACGCGATGCCTGCTCGGCGAACACCACCGCGCGGGCCTCGTCACCGGCGTGACGGTGCGCGGTCGCGAGCGCGTCTGCGTGTTGCGGCAGGCCGTGCTCGGCGACCAGTGCCTCGAGCAGCGCGATGGCACGGCCGTGCTGCCCCAGCCGATCGTGGACCTCGGCGAGGTGCTCCTGCACCAGCCACCAACCCGACAGCGCGGCGTCGGCCTGCTGCAGCAGCTCGAGCGCCTGCAGCAGCTGGCCCTGCTCGAGCGCGAGCAGACCACGCTGCAATCCGATCCACGCGCGACGACGGGCGTCGCGCGGCGGCGTCTGCTGCAGCGCCGACTGCAGCAGCGCGTCGGCTCGATCGCGGGCGCCGAGCTTCGCGTGCAGCAGCGCCAGGTCGACGGTCGCGGCCTGCGGCGCGGCCTCGGCGGCCTGCTCGAGCAGCGCCAGCGCCTCGTCGTAGTGCCCGCGCTGCGTGGCGATCTGCGCGCGCAGCACCTGCCCGGCGATCTGATCGTCGCGCCGACGCAGCGGCCGGCGGTCCATGCGATCGAGCAGCGCCTGCGCGCGTTCGAGACGATGGATCGACAGCTCGAAGCGCGCCGCCACCAGCAGCGGGCCGCTGCCCTCGGGCGCGATCGCGAAGGCCTCGTCGAGCCGCTGCTGCAGCCGCGTGTAGTCGTCGGCATCGTGGGTGAGCCCGGCGCGCTCGAGCATCGACGTGCCCAGGTGCATGCGCACGAGCCAGTCGTCGGGCCGCGATGCGGCGCGCTCCTGCAGATCGTCGATGCGTGCGTCGAGCTCGGCCAGCGCGGTGGCGTAGCCGCTGGGCGCGGCGACGGCGGTGGGCGACTCGACCGCGGCGTGGACCGCAGGGGTGCCCCGCGTCAGCGCGGCTGCGCCCGCGAGCGAGAGCGCGATCAAGGCCAGTGGGAGTGAGAGCTTCATGGGACGGTCCTCGAGACGGCGAAACGCGGCCCCACCTGCGACACAGGCGGGGCCGCGCGCGGGGATCAGTGCGGATCGGCCAGGTACGGGAACTCGTCCTTGAACGGCACGTCGTTCGCGGGCGGGTTCAGCGGGAGGTCGGCGAACAGCGTCAGCGGCTGGTCGGGTCCGAGCTCCAGCAACACGGCGGCGAGCGTGATGTCGACCACCGGGTCGGTCAGCGCGCGGCCGTTGGGGTAGCCCGTCGGCTGCGACGGGTCGTACTTGATCGTGTCGGGCACGATCACCGGCCCCGCCTGCGCCACCGTCTGCTCGATGGTCGCGGGCGTGAGCCCCAGTCCCATGATGTCGTCGTCGAGCGCGCCGTGGAAGAACGTGACGCTCGCGCCGATCTCGTCGAGCCACATCCCGGCCGCGTCCTCGGCCGGGTTGCTCATGTTGTACGCGTCGCGGACCGAGATGTCCGAGCCGCGGTTGAAGCCCAGGCCCTCGGGGCCCGCGATGCCGGCGGTGCCGGCCTCGACCGCCGCGTGGCGGTCGATCTGCATGTACGCGTCGTACGGGTCGTCGGCGAACATGAAGCCGTCGTCGCCGCCGCCGCTGCTGCTGCTGCCGGTGTCGACCGGCCCCTCGCTGCTGCTCGAGTCCGCGACCGTGGTGCTCGCGGTCGTGGTCTGCGTCGCGCTGGTGGTCGCGGTGGTGCTGGGGTTGGTGGTCGCGTCGCTGGTGGTGTCACCGCTGCTGGCGCTCTCGCCGGTGCTGCCGTCGCCGCCGTCGCCGTTGGAGTCGGTGCCGCAGGCCCCGAGGCTCGCGACGAGCAGGCCGCCGATGAGAAGATGGTGGATCGAAGTCTTCATCTGCGTGCCTCCTACTTCCTCGCCGCCGTGGCCCACACCTGCAGCGGCGCGTCGCCTTCCTGCAGGAGCGAGGTGTCGATCTCGATCGCCGCCGCCGTGACGTTGAGCCCCGCGAGGAAGTCGCGGTTGTTCACCATCATCACGGTGCCGGTGTCGAGGGTTTCGAGGTAGCCCTGCGCGTCGAAGAAGAACGGATCGTCGGCGTGACCCGACCACGCCCGCGCGCCCTCGCCCACGTCGAACACGGTCTCCACCGGGCCGGCGACCTGATCGATCGATCCCGGGACGTCTTCCCAGCGCACGCCGACGTCGCCGTTGGCGTTGCGACCGAAGCGCCAGCGGATGGCGATGTCGCCCTCGTTGTCGCCGTCGTTGTCGACCCAGATCGTGTACAGCGCGTCCTCGTCGTAGACGCCCTCGGTGTCCGGCTGCGGCCGCGAGTCGTTGAAACCGGCCCAGCACACGATGATCGTGGTCGTGCCGTTGCCACTGTCGAACACGTACAGATCCGTGATGTCCTGGGCCGCATCCTCTTTGACCAGCGGCGACTCGTCGTGATCGGAGGCGAGCACGGTGGAGTCCCACCCGCTCGCTCCGCACATCGCGGCCACGGCCATCGCCGCGATCCGACGCTTGTATTTCCAATGCCTCTGCATCGCTTTCGTCCTCTCGGTTGTGACGGCACGGGGGCGGCGCGTCCGTGCCGGGGGGACCCCGGCCGCGATCACCCCCGGCGCCGCGTTCTCCCCGGCTACGGCGCGTACGCGCCGATCGGATCGACGCAGCCTGCAACCGCCGCGCGAAGGCCGCTTCAGGGCGCGTGGGCTTCGATCGAGACCACGCGCCAGTTGTTGTAGCCGTGGTTGTGGATGTGCAGCGTCACCGGGGTGCCCGCGGCGATGGCCGCGGGCGGCGTCCAGCTGCCCTGCACGATGTCGTAGGCCTTGGGGATCGGGACCTGCACGTCGAACGCGGTCTCGCCCCCGATCACGAACAGCAGGTGGCCGGTGGCGGGCTCGGGCGCGACGAGGTCGTCGTGCGTGAGCACGAATTCGACCACGTCGCCCTCGTAGACCTCGTCGAGGATCGGCTGGCTGAACACGCCGTAGTTGCACAGCGCGGTGTCGACCTCGAACAGGCCGATCTCGTCGCCGAAGCCGAGCTCGCACTGCACCTGCGCGGGCGCGTGATCGGGCATCGGGTCGTCGCCGGGCGCGGCCGACCACCCGCCGGGCGCGACGAGATCGACCGGCGTCGCGTGGGCGCGCGGACCTTCGCTGCCGCCGACGCTGCTGTCACCGCCGCTGCCGCCCCCGTCGCCGGCGCTGCCGTCGGCACACGCGGCCGCGACGAGCACGAGCACCGCGCGCCATCGTCCGCACCGTCGTCGACGCGCAGCGGTCATCGTCGCCCGCGATTGTGCCCCAGCCGGCGCGCCCGCGCCAACTCAGCTCGGCGCGATCAGCAAGATGCCGAGGCACATCTCGTCGGTCGTGCCCTCGCCCCAATTGGTGTCCGCCGGCGGCAGCGGCTCGCCGTCGACCTCGGGTTGGTTGCCCGCGGTGTTGTCGAAGTGGCACTGCAGGTGGAGCTCGTCGCCGTCGCCCAGCGCGAGCGGCGTCTGCAGGCCGTAGCTGCCCTGCCAGTGGAAATCCCAGTCGTCGATCTCGAGCACGCAGTCGCTGTCGCCGCCGGCGCGATCGATGGTGAGGCTCGCGCGCGTGCCCCGGGTGTGCATGTGCAGCGCCGCGGCGTAGACCGTCTGCGGTCCGCCCAGCACCGGACTGATGTCGCGCTGGAACTCGTGCACGACGTCGGCCTCGTCGGCCGGGATCGGCATGTTGCCGGCGGGCCACGCGGGATTCGCGAACGGCATCACCCGCGCCACCCGCTCGACGCTGTCCGCGAGCGACAGCTCGATCGCCGTGGTGTCGGGCGCGGGATCCGACGACAGCGTGTTGTAGTGCAGCTGCAGGATCACCATCGATCCCGCCGGCACCTCGAGGCCCAGACCCGGCGGCAGATCGTTGCCGACGCCACCGGGTGCCCAGCCGCCCAACCACGTGCGCGACGGCCCGCCGGTGCCACCGAAGCAGGTGTAGCCCGGACCGTCCTGCGCGGCGTCGAGCGCCTCGTAGTCGGCGACCTGATCGGGCGTCGCGAGGAACGCGATCACGTGGTGGACGATGGCGTCGTTGCCCGGCACCGCGCGGAAGCCCGTGACGTAGGTGGTGCCGTCGATGTCGTCGGGCCACGGCACCAAGAAGCAGCGGTACTCGTCGGGCGACAGCTGCGGCGTGTAGGGCTCGGCCATGCTCAGGCTGCGATCGACCCGCGACAGGCCGCCGTCGATGCCGTCCAGCGGTGCACCCTCGTTCGCGGGATCCCCCATCGGCGCGTCGTCGGCCGCCCACGCCGACACCAGCGCGATCTGATCGTCGGTGAGCGAGCGATTGCCGACGTACTCGTTGCACGCGCTGCTCGGCGGCCACGGCGGCATGGTGCCGGCAGCGACGGCGGCGGCGACCGACGGCGCCCAGATCGCGGCGTCGTCGTAGGCCTCGAGCGAGAACGGGGCGATGCCGCCGGCGTTGTGGCACGCGACGCAGCGGGCGTCGAAGATCGGCTTGACGTGCTCGTAGTACGTGACGGCCGCCTCGCCGCCGTCGCTGCCGCTGCCGCTGCCACTGCCGCCCTGGGTGCCCGCGGCGGTGGTGTCGCTCGCGGCGGCGCTGGTGCTCTCGTCCGCCGCCGCGGGCGCATCGTTCGAGGCACACGCGTTGCACAGCAGCAGGGCGACGAGGGCATCGGCGAGGATGGGAACGCGGGACGGGGAGCAGGACATCGGCGTCGTCGCTGTGCAGGTTTCGCTCC
Organism: Nannocystaceae bacterium; assembly: GCA_019694555.1. Taxonomy (GTDB): domain Bacteria; phylum Myxococcota_A; class Polyangia; order Nannocystales; family Nannocystaceae; genus Xiheibacterium. The sequence goes on from JAIBBS010000009.1 coordinate 67,920, forward strand.
GCCGCGACGGCACGCGGCTTTCTGCAGGGTTTGCGCACCGCGGACGCGCGCGCGCCCCCTCGACTGTCGTCGAGGGGGGCCATGCGCGCTATCGTCGTGCTCGTTCGATGCGCGCGTCGCTCGCCCTGCTGCTCGCGACCCTCGCGTGCGGTGAAGAGACCCTCGAGGTCCACCTCGAGCTGCGCGATCATGGCTGCGAGCCCGCCGCGCTCGCCGAGGTCACCGTGGTGTCGATCGAGATCTACGGCGAGGCCAACGGCGGGCTGTGCACCCTGGGCCGTCGGTGCCTGTTCGGCGTGGGGCCGTTGGCGGACATCGACGATCTCTCGGCGGCGTTGGACGACACCGCGCAGCCGCTGGTCGACGTCGACGTCGACGGCGCGCAGTACATCCACGTCGTCGGACGGGCCGAGAGCTGCTGGGATCTGCCGGATCCGATCGATGGCGAGATTCCCGACCACCCGGTCTGTGGCTCGAACGACCTCGCGGCGATCGAGGGCGACGTGCTGCCGGTCGAGATGACGTGCGCCGCGTGCACTGCGATGGAGGTGCCGCTGTGCCCGTGAGGCCCCCACGCCGCGGAGGTGGCCGCGCCGCCATGGACCGCAGTCAAGGGTCGGCCGGCGGGCCCGCGATCGCCCGCGACGCCGCGGTGGAACGAGACCTGCAGACTCGACGGGGCATGGCCCGCCTGGCCCTGTTCGCCCTGCTCGCGATCGCGCCGGCGTGCGATCCCGACGCGCTCGACCTCGCGGTCGAGCGCGTGGTCGCGGACCGCAGCATCGACGCGGTCTCGGCCAAGACCAACATGGCGCTGGTGGCGGAGCGCTTCTCCGGCGAGGCCGCGATGGCGGACATGACCGTGGCGCAGGCCCGCGCCCGCGCGGTCGAGCTGCTGCGGCTGCGGCTCGAGGCGCTCAACCTCATCGACTGCCGCACCACCGTGATGGCCGACGGTGACGCCGGCACGTTGCACGCGCTCTCGGACCGCTGCCGCATCGGACTGATCGGACTCGACGGCGAGCTCGACGCGCGCGTGGAGATCGAGACTGCTCCGTGTGCCCGCGGCGAGTGCCCGTCGGCGGTGGTGTGGACGCTCGACCAGTTCGACCTCGAGATCGGCCCCGACCTCGCGCGTCGGCCTCACTTCAGCGGTCCGGTGACCTTGCGCGATCCGGTCGACCCGAGCCTGCCGATGTCGTGGACCACCGGCGAGGACTTCACGATCGAGAACCGCTTCGGCGTGTTCGACTCGATCTCGCACGCCAGCTGGACCGTCGACGCCGACGATTGCGTCACGATGCAGCTCGAGTCCCGGCTGCAGCGGCTCGACGGCGACGCGGACGACGACAACGACCGGGAGATCGGCACGCTGGTGCTCTCGGTCGCGGGGCTGCAGCGCTGCCCCGCGACCTGCCCCACCGCCGGCGACGTGCAGCTGGCGTTCGGTCGCGGCGCGGTGCTGCAGTGGAGCTACGGCGGGCGCACCGTCGAGGTGCAGGGTCCGCGCGGGCTGCACCTGCGCAAGACGCTGGCGTGCGCGCAGTAGCGGTCGCGTCGCGTCAGCGCCCGGGCTCGATGCGCGGGCCCTCGACCTCGACGTGCAACCCGCCGCCGGACGCGGCTGCCATCCGCAGCGCGTAGCCGTGCAGCTCGCACACCCGCGTGGCGATGTCGAGGCCGAGGCCGCGGCCACCGGTGCCACGGGTGCGCGCCGCATCGCCTCGCACGCCGCGCTCGCGCACTGCGTCGAGCTCCGCCGCGGCGATGCCGGGGCCGTCGTCGAGCACGTGCAGCACGAAGCGGTCGGGTGCCACGTCGTCGACGAACACCGCGACGTGGCCGCCGGCGCGATTGTGGCGGATCGCGTTGTAGACCAGGTTGCCGAGCGCCTGCTCGAGCAGCGTGACGTCCGCGTGGGCCCAGCGCGGTGGCTCGGGCACGGTGTGCTCGAGCGCCACGCCCAGCTGCGCGCTGATCGGGCGGTGGCGCGCGGCCACGCGTTCGACCAGCGCGCCGAGGTCGACCGGCGCGCGCTGCAGCTCGGGCCGTTCGGTGTCGAGCTTGGCCGCGATCGCGAGGTTGTGCAGCAGCGAGCCGATGTAGTGCGACTCCTGCATCGCTGCGCCCAGCGTGGCGCGGTCGAGCGGCGCGTCGGTCCCACCGTCGCGGAGCGTCGCGAGGTGGCCCTGCAGCACCGTCAGCGGGATCATCACGTCGTGGGTGGTGTCGTCGAGGAACTCGCGCAGCGCTCGTTCGCGCCGATCCTTGGCTGCCAGCTGCGCCTGGACCTCGCGACCCGCGGCCGCGAACGCGCGCGCCAGCGCGTCGACCTCGTCACCGCCGCTGGGCCGCGGCGCCTCGCCCTCGGCGTAGCCCGCCGCTGCCTGCCGCTCGACCGCGGTGGTCAAGCGACGGATCCGACGCACGAACGGTCCCACCGCGAGCACGACCGCGAGCAGCACCACCGCGATCGGGGCCAGCCACACGCGCGTCGGCGGCAGGATCGCACCGAGCCACGGTTCCTTGGTCCCGCGTGCGACCACGATCGCGCAGCGCGAGCCCGGCCACGGCGCACGCAGCACGATCTCGACCTCGCCGGCGTTCCACAACGTCGAGCGCGAGACCATCGCCGCGTCGGCGAGCCCTGCGATCTCGGCCGCCGCGAGCACGGGCGCATCGGCATCGATCGCGCGCCCCTGCGCGTCGTAGCCGTACAGTCGCGCGGGCTCGCGGTGGCGACCGAAACGATCGTCGGGGCCTTGTCGCATGCGCTCGGGCGGCGGACCCTCGCCGGGCGGCGGTGGCGGTGGTCCGTCGGGCGGACCGCGATGCGGCGGTGGCCCGCGTCCGGGGCCGGCCGCGTCGCGCGGGCCTTCGTGCGACAGCTGGCCTCGTTCGCAGCGCTCGCGCTCGCCGGGGTCCTCCAGCCGCTCGCTGGTGAAGCGGTACAGCTCCTGCTCCGCCGCGTGCTGCCGCGCGCGCGCGTCGGCGATCACCAGCGCGATCACCATCGGCACCGTCGCCGCGACCGTGGCCGCGGCGATCCGCAGCCGCAGCTTCACCCGTCGTCCTCCGCGATGCGGTAGCCGATGCCCCACACCGTCTCGATGACCTTGCGCGGCGCGAGCTTCTTGCGCACGCGCGACACGTGAGCATCGAGCGCGCGGTCGTCGGCTGCGCCCAGGACCTGGTCGGCCAGCTGCTTGCGCGTGACCGCCATGCCGCGCCGACGTGCGAGCACGAGCAGGATGTCGAGCTCGACCGGCGTGAGCGCGACCAGCTGCCCGTCCAGCCGCACCTGGCGCGCCGAGGGGTCGATCAGCAGGCCGCCGACGCGGATGCCGTCGTCGCGCTGCAGCGCCGGCCGTCGCAGCCGCGCCTTGACGCGCTCGAGCAGCTCCTCGGGCCAGAACGGCTTGGTCATGTAGTCGTCGGCGCCGAGCTTGAGCGCGCGGATCTTGTCGCCGGTGTCGTTGCGGGCGCTGAGCACCAGCACCGGCACCTCGGAGCGGCTGCGCAGCTGCTCGAGCAGCTCGAAGCCGGGCACGCCGGGCAACATGAGGTCGAGCACCACGAGATCGACCTCGGGCACGCGCGTGCTCTCGAGCTCGCGCCCCTGCGTCCACCACAGCGCGTCGTAGCCGGCGCGACGCAGGCGCTCGACGATCTGCCGGCCGAGGTCGTGGTCGTCCTCGATGAGCAAGACCCGCTGCGGCATCAGCCCGAGCGTCCCACGACGAACGCCGGCGCGGTACCCCGGGCGACGCTCACGGTCCGCCCGCCCCGCCACCGCCGGCCCCCTGCGCGCTGCACAACGCGTCGTCGGGCGACGAGCGCACCGCGATCACCTTCGAGGCCAACATCGCGCCGTCGGCCATGCGCTGGGTCTCGAGCACGTACGGTGTCTTGTCCGCTTCACCGCCGATCACGTTGTCGGTGTCGTTGGTGGTGTCGGGCTGGCCGAACTCGGCGTACTCGGGATGTTCGGCGAAGATCTCCGCCGAGAGTGCGTCGTCGAAGAACAGCTGCGAGGTGAGGAACTCGTCGCTGCCGACGATCACGCGGAAGTGGATGTGCACCGCGCGGCTCGAGTACCAGCCCGGGTAGCAGGTGTCGAAGTCGACCCGTCCGTTCGCGTCGGTGGTCTGGCTGCCGCGGAAGTAGAGGTAGTTCACCGCGTCGGGGTCGTCGCCGTAGCACATCATGCCGCTGGGGGTCTCGCCCGAGTACACGCCCGTGCGCTGCGTGTGCCAGATCTCCACGAACGCGCCTTCGACCGGCTCGCACGTGTCGGCGGTGACGATCTTGAGCGAGAGCCGCACCGGCAGTCCCGACCAGCCTTCGCTGACATCCTGGCGTTCGATGGTGTCCGCGGTGCACGGCCCCTCGGTGGTCTCGCACAGCAGCGCGCATGCGCTCACGCCCGCCGCGAACGGATCGGGGTAGCAGTCCTTGGCGGTCATCGACGCGGTGCCGCCGCTGGCCCACGCGCTCGCGGCCTCGCAGCCCTGCGGCGTGCCGGTGGCGTCGCTGCTGCCGTCGGCGCCGTCGCTGCTGCCGCTGCCGCTCGAGCTGGCTTCGCTGCCGCTCGAGGCACTCGCGTCACCGCTGCCCTCGCCGTCGCCCTCGCTGCTGCCCTCGTCCTGTGCGCCGCCCTCGACGCCGCAGCCCAGGACCACCACGGTGGCCCCCATGGCATGCAGCACCTTGCGCCGCCCCATCGTCGTCGTCGCCTCGCGTTTGCTGATCACGACTGCAGCATGCTCCACGATTCTTGCGCGGATCTTGTGCGGCCGCACGGCTGCGGCCGCCGGCGGCGCGGCGCGAGCGCGGCGGCGATCGAGCGGAGCCTCTACGCGTTTCGCTGCAGCGCGCGCGCACGCGGGCGCACGGGCGCGGCGGCGGGCTGCTAGCGTCGCGATCGTGCGCTGCGCGGCCCCGCTCGTGCTGCTGCTGGGGGCCTGCGCCCCGGCACCCGACGTCGCCGAGCACGGCGAGAGCGGCTCGGGCGGCGGCACCGACACGACCGGCGCGACCAGCTCGACCGGCCCGATCGGGACCTCGTCGTCCACCGACGGCGGCGACGTCACCAGCACGAACGCGAGCGATGGCGAGAGCTCCGGCGGTGGCACCACCGGCGAGGAGCCGCCGCCGACCCGCTACGACGCCGTGCGACAGAAGTCGGCGCACAACAGCTATCAGCGCGACGAGGCACCGATCGATCAGCTGGTCTACCACCGCATCCGCTCGCTCGAGCTCGACATCCACGTCGGCAAGAGCTTCGAGCCCACGCTGCCGGGCACCTGGTACGTCTACCACACCGACGTGATCGACGACGACACGTGGTGCGTGCGGCTCGACGACTGCCTGGACGCGCTGACCGCCTACACCCGCGCGGTGCCGCAACACGAGGTGCTGACGCTGTGGATCGATCTCAAGGACGGCTGGGACGACGCGCACGATCCGGATGCGCTCGACCAGCGGCTGCGCGCGCACTTCGGCGACGCCTTGGTCGAGCCTTCGTCGCTGCGCGAGGGTTGCGATGCCGCGTCGGTGCAGGCGGCGCTGCTCGACGCGCGCTGCGGCTGGCCCTCGCTCGAGGCGCTGCGCGGGCGTGTGATCGTCGCGCTGACCGGTGGCGCCACCGCCCTGCGCACGTACCACGACGCGCCCGCGCGCGCGGCCTTCGTCGCACCCGCGGTGGTCGACGTCGCGGCCGCGTCGCAGTGGCCTGACACCGCGATCGTCAATCTCGGCGTCGAGGATCTCGAAGCGGCCGCGACCCTGGTCGACGCCGGCTACGTCGCGCGGCTGTGGGGCATCGAGGACGCCGCGACGTGGCAGGCCGCGGTCGCGGCGGGCATCCACCACCTCGGCGTGGATGCGGTCGACGCCGAGCAGGACCCGTGGGCGCGCACGCACGACCAGCACGGCTGGCCCTTCGCCTGCCGCGACACCTGCGAGGCCGCGCCACCGGCGGAGGCCATCGTCGGGCTCGCGGTCGACTCGGGCGACCTGTGGAACGACGCCGACTCGGCGATCTTCGCCGCGATCGATCGCAGCCGCGGACCCGAGGGCAGCTGGAGCGCGTTCGTCTCCACCCGCAACAGCCACATCGAACCCTTCGCCAAGGGCTGCCTGATGGCGCGCAGCGACGACGACGACGCGGCGCCCTACTTCGCGGTGTGTCGTCCGGCGGACGACGAGCCGCTGCGCGTGCAGTGGCGCGCGCTCGCCGGTGGCACCACCGCCGCGATCGAGCACGCGATCACCACGCCCAACACGCTCGACCCGCCCGCGGCCGCGTTCGTGCGGCTGCGCATCGACGAACAGGGGCGCTGCGCCACCGGCGAGGGCTCGAGCGACGGCGTCGCGTGGATCGAGATCGGCAGCGCGTGCTTCGACGCGCCGCTGGTGCTGCAGGGTCCCGCCGCCAGCGCCCACGGCGGCGGCGCGGTGCGCTTGCTGTTCGGCGCGCTGCGCCTGGACGACGTGCCGCTGACGAGCGCCGATCTGCCGCCGCCGCGAGCGTGGGGCGGGGCCAGCGGCGCGCCCTTCGACGGCCCGCTGCCCTGATGCCGCCGCGGGTCGGCAACCTCGTCACCGCGCGTCGTCGGCCGCGCGGCCGAGCTGCGCGAACCGTGCCGCGGTGGCATCCTCGACGCCGCATGCACCGCAGCGCCACGACCGTGTTGCTCGCGACCCTGGTCGCGTGCCGTCCCGCGGCACCCAGCTCGACCCCCGCCGACGATCCTGCGCCGGCGACTCCGCGTGCTGCGGCGAGCAAGCAGGGCGTGCACGGCATGGTCGTGTTCGGTCGCGACGCGATGTACGCGTCGCACTTGCCGATGTACGACGCGCCCCACGACGTGCAAGCGGTGCTGCGGCTGGTGCCGCGCGAACCCGAGGTGCTCGAGAGCTGGCGCCGCGAGCTGTCGCACGAGCCGATCGCGACCTTCGTGCCGCAGCCGTTCGACCTCGCGACGCTGCGCGAGGGCGGCACGATCGCGCTGGTCGGCGATCTGTACCGCGGCCACTTCGAGCGCGGCGGCGACGTCTACAGCGAGGCGGTCGAATTCGACGCCGAGGTCGTGTTCTACCGCGAGATCCCGCCGACACCGCCACGGAGCACCGAGGCCTTCGCCTTCGGCGACGGCGACCACACCTACCTGGTGCCGATCATCGGCCCGCGGCCCGGTGTCGATCGCATCCTCGCGTGCGACGGTCCCGCGCCCGCGACCGTCCAGACCACCGCGCTCGACGACGCGACCCTCGCCCGCCACGGCTGGACGTCGAAGCGGGTGATCTACGAGGAGCGCGCGGACCTGCAGTGACGCCGCGCGGGCGTCGTCGCTACAGCCAGGTGTCGTGCCACGGCACGTGGAAGCGCGCCGCGTGCACGTGCACTCCGGTGGTGGTGATCCAGTCGATGGTGCCCATGCCGTCGCGGCCCGAGAGATCGAACTCGACCGCGGCCCAGGTGCTGGTGGTGCCGACGAAGCGCGACAGCGCGAGCGTGCCGTCCAGCTCGACGAAGCGCGAGCGTTCCAGCTCCAGGCGCACGGCCTGCAGCGCGTGCGCCGAATCCGCGAGGTCGGCGCGCTCGAGGATCAACCGCCCGGGGAGCGCGAGGTCGATGCGACCATCGTCGCTGCGCAGCGTCACGATCACCGCGCTCGCGTAGCCCTCGGCGTCGCCGCACTCGGCGTCGACCCAGCCGTCGACGGGGCCCACCACCTCGGTGGTGATGTCCAGGTGGCTGGTCTCACCCTCGCCGTCGACGAGCACGGTTCGGGTCGATCGCTCGGCCGCCAGCGCGCGCATCGTGACCCCACCGAGATCGTCGTCGGCGCCGAGCTCGACCTCGGCCTCGATGCACTGCGGGTTTCTCATCTCGGTGCACCCCGCCACCAGCACGATCCCCAGCACCCACGCCAACCGTTCGCGATGTCCGTGCGTCATGTCCCGGCAGTGGCCGGCGTCGCCGCGGCGATCGTGCGCACCGCCGCGCGCTACGCAATGCCCGCAGCCCGGTTCAGCGCGGCCCGTAGACCACGAGCCGCCCGGGTTCGCGATCGCGAAGCCCCAAGCCCAGCCCCAGACCCAAGCTGGTGCCGACCACCGCGGCGCCGATCACCGTCCAGAACCACCACGTGCGCACCACCGGCTTGCGCGGCTTGGTCGGCGTCGCCGGCTCGCGATCGGCAGGCACCTGCACGCGCGGCGCCGCGCTGCGCAGCACGCCGTGTTCGTCGACCGCCTCGAGGGCGGCGAGCACCGCGGCCCGCAGCACATCGCGGCGCTGCGTCGGCCCCAGGCCCTCGCCGACGAGCGCACGCGCCGTGAAGCCCTCGTCCTTGCGGCCGACCAACACGACCACGTCGATGTCGCGGGCGGCCGCCGCCTGCACGAGCGCGCGCCGATCCGCGGCGACCGCGAGTCGCAGCGGCGCCGCGGTGGTGCCCATCGCGAGCCGCACCAGCGCGTCGGGCTCCTCGAGCGGCGGCAGCGTCAACGCGAGCGCGTCGGTCTGCGGCACCCACAGCAGCTGTGCGATCACGGCATGACCGATGGCGCGCGCGTGCACCACGTGCAGGCCCGGTCGCAGCTCCACGCGCGCGCCCGCGGTGACGGGCTTGCAGTCGACCGCCACGGTCGCGTGCGCCGGCGTGGTCGTGATCGCCACCGGCAACGGCACGCGCGCGCTCTGGGCCTCTTGCACCGCGAGGAACTCGGCCAAGACATCGGGGCCGTACAGCTCGCGCGCGGGCCGGCGCTCGGGCTGCAGCGCCAGCGCGAAGGCCAGCCGCGCCGCGGCCGCGTCGGCGTCGTCGGCCTGCTTGCGGCCGCGATGCGCCAGCGCGAGGCGGAACTCGAGCTCCCACAGCGCGTCGCAGCGCGCGGGATCCGACAGCAGCGCCAGGTGATCGCGCTCGAGCGCCGTCAGCGTCGAGACCATCGCGTCCCAGTCCTGCGCCAGCCACTGCTGACGCGCGGTCGCGAGCCCGGTGTCGACCGCCGCGAGCGCGGCGGCGTCCTGCGCGACGACCTGCGACTGCGCGCGCGCGAGCGCGCCCGCGAACGTCTCGGTCGGCACCCACGCGTGACGCGGTGGCACCGGAGGATCGCCCTGCCCCAGCTCCGCCAGCTCGAAGCGGAGCGCGGCATCGTCGGGCCACACCAGCACCGCGGGGCGATCATCGGAGGTCGCCGGCGCACGCGCGGTCACCAGGCTCCACGCGACTGCGAGCGACAGGGCGCGAAGCGGCATCGTGCTGTGACGAGGATACCATGACCGCCGATCCGACGGCCGGCTACCATGGTCCCGTCGCATGACGAGTCCCACGCGCCTGGGTCGCTACGAGCTCGGCGCCGTGATCGGCCGCGGCGGTGTCGCCGAGGTCGTGCGCGCCGACATCGTCGGCGCCGGTGGGTTCCGCAAGCCCGTGGTGATCAAGCGGATCCGCGACGACCTCGCGCCCGAGCTGCGCGCGTCGTTGCACGCCGCGTTCGAGCGCGAGGCCGTGCTCGCGCAGCGACTGCAGCACGCGGGCGTGGTCGCGGTGCTCGATCTGGGCGAGCACGAGGGCCAGCCGTTCATCGTGATGGAGTTCGTCGACGGCTGCTCGCTGCAGCAGCTGTTCGATCGCGACGGCGCCCTGCCCCACGCCATCGCGCTGCAGGTGGCGCTGCGCGTGGCCGAGGCGCTGGCCTACGTGCACGCGCTGCCCGACGAGCACGGCGCACCCCTGCAGCTGGTCCACCGCGACGTGACGCCGGCCAACGTGCTGCTGTCGGTCGACGGCGCGGTCAAGCTCGCGGACTTCGGCATCGCGCGCGCGCGCAGCAGCGGCAACGACACGCTGCCGGGCTTCGTGAAGGGCACGCCGATGTACCTCGCGCCCGAGCAGGCCGCCGGACGCCCGGTCGACGGTCGCGCCGACGTGTTCGCGCTGGGCCTGGTGTTGCGGCGCATGCTCGTGGGCGACGGCGGGCTCGACACGCTGCCGCCGCGACTGGCCGCGGTGATCGAGCGCGCGACCGAGCCGGCGGTGCGCGATCGCTGCGACGCCGCGGCGCTGGCGAGCGCGCTGCGCGAGTGCATCGCCGACGCCGGCGCGACCGACGACGCGATCGCCTCGCTCGCCGCACGTGTGCGCGCGCTGCAGGCCCGGCCGGCCGCGCGCCTGGTTGCACTCG
>JAIBBS010000359.1 GCA_019694555.1 Nannocystaceae bacterium
CCGGGGCCGTGACCGACGAGACCGGCGAGCGCGACCCGGACGACGGCCGCGGGGGTGCGCCCTCGCCCGCCGAGGCGACGGCGGCGCCGACCGCGGTCGATCCCGAGGCTGGCTCGACCGCGACGCGCGACGAGGCGGCCGAGCACGACGCCGCGGCCGAGCCCGAGCCCGAGCGCGCGCCCGCGGAGACCAGCGACCTGCGCCGCGTCCGCGCGCTGCGGGCCGCACCGCGACCGGCCGACTCGGCGCCGACGTTCGAGACGGTGCTCGGCACCGCCGACGAGGAGACCTTCGAGCTGCCCGGCTCGATCGACACCGCCGCGTTGCCGCGCGGCACCACCATCGGCTCGCACGTCGTGCTCGCGAAGCTCGGCGAGGATGCGCTGGGTCCGATCTACTCCGCGTTCGACGTCGAGGGCAACCGCAAGGTCGCGCTGCGATTGCTGCCGGTGCCGACCGACGACCCCGAGTCGGCCGAGCGCCAGCTCGCGGTCGCGGACATCGTCGCCGCGGTCGCCCGCGTCTCGCACCCGGGACTGCTCGCGGTCTACGACGTCGGCACCTGGCAGGGCGGCGTCTACGTCGCGATGGAATCGTTCGACGGCATCGATCTCGCGTCGTGGATCGAGGCCCGCGACGAGCCGTTCCCGTGGCGCGAGGTCGTGCGGGTGTTCCGTGACGTCGGCCGCGCCATCGCAGCCGCACACGCCCACGGCGTGATGCACCGCGACTTCACGCCCGAGAAGGTCTTGATGGGCCCGGCCGGCCACCTCAAGGTCGTCGACTTCTCGCTCGCACCCACCGCGGTCGATGGACCCGACGATGCGGTCGACGAGGTGCAGCGGCTGCGCAAGCAGCTGGGCCTGGGCGACGACGAGGTCCCGCCGGTGGTGCTCGGCACCATCGAGTACGCCGCGCCCGAGGTGCTCGCAGGCGCCGAGTCCGACGCGCGCAGCGATCAGTTCTCGTTCTGCGTCGCGCTGTACGAGGCGCTGTACGGCGAGCGCCCGTTCGCGGCCAGCACCCGCAACGCGCTCGCGGGCGAGATGGTCGAGGGCAAGCTGCGCCCGGCACCGTCGGAGAGCCGCGTGCCGACGTGGCTGCGCGCGGCGGTGGTGCGCGGCCTCGCGATCGCGCCGGCCGAGCGCTGGCCCTCGGTCGAGCGACTGCTGCGCGAGCTCGATCGCGATCCCGCCGCGAGCCGTCGGCGCTGGCAGCGAGGCCTCGCCGCCGTCGCGGTGATCTCGACCATGGCCGGCGCGGCGACGTGGTGGGTCGATCGCACGCAGGAGCGCTGCACCTCGACCGGCACCGAGCTGCAGGGCGTGTGGGACGGGCGTCGCCGCGCCGAGCTCGCGCGCGTGTTCGACAGCCGCCAGAGCCCGTACGCGGACGACAACTTCCGCGCCGTCGCCGATGCGATCGATGCCTGGGCCGGGGTCTGGTCGCACCTGCAGGTCGAGGCCTGCGAGGCCACGCGCGTGCGCGGCGAGGCCTCCGAGGAGCTGTACGCCGAGCGCCGTGCGTGCATGGCCGTGCGACTCGACGAGCTCGGCGCGCTGCTGTCGGTGCTCGAGTCCGTCGACGCCGCCGGGCTCGAGCGCGCGCTGACGGCCGCCGAGTCGCTGACCTCGACGCGCGTGTGCACGCGGCCCTCGGGTCTGCGCGAGCTGGCCCACGGCGTCGACGCGGACCTCGAGCACGTCAGCGACATCGGCGCGCGCCTCGATCGTGCGCAGCTGCTGCTCGCGCTCGGACGGCACGCGGCGGTCGAGAGCTCGCTGCCCGGCATCGCGCGCGACGCCGAGGGCCTGGCCCACCCCGCGCTGCAGGTTCGCCTGGCGCGGATCCGCGGCGCGACCGCGCTGGCCAAGGGCCACCTCGACGACTCCGTCGCGGCGTTCCACGACGCGGCCCTGCGCGCGAGTCAGAACGGACTCGACCAGGCGCTGGCGCTGGCGTGGATCGATCTCGCCGGCGCGCTCGCACGCAGCGGCGACCCGGCGCGGCTGGCCGAGGCCACGCGCACGCTCGACCACGCGCGCGACCTGGTCGATCGCGTGCGCTTCGACGAGGCGCGCTGGCGGCTGGCCGCGGTCGCCGGCGACATCGCGGCCGGTGCGGGCCGGGCCGCCGACGCGCTCGCGCGCTACCACGAGGCGCTGGTGCAGCTCGAGTCGACGCCGGCCTCGAGCATGGCGCGGGTCGAGCTGCTCTTGCGGCTGGCCGACCACGTCGCGCCGCGCGATCTCGCGGCGGCCAAGGGCTACGTCGAGCGTGCGTTCGAGCTGGCGCGCGATCGCCTGGGTCCGCAGCATCCGCTGGTCGCGGTCACGCTGGTGCGCCTGGGCCAGCTGCAGCTCGCAGCCGATGCCGGCGCCGATGCGCGCGCGACCTGGGAGCGCGCGCTCGCGATCCTCACCCAGGCCCACGGCGACGACGCCGAGCTGGTGCGCACGCTGCTGACGATGGCCCGCGCGCTGCGGGACCGCGACGAGCCCGAGGCCGCGCTCGACTACGATCGCCGCGCGTACGTGGCGGCCGAACGCGTCGCGCCCGGCGATCGCGAGCTGCACGCGTCGGTGCTGCTCGACCAGGGTCGCAGCCTGCTCGCGCTGCGGCGCGACCTCGACGCGCGCGAGCCGTTGCAGCGCGCGTTCGAGCTGCAGCAGGCGCTGCTGGGCGAGCTCGGCGCGGGCGCGGGCAGCGAGACCAAGCGCATCGCGGTCCAGCGCGTGATCGAGGCCGGCGGCCTGCTCGCGCGCGCGCTGTCGAGCCAACCCGATCTGGGCACCACCGCGCAGGCGCTCGCACGTCAGCTGCGGAGCCTGTCGAGCGAGCACCACGTCGAGCTCGATCCGTGGCTCGTGGGCGTCGCCACCGCGCGCGAGGGCGCAGCGCCGTGACGCCGCTGCGCGCGCTCGTGCCGGGGCTCGTGGCGCTGACGCTGTGCAGCGGCGCGTGCGATCGCAAGCGCGCGGAGCAGATCGCCCGCACGCTCGTGCCCGACCGCCCGCCTCGCACCGCGCCGAAGCAGCCGGGGCTCCTGGTCGCGGGCGATCCCAACCCCGTGCCCACCGCCGCGGCGCTGCTGGGCGAAGCGCGGCTGGTCGGCATCGGCGGCGGCATCGATGCCAGCTTGCTCGACGACGCCATGCCCCAGGCCCACGCGGGCTGGATCGGCCCCAGCCTGACGCGCGACGACAGTCCCGCGGTCGCGCGCGACGTGCTCGCGATCCGTCACGCGGCGTTCGGTCGGCGCGTGGTCGCGGCCGACGAGCACGGCGCGGTCGACGATCGCACGCTGCAAGAACACGGCGTGGTCGCGGGCGCGCTGCTGGTCGCGGTCATCGGGCCCGAGCGCAGCTGCATCGCCGGTCGCGGCGGCGGGCTCGTGCACACCGTCGACATCGGCGGCAACACCCTCGACGTGCGCTGGCAGCTCGACGGCTGCGGCGACGGCCCTTTCGCGCCGGTCGGGCTCGTGACCGATCGGATGCCGGTGGGCCTGCGCTTCGAGCCCGCGACGTGCGAGCCGCCCGACGACGTGCTCGCGTCGTGGCAGGCCGCCGGCGCCGGCGCGGACACGGTGCCGCTGGGAGCCGTGCGGCAGTACGACGCGCTCGTGGGCCTGGTCGGCGTCGACGATCGCGGCGGTGCGCTGTGGCTGCTCGGCGACGACGGCAGCTGGCTGCGCCGCGGCTTCGCGATCGGCTCCGCGCAGCCGCGGCTGCTCGCGTGCGGTGGCGGCGAGGCGGTGGCGCCCAGCGACGCCGACGCGTCGGCCGCGAGCGAAGACGCGGACGCCTTCGCAGCGCCCGAGGACTGACGGGCT
>JAIBBS010000157.1 GCA_019694555.1 Nannocystaceae bacterium
GATGGGGCTCCGCCCTGTCTTGCGCGTCGCCGTGTGCGACGATCCCCAGGTCGCCGCGTTCGGCATCGCCGAGCTGGGCGCACCGCCGTGATCCTCACGCCGCGGACCGGCCCAGCCGGCCGACGCCCGGCGGCGCGCGCGTCGCGCGGTCGACGCGATCGAGCCACGCGCACAGGCGCGGCCGCTGCTCCACCGCGGCGCGCTGCACCGGCGTCAACGCGGTGCGCAGGCCCTGCAGCTGCGCGAACAACGACACGTCCGCGACGCCGACGCGCGCCTCGAGCCAGAAGCCGTCCGCGGGCGCGCGAGCCTCGAGCGCGTCGAGCAGGATCGCAAAGCGGGCCCAGCACGCGCCTCGCCCCGCGCGCCACACGTCGCGCTGCACCAGGCTCGCGATCACGCGGCGACGCAGCAGCGCCGGCACGATCGCGCGGACCGGGGCCGGCGCCGCGCCGAAGTAGGCCGCGCGCGTGCGCGGCCAGTTGTCGGCGTCGGCCCAGCGCGACGCGACGAGAAAGGCATTGAGCGCGGTGTCGGCCAGCTCCTCCCACAGCAGCGCCTCGGCCCGCAACCGCGGCTCGCTCGGCAGCAGCGAGCGACCGCCGAGGCTCTCGAGCCGCGCGAGGATCCGCGTGGAGTCGGCGACCGGCTCGCCATCGACCAAGAGCACCGGCACCTGACCGGTGGGGTTGTGGTGCCGCCACGCGCCGGGGCGACCGGCGTGCTGTCGGCGCACCGGCAGGCCAGCGGCCCGGCACGCGCGCAGGACCTTGAGGCAAAACGGCGAGTAGCTCTCGACCTCGACGAGGCCGGTATCGGGGAGCTCACACAGGACCAGTTCGGGATGCGTCATGGTCCCGGTCTACGCCCCCGCGTTGTCAGGTGTGTGTCATATTTGTGGACATGCGCCGTGCCCAACGACTCTTCGCCCTCGCCGAGCTGCTGCGCGCCCGACGGACCGGCGTCACCGCGCTTGCCCTGGCGGAGCGCCTCGGGGTCTCGGTCCGCACCGTCTACCGCGACCTCGACGCGCTGCGCGACGCCGAGCTGCCGCTGCACGGCGAGCGCGGTCGCGGCGGCGGCTTCGTGCTCGACCGCAGCTACTCGATGCCGCCGGTGAACTTCACCGCGCGCGAGGCCGCGGTCCTGCTCGCGGCCGGCGGCTGGCTGATCGAGCAACGCATGATCCCCTACGCGCAGACGCTGCAGACCGCGCTGGACAAGGTCCGCGCCGCGCTGCCGGCCCCGGCGCAGCGCGAGCTCGATGCGCTGCAGCGCTCGGTGTCCTACGTCGGCGTGCCGGCGCCGCCGGTCGATCCGCAGGTGCAGCGCGTCATCGAACGGGCCTGGCTCGACCGCCGCGCGCTCCGCCTCACCTACGACGGCGCCGAGGGCACGACCACGCGCAGGGTCCGGATCCGCAGCGTGGTCGTCGACCGCCGCGAGACCCTGCTCAACACCGACGACCTCGACAAGCAAGCCGCGCGGCAGTTCAAGCTGCACCGCGTGCGCGCGGCGAAGCTGCTACCGACGTGACACCACCGTCGCGCGCTCGAGCATCGCGTGCAGCAGCACGTTGGCGCCCGCGGTGATGTGCTCGGCCTTCGCGTCCTCGATCTCGTTGTGGCTGATGCCGTCCTTGCACGGGATGAAGATCATCCCGGCCGGCGCCAGCCGGGCCATGTAGACCGCGTCGTGCCCGGCGCCCGAGACCGCGGGCATGCTCGAGTAGCCCAGGCGCTCGGCCGCGCCTGCGACCGCGCGCACGCACTCGTCGTGGAACGGCTGCGCGGGGTACTGCGAGACCTGCTCGATGACGATGGGCAGGCCGCTGCTGCGCGACAGCTCGGCCGCGACCGCGCGGATGTCCGCGTCCATCGCGTCGACGAGCGCGTCGCTGGCGTTTCGCAGATCGATCGAGAACTTCACGCGCCCGGGGATCACGTTGCGGCTGTTGGGGTGCACCTGGACCATGCCGACGGTGCCGCGGCCGTGCGGCGGGTGGCGGTGGGCCACCGCGACGACCTCCTGCATGAGCTTGGTCGCGACCTGCAGCGCGTCCTTGCGCAGCGCCATCGGCGTGGGCCCTGCGTGGGCCTCCATGCCGGTCACGGTGCAGTCGTACCAGCGGATGCCGAGCACCCCGGTGACCACGCCGATGGTGACGCCGTGATCCTCGAGCACGGGGCCCTGCTCGATGTGGGTCTCGAAGTACGCACCGATGGGGTGCGCGCCGGGCTCCTCGGTGCCGACGTAGCCGATGCGCGCGAGCTCGTCGGCGACGCTCTTGCCCTCGGTGTCCTTGGCCGCGTACGCGTGCTCGAGCGTGAAGGCCTTGGCGAACACGCCCGAGCCCATCATGACCGGCACGAAGCGCGAGCCCTCTTCGTTGGTCCAGAACACCACCTCGATCGGCGCCTCGGTGACGATGCCGTGGTCGTCGAGCGTGCGCACGACCTCGAGTCCCGCGAGCACGCCGTAGTTGCCGTCGAACTTGCCACCGGTGGGCTGGGTGTCGATGTGGCTGCCGGTCACGATCGGCGGCAACGCATCGTTGCGCCCGGCCCGGCGCAGGAAGACGTTGCCGATGCGATCGACGGTGACCTTCAACCCGGCCTGCTTGGCCCACTGGACCACGACATCGCGGCCCTGCTTGTCGAGATCCGTCAGCGCGAGTCGGCACACGCCGCCACGCGGCGTTGCGCCGATCTGGGCCAGTTCCATCAGCGAGCGCCACAGGCGGTCGCCATCGATGCGGAGATCGTCGAAGGACGGGTTGGGCATGGCGGCGCGACGGTAGCCCAGGCCCGTCGGATCGCGCGTTCGGGGCCGAAAACAACCGTCTTCGGCCACTTTCACGCGGCCGCGCACCGACGCCGACACGCGCCGCGCCCTCGCCCACCACTGCTCGCGGCGCGAATCCGGCCGGCAGGATCGCCGCGCGAGGCCGCTCGCTTTGCGCAGGGCGGCCCGCTTGTGTGCAACCAGCGCAACGATCGCCGTGCGATGCTTGCAGACCCGACGTCGGGCCGACGTCGCATGGACCCACGGACGACTCATTGGAGGACACTGAACCATGAAATCGAACCTTCGTACTCGCCGCATCGCCCCGCTCGCGGTCGGCATCACCTCCGCGTTGTGCACCTTCGCCGCGTTGCAGAACGACGCCGCTGCCACCCCCGCATACGTGCGATCGAACGTCGGTCAGCCGTGGGGCCAGACCACCAACGAAGACGCCATGAACATGGTGTTCGGCAACGGCAACTGGGACGACCTGACCTTCGAGGGCGTCGATCCCAACGCGCTGTTCTCCGCCACGTACACCTTCATCTACCTCGAGGGCAGTGACAGCAACGCCGACGAGCTCGAGGCCTTCATCTCGGCGAACCAGACGGCGATGGAGAACTGGGTCGCCAACGGCGGTCGGCTCATCGTCAACGCGGCGCCCAACGAGGGCAACGGCATGTCGTTCGGGTTCGGCGTCACGCTGACGTACGTCGACTTCGGCGACACCGGCACCGCGGTGGATGGCACGCATCCGATCTGGAACGGGCCCTTCCTCCCGGTCTCGACCAACTTCACCGGCGGCTCCTTTGCCCACGCCTCGATCAGCAACGGCGGCTCCGAGCTGATCCAGGACGACAACGGCGGCGCCCCCCATGCCACCGAGATGTTCTGGGGTGGCGGTCTGGTCGTGTTCGGCGGCCTCACGACCGACAACTTCTGGGATCCGCAGCCCGACTGCCACAACCTGCGCGCCAACCTCATCGCCTACACCGCGGGCATCTCCGACTTCGACGGCGACGGCCTGATCGGCGGCGCGGACAACTGCCAGTACATCGCGAACCCGGGTCAGGAGGACGACGACGGCGATGGCGTGGGCAACGTCTGCGAGACGGTGCCGGGCGCGTACGTGCGCTCCAACGTCGCGCCGCCGTGGGGTCAGACCACCAACGAGCACGCGATGTCGATGGTCTTCGGCGACGGTGGCTGGGACGACCTGCGCTACGAGAGCGTCGATCCCAACGCGCTGTTCTCGGGCGCGTACGGCTTCATCTATCTCGAGGGCAGCGACAGCAACGCCGACGAGCTCGAGGCGTTCCTGGGCGCGAACCAAGACGCCATCGAGACGTGGGTCAACGGCGGCGGCCGGCTGTTCCTCAACTCCGCGCCCAACGAGGGTGACGGCATGAGCTACGGCTTCGGTGGCGTCACACTGACGTACTCCGACTCCGGCGAGGTCGGCAACGCGGTCGACGGCACGCACCCGATCTGGAACGGACCGTTCTTGCCGGTCTCGACCAACTTCTCGGGCACCTCGTACGCCCACGCGTCGATCGCCAACGGCGGCATCGAGCTCATGCAGGACGACAACGGCGGTGACCCGCATGCCACCGAGATGAGCTGGGGCGCCGGTCGCGTGATCTTCGGCGGGCTCACGACCGACAACTTCTGGTCGCCGCAGCCGGACTCGCACAACCTTCGCGGCAACATCATCGCCTACCTCGCGCTCGCGGACGCGGACGGCGACGGCGTCGGCGACGGCGACAACTGCCCCTTCGCGCCCAACCCGGGGCAGGAGGACGCCGACGGCGACGGCATCGGTGACGCGTGCGACACCTGCCCCGACGACGCGGACAACGACGCGGACACCGACGGGATCTGCGGTGACCTCGACAACTGCCCCGACGACGCCAACGCGGGCCAGGAAGACGCGGACGCCGACAACGTCGGCGACGCCTGCGACGTCTGCCCCAACGACCCGGATGACGACGCCGACGGCGACAGCGTCTGCGGCGACATCGACAACTGCCCCGATGACGCCAACCCCGACCAGGCCGACGAGGACAGCGACGGCATCGGTGACGTCTGCGACACGCCGGACACCACCGGCGGCAGCAGTGGCGGCTCCGAGGGCGGCTCCACCGGTGGTTCGACCGGCGGCTCCGAGGGCGGCTCCACCGGCGGCTCCGAGGGCGGCTCCACCGGCGCGGACACCTCGGCGGGCTCGGCGAGCGCGTCGGCGAGCGCGTCGGCCGGCTCCGAGGGCACGAGCGACAGCGCCGACTCGGGCTCGGAAGGTACCGCGGGCGGCTCGAGCGACGACACCGGCGGTTGCGCGTGCAACACGACCGAGGGTCGTGGCGGCGCCAACGCGTGGTGGCTCGGCCTGGCGGTGATCGGCCTGCGTCGCCGTCGCCGTCTCGCCTGATCGCAGCGCGGCGGATCCCGGACGCCCGGCGAAGCCTCGCTTCGCCGGGCGTTCGTCAATTCATCAGTTGTCGTTGCCGGCGCACATGTTGCTCGAGCAGTTGCCCGAGCAGCACTGGTTGCCGTTGTTGCACGCCTGACCGCCGAGCCGGCAGCACAACCCGGTCTGGTTGTCGCACTCGCGGTTGGAGCCGCAGCACTCGTCGTCGCTGCTGCACGGCACGCCGGGGCCGACCGCCGTGGTGCAGCAGACCGACGCCCCGTCGTCGCACTCGAGCGCGCCGCAGCAGTCGCCGTTGCTGTCGCACGCGTCACCGAGGGTGCTCGTGCAGCACTGGGCGTTCTCACAGTTCAACCCGCCGCAGCACGCCGCAGTGGGGCCGCACGCGTCATCGAGGCCGTCGCTGCAGCAGCCGGAGGTATCGTACTGGCAGCTGTCGCTGCACACCACGATGCCCTGGTCGAAGCCGAAGTCGCCGCACGCGTCCATCGGCAAGTTCATGCTGTCGCAGTCCTCGCCGGCGTCGATCATGCCGTTGCCGCAGTAGTCGCACGACGAGTAGTCGAGCTCGCAGCCGTTGTCGCACGTGGGCAGGCCCTCACCGGTGCCGCAGTTGGCGTTGCCGATCGCGGCGCCGTCGCAGACCTCGGCGCCGTCGATGACGCCGTTGCCACACGAACCGCAGCCCGACACGTCGAAGCCGCACTCCGAGCAGCTCAGCTGACCGCTGTCGTAGGCACCCACGGTCAGGCAGGTCTCGCCCGCGAGGTCGGGACCGTCGCAGGCCTCGGCGCCGCCGACCATGCCGTCGCCGCAGCTGCTGCAGCCGCTGACGTCGAAGTCGCACTGCACCGTGCAGCTGGCAGTGCCGAAGTTGAACATGCCGCCGCCGAAGAGCTTCAAGCACGCCAGCGTGGTCACGCCGTCGCACTGCTCGTCGGGATCGACAGTGCCGTCGCCGCACTGCGGCAGCTGGCACGCGGGCGAGCAACCGTCGGCGGCGCGGTTGTTGCCGTCGTCGCACTGCTCGCCGGCGTCGAGGTGGTTGTTGCCGCAGGTCGCGGGCGCGCAGTAGCTCGTGCAGCCGTCGGTGTTGTCGCGGTTGCCGTCGTCGCAGATCTCGCCCGGGCCGAGGTAGCCGTCGCCGCACACGTTGAAGAGGCAGTTCGGCCGGCACTGCTTGCCGTTGCCGTTGTCGTCGCCGAAGTCACACTCCTCGCCCATCTCCACGACCGCGTTGCCGCACTCGGCGTTGGGGTCGCCGGTGGTGGTGCCGTCGGTGTCGCTGTCCGAGCCGCTGGTGCCGGAGCCGTCGACCGAGCCGACCGACGCATCGGTGGTCCCGGAGCTGGCCGCGCCGGTGCTGGCATCGGTCCCGCCGCCGCTGCCGATCGACCCGCTGGCGGCCTCGATGGGGTTGCCTGGGCAGGCGCACAGCCACAACAGAGACGGGACGCCCACGCGACGACCCAGTGCGATGGCAATCCGACGGCGACGCATGATCGATGACCTCGAGCAGACGAAGGACAAGCGCTCAGTCAAACCCTGCCCGAGTTTGCGCTCGCGGTCGAGCCCCGCGCGCGCCCGGGGTCGCGGCCGTCGCATCGCCAGCGCCCGCCGCCGCCATGGCGCAGCGGGCGGCTTCGACGTCGGGCCCCGGCGGCGATAGACTGCGACGTGGTGCGCACGGTGGCAGTCGCGTCGACCCGGCACGATCGGGACGTTTCGGCCCGTCGGTGTGAGCGGGAGCGGGGGCTGCGAGGCGCGGCGTGGACGACCGTCGCTGCCGTAACGTGGCTGACGGGTTGTTATCCCACGCAGGACGCATCGTGGGTACTCGACGAGGAGGCAAGACCGCTCGCCATGCGCATCGAGGTCGCGACGCCCGGGCCACTGTCGCTGCTCGTCGCGCCGGTGCCGGCCGATCGTCACCGCGTGGAGGCGCTGCCGGGCGACACGATCGCACTGCAACTGCTGGTGGCCTCGTCGCAGCAGGTGTGGGCCACCGACGCGCTCGACCCGGCGTGGCTGGTGTGCGAGGGACCCGACTGTCTCTTCGGCTTCTCCGCCGCGCACCTGCAGACGCCGTGCGACGGGCCCCTGGCGTTCCTCGATGGTTGCACGATCGGCCGCGGCGCCGACGCGCGCCTGCGGATTCCTGTGCCCGATCTGACGCGATCCTTCGCGGCGCCGACGGTGTTCGCGGTCGCCGGCGTGCCGGGCGAGGCCACCACCGAGGCGTGCCTGCAGGCGATCACCCACCGCCCACCGCCGTCGTTGCGCGGCTGCGCCATCATCGCGCGCAGCGTGCGGTACGGCCCCGCGTGGGTGCTGCAGGCGCTGCTGGGCTCGACCGATCCCGAGCGCCCGACGCCACCCGAGGAGCTGCTGCAGCAGCCCAACTTCAATCCCGAGGTCGAGCGCTTCTCGGTGCGCGTGGGCAGTGCCGGCGCCACGCCGATCGACGCGCGCGCGGGCGACACCATCGCGGTCGATCCCGGCGACGACGTGTGGGTCGAGTTCGAGAGCGACCCACGCGACGCGCAGCGGTTCGTCGTGGGCGTGGATGCGACCGGCCACCTCACGCGCACCGTCGAGTACGTCGGCTCGCAGTGGTACGCCAGCACCGCGGTCGAGGGCATCACGACCGCGTTCGACCCGACCCAGCACTTCGTCGTGCCCGACGACGTCGACGCGGTGCGACTCGACCTCGTGGTCGACGACAGCAACGGCGGCGTCGGTTGGGGGTCGCTCACCTTCGAAGTGGACGATGGCGCGCCGTGAGTGGACCGGCGTCGCGGCCGGCGTCGCGTTCGCGTCGGTGATGCTCGCGCGCGCCGGCGAGGCCGCAGCCGCGCCGCCGGGCGATCCCTGCGCGCGCGCGTCGTGCTCGACGCTGCGCGGCGTGGTCGCGCGCGCCGGCGATCGGCGGCCGCTGCCCAGCGCGCGCGTGCTGGTCGTGCCCGAGACCACGACGCGCAAGCCGGGCGACGTACCGCGTC
The DNA here is from genome assembly GCA_019694555.1 of Nannocystaceae bacterium. Classification (GTDB taxonomy): domain Bacteria; phylum Myxococcota_A; class Polyangia; order Nannocystales; family Nannocystaceae; genus Xiheibacterium. Next base: position 8,215 of record JAIBBS010000157.1, read on the forward strand.
GCCACCACCTGCGCGAGGGCCAGACGCCGGCGTGGCTGCGCGCCGGCACCACCGACGCCGAGGGCCGCTTCGCGATCGACGACGTGCCCAGCGGCCGACTGCGCGTGGTCGTCGTCGCCGACGGCTTCGTGCGGCAGGAGACCATCGTGGTCGCGGTCGCCGACGAGCCGCTGCGCAAGCTCTTCGTCGAGCCGGTCGCGGGCGATCCGTTCCGCACCGTGGTCGCGCAGAAGCCCCGCCGCTCCGACGCGCCGCAGAGCTCGAGCACCGCGCTCACGCGCGAGGAGATCGCGACGATGCCCGGCACCCAGGGTGATCCGCTGCGGGCGATCCAGAGCCTGCCCGGCGTGGGTCGCTCGCCCGGCGGGCTCGGCATGATCGTGCTGCGCGGCGCCGCGCCCAACCAGTCGCGGGTGTTCTACGGCGAGCACCCGATCCCGCGCGCGTTCCATGTGCTGGGCTTCAGCAGCGTGATGCAGGCCGACGTGCTCGACGGCCTCGACGTGCAGCCGAGCACGTTCGGCGCGCGGTGGGGCCAGGCGACCGGCGGCGTGGTGCTGCTGCGGCCCCGTCGCGGCCGCCGCGACGGCGTCCACGGCCACGCCAAGGCCGATCTGATCTCGGCCGGTGCGCGCGTCGAGGGCCCGCTGGGTCGCGGCTCGTACCTCATCGCGGCGCAGCGCGGCTACGTCGACGCCGTGCTGCAGGTGGTCGAGAAGGTCGATCCCACGGCCGTGTTCGCGCTGCCGCGGTACTACGACTACCAGGCGCAGTACGACCTGCACACCCGCCACGGCGCCGACCTGACCGTGCGCGCGATCGGCTCGGGCGATCGCTGGCGCGGGCGCTACCTCGACGACACCGGCCGCCGCGTCGAGGGCTTCGTGCTGACCGACAACTTCCACCGCCTCGAGCTCGTGCACGCGCGGCAGACCGCTCGCTGGCGCACGCTGTTCACACCCGCGGTGCGCTTCGATGCCGCGCGCGCCACCGGCGAGATGTACGCGGGCACGCGCCGCGGCGTGGTCGTCTCCGCGCGCGCGGAGGTCGAGCGCGCGTTCACGCAGCGGTTCTCGCTGACGCTGGGCACCGACCTGGTGGTCTCGCCCTTCCGCGTCCACACGCAGGACAGCACGTTCGCGACCATGCCGACCAGCCGCACCATCGAGGGCTTCGATGCGACCGTGGGCCTGTACGCGGTCGGGACGCTGCGGCTGGGACGCGTGACGCTGTGGCCCGGCGTGCGCATCTCCGGCTTCGCCCGCCGTGCGCCCGAGAACACCGGCGTGCAGCACAGCGAGGCCCACGCCTTCGATCCGCGGGTGCTGGCGCGCTGGGACGTGGCCAAGCGCTGGTCGCTGCGCGGCGGCGTGGGTCTGTACTCGCAGCTCGACGACGTCGCGATGTCGGGCAGCGACGGGCTGTTCGGCAGCGGCAACAGCCTCGGCGCCGGCCGGGTCGAGCTGCCACCGGCGCTGCAGCAGGCGCTCGATCCTCAGATCGGCGTGGGCGAGCTCGACGACATCGTCAACGTGCTCACGGCGCTGCACGGCAGCGCCGGCGTGACCTGGACCAGCCGCTTCGGCCTCACGCTCGACGCGACCGCGTTCACGCGGCACCTGGTCGCGCCGCAGAGCTACGTCACCACCGGCACCGGGCCGGGACTGCCGCCGCGTTCACGCCAGCCGTACACCGTCGAAGCCCAGACCCGCACCTGGGGCGCGGAGCTGTTGCTGCGCCAGCGCGTGGCCGATCGACTGTTCGCGTGGCTGGGCTACACCATCATGCGCTCCGACGTGATCGACCGCGACGTGCGTCCGCCCGTGCGCCGGCCCAGCTCCTACGAGCAGCGCCACAACCTCGTCGCGCTGGCGAGCTACGCGCTGCCGCGGCACTTCCGACTCGGCGCACGCTTCCGCGTGGTCAGCGGCTCGCCGTACACGCCGGTGGTCGGCACCATCGTCACCGAGTACGCCACCGTCGGCGTCCGCGGCCGCACCAACAGCGCACGCTTCCCGGTGTTCCACCAGCTCGACGTGCGGCTCGACAAGACCTGGTACCGCAAGCGCACGACCTGGACCGCCTACGTCGACGTGCAGAACGTCTACAACCACCAGAACGTCGAGGCGCTGATTTACGCCGCCGACTACCGCAGCGTGATCGGCACGCTGGGCCTGCCGATCTTCCCCAGCCTGGGCGTGCGACTGGACTGGTGAGCCGTCACGGCGGTGCGCGACGCGGGAACCACCACTCGCGCAGCACGATCAGCGCGGGCAGCACGACCACGCACGCGATGAAGGTCAGCGTCACGCCCACGACCGAGACCCACGACAGCGTCTGCAGCCCGCGGTGGTTGGTGGAGAGGATCGCCCCGAAGCCGCAGATCGTGGTCCACGCGGTCATCGCGATGGCGCCGCCGGTCTCGCGGATCACCAGCGCGATGTTGCCGACGCCGTCCTCGCGGTAGCGCGCGAGCACGTGCAGCGCCGCGTCCTCGCCCAGGCCGACCAGCAGCGGCATCGCGATGACGTTGAAGAAGTTGAGCTTCCAGCCCAGCGCATACATCACGCCGAACAGCCACGTGATGGCCATCGGCACCATCAGCGCCGAGGCCAGGCCGGCCGAGACCGCGCGGAACGTCGCAATCGAGGTGCACAGCATGACCACGAACGACAACAGCACGACCTTGGGCCCGTCGGTCACGATCGCGGTGTAGACCTCGGGGATGACGAAGAACTCCGCCGCGAGCGCGACCTGGCCCTGCGGCGTCTCGAGCGTGGCGTAGGAATCGTAGATGCGGCGGACGTTGCGATAGTCGGTCTTGCTGCCCTTGGTCCAGATGACCACGAAGCGCCCGATCGCGCCGCTGGCGTCGGTGAACTGCGAGCGTACCCACGCCGGCAGATCGCCCACGCCGATGGGGCGATCGACCTCGAGGTAGCGGTACCACTCGTCGATCTCCTCGCGGGTCTTCTTGCTCAGGCTCGCGCGCTTGGCATCGATGCGCGCGCGGATGTCGGCCACGATCGCGAGCTTGTCGGCCTGCTGCGGCGGCAGGAACACGAACACCGAGGTCACGTCGTGCAGCCGGTCGACCATGGTCGCCAGCCGCTCGGGCGCGTACTGCTGCAGCATCGCGATGACCTCGGGCGACAGCCGCGGTCGCTTCGCCGCGGCCTGCTCCATCGCGACGAAGCGCGGGTCCTCGAGGTCCTCGTCCTGCTCGAACTCCTCGTCCCAGTCGTCGTCGGCGCCGCCGTCGTCGGCCGCGCCGCCGTCGCCGGCCGGCTTCGACGGCGGCGGCTCGTCCTGCGGCTCGTCGTCCCAGTCGTCGTCGGCCGCGGGCTTGCGCGCCGGCGCGGCTGCGGCGGGCTTGCGCGCCGGCGCGGCCGCGGGCGCCAGCGTGCGCGCGGGCGTCACCGCATCGGGCGCGGCGGGCTTGGGCAGCGGCTGCGCCAGCGCATGGGGATCGAACGCGGTCGCCTCCTCCACGGTGATCTGCCGCAGCGCGTCGATCTGGCGGTAGATCGACTCGGCCTGCTCGAGGTCACCGCCGATCGCGATCGCGTTCGCGACCGTGCGGCTCTTGCCCACCGCGTCACGGTAGTTGAGCTTCTTCTCGTCGGTCGCGGCCTTCTCGGGGCCGAGCTTGTCGAAGTCGTACTCGAACTCGATGTCGCGCGCGTGCAGCAGCGACCAACCGGCCCAGCCGAAGGCGCCCAGCACGATCAGCAGCGCGACCGCGCGCCAGCGCGGCTCGTTGCCCGCGATGTGCCAGCGGACCTTGCCGTGGGGGTGGACCTTGATCTTCCACGGCCGCACGCGATCGAGCAGCACGATCATCGCCGGCATCACGATCATCGCCGCCGCGATGGCCCCGAACACGCCGACGTTGGCGACCACGCCGAACTGCGCGAAGCCCTGGAAGTCGGCCATGGCCAGCACGCCGAAGCCCAGCGCGGTGCTCGCACCGCCGAACAGCGACGCCGGACCGGTGGTCGCGAGCATGGTCGCGAGTGCGACCGGCTGCGAGTGCCCGCGCTGGCGCTCGTCGCGGTAGCGCGCCAGCAGCACGATGTTGAAGTCGATGCCCAGGCCGAGCAGGATCGCGAAGATGAACGCGCTGACGAGGTTGAGGAAGCCGTAGGCCATCGCCGCGAACGCCAGCGACGTCAGCACCGAGCCCACCAGCGGCACGAACACCAGGCCGATCGAGCGCACGCTGCGGAAGTACAGCCCCAGCGACGCCACCAGCACCAGCAGCGAGCCGAGGCTGCCGCCGATGATCTCGCGCTCGAAGGTCTTCACGCGGCCGCTGATCTGCGCGTAGGGCCCGTCGAAGTTGACCTTCATCTCGGGGTGGAACGCGGTCGGATCGAGCGCGTCGACGCGCTGCTGCAGATCGGTCTGCAGCGCGCGCGCGAACTTCACGTCGGTCGGCGGCGTCCGCGGGCGCAGCCGCACCACGACCATGCGGCCCTCGTCGGCCTCGTCGTACTCCTTGAATTCGCCGACGAGGTACTTCTTCTCCAGCTCGTCCTTGTCGAACTCGAGGCGCTCGGCCTGCTGCGGTGCCGCGGCCTTGCGCTCGGCGTCGGTCAGCAGGCTCATCTCGCCGTAGGCGGCCTTGCGCACCTCCTCGCGGATGCGCTCGATGACCCGGCGACGCAGGTCGAGCAGGTCGGCGATGTCGGCGTACAGAAGCGCGTTGTGCTCGAAGAACCCGCGGTCGCGGTGGAAGATGACGTGGCGCAGATCGGGGTGGTCTTCGAGCTTGCCCGCGATGGCCTCGCCGAAGCGCAGGTTGTCCTCGCGCGAGGGCGACCGAATCGTGATGTAGAAATCCGACTGGTTGCCGATCTCGTCGGCCAGGCGATCGATGCCGACCACGCTGGGGAAGTCGTTGGGCAGCAGCCGCCGCAGCTCCTGATCCACGCGCAGCCGCGTCGCCAGCACGCCGCTGACGACCGACAGCAACAGGAACACCACCACGATGGTGCCGGCGCGGCGCTCGATCCACTCGGTCAGGCGGATCGCCAGCGACAGACGGCGCGCGGAGACCCCGGGGAGCTGGGACAGTTCGTCGCGCAGGGCCATCCGCTGCGGCGGAGGTTAGCAGCCGGACCAGCGCCGCACCAAGTCGATCGCGACCGCGAGCGCGCGTTCGTCGAGCGACGTGATCCAGTCCGCAGCCGCGGGCAGCGCGGCGCGCAGGCGCTCGCGCACGGCCGCGGGCTCGTCGAGCTCCACCAGCGCCCGCGCGAGCGCGGCCTGCCACGCCGCGAGCTCGGCCTCGTCGTGGGCCGGCCCCTCGCTCACGCCGCCCCCAGTCGCGCGCGCACGCGCTCGAGATCACGTTGCAACGCGTCGGGGTGTCCGACCAGGGTCTCGCCCAGCCGTTCGATCACCACCACCTCCAGCGCCGGGCACAGCGGCACCGCCTGCTGCAACAGCGCCAGCACCGGCTCGGGGATCTCGTCGTCGTGGGTGTCGCGACGGAAGCGGGCCTCGCCCCACCAGCTGCCGCCCGAGACGTGGATGCAGCGCGCGCGCTGCAACGGGTAGCGCTGCAGCGTCGCCAGCGGATCGAGCTCGAAGTTCACCAGCTGACACCACAGGTTGTGCAGGTCGAGCACGAGGTAGCCGTCGACGTGCGCGAGCACGTCCGCGAGCATGGGGCCCTGCTGCCAGGCATCGTCGCGACACAGCGCGAGCGCGAGGTTCTCGATCCCGACCGGCACGCCCGCGACCGCGGCGAGCCGCGCGAGGTTGCGCCGCAGCACCGCGCGCGCGCCGGGGCCGTCGGGCAACGGCAGCGGCGCACCGAGATCGATCGCGCCCGCGACCATGAAGCCGAAGTGCTCGGAGACGCCGCGCAGGCGCCGTTGCGGCAGCTCGTGCTGCAGCCGCTGCAACCACGCCTCGTGACGATCGCCCGCGTCGACCGAGCCCGGCGACATCGTGACGCCGTGGCCCCACAGTCGATCGGCCGCGGCATAGTGATCGAGCAGCGCCGCGGCCCACGACGGCAGCGGGCGGCGCCACGCCTGATCGAAGCTCCACTCGAGCGCGTCGACGTCGCCACGTTCGAACAGCGGCAGCGCGGCCTCGCGCCACGCGTCCTCGAGCATCAGCGACAGTCCGATCGGCACGGTCATCGCGCGCACGCCATGGTCCTGCGCCGGCGCGCGCGGCTCAACCCCGACCGCAGGCGGTGCAATCCCAGCCCGGCGGCTCGACCGGCGGCTGCACCCACGACGGCGGCGGCACCGGCTGCGGCGCGGCGATCGGCTGCAGCGGCGCGGCGGGCGGCCGGGCCACGGGCGCGAGCACCGGTGGCGCGGGCGGATTGGCGCTGGGGGCCATGCCCGCGAAGGGCACCGCGGTCGGGCGCGCGGTGTCGGCCGCGGCGCAGCCCACGGTCACGGCCGCCAGCGCGCAGGTGGAGACGGTGGTGCGCAGGCGCTCGAGCAGGCCGGACGGCAGGTGCATGACCCCCGAACGCCGCCGCGCGCGGCCGACTTTCACCGACCCGGCGGCGCGGCGGGCTGCGTACAATCGCAGCGTCCGTGCCGCTTCGCCGATCCCTGCTGGTGCTCGTCGCGACGCTCGGCTGCAGCGAGGATCTCGGCACGCTCGCCGCCAGCAGCGGCACCGACGCGCGGCCGGGCGACGACGGGCTGTCGAGCACGAGCGAGTCGAGCACCGGCGCGGATCCGTGCGCGGGCCCGTTCGACTACGGCCCGGCCGCGAGCTGGTCGCGCTTCGGGCTCGACCTCGACGCCACCCGCTTCAACACGCTCGAGCGCGCGATCGTGCCGGAGACGGTCGCGTGCGTGCAGCCGCGCTGGCAACTCGACGGACTCGCGGGCGTGACCGGCACGCCCGCGGTGGTCGGCGGCACGGTCGTGGTGGGCGATCTCGACGGCCGCGTGCATGCGCGTGCGGTCGGCGATGGCACCGCGTCGTGGACCGCCGAGCTCGGCGCCGCGGTCGGCGGCTCGCCGTGCACGAGCAGCGATGCGGTCTTCGTCGGCGACGCCCGCGGCACGCTGCACGCGCTGGATCGCGGCGACGGCACGACGCTGTGGTCGCGCGTGCTCGACGATCACCCCGACGCCACGATCGAAGCCTCACCGGTGGTCGCGTCGGGCCGCGTGATCGTCGGGGTGTCTGCGCGCGCACCGAGCACCGCGCCGGGCTTTCGCGGCAGCGTGCGCGCGGTCGATGCCGCCGACGGCCACGAGCTGTGGCAGCTGTTCACCGCGCCGGCCGACGCCGGCGTGCCGGTGCGATCGAGCGCGGCGATCGACGAGGGCCGCGGTCTGCTCTACCTCGGCACCGGCACCAGCGACGCCGCGCTGCCGTACGCCGACGCGTTGCTCGCGATCCGCCTGGCCACGGGCGCGGTCGCGTGGTCGCGCCGCTTCGCCGTGGGTGCGGCCTACGGCGAAGCCGTGCCCGCGCCGCCGGGCACCGCCGCCGATCTCGTCGCGTCACCGAACCTCTTCACCGCGGGCGAGCGCGCGGTGGTCGGCGTCGGCGATCGTGCCGGCGTGTACGCGGCGCTCGACCGCGACACCGGCGAGACGGTGTGGGCGGTGGCGCTCGGTCGCCCGGGTCCGCTGGGTGGCATCATGGCGAGCGCGACGGTGGGCGACGGGCGCGTGTGGGTCGCGGCCAACCTCGGGGCCGCGGTGCGCGACGATGGGCGCGAGCAGGGCGATCGCGCGCTGGTGTACGCGCTCGATGCCGAGTCCGGCACGGTGCTGTGGTCCGCGCCCGCGTCGCAGCCGATCGTCGGCGCGCTGACGTGGGCCGGCGGCGTGATCGTGCACGGCGGGCTCGATGGATCGATCCATGCGCTCGACGGGCTCACCGGCGTGGCGCTGTGGCACGCGCAACCCGGCGGCGCGGGCAGCTGGGGCGCGTCGGTGGTCGACGGCACGCTGTGGGCGGGCTACGGCGGCGCGTGGAGCCTTCTGGGCGAGAGCACGGAAGCCACCGGCGGCCTCGTCGCGTACGGCCTGCCGACGCCGTGAGCGTGACCGCGACGACGGCTCGCCGGCCCCGGTGATCGGGTCGCGCGCGCAGCTTCTGCGGGGGTCGCGACCGCGATTGCGCCGGTTCCTCGCGAGCGCGGCGCGGCGCGCAATCCTATCTTGCGGGCATGACCGAGCCCACCGTCGCGCAGTACATGACCACCAATCCGGCCACCGCGGAGAGCGGGCTGCGGCTCGCCGATGCGCAGGAGCGGATGTACCTCAACAACATCCGCCACCTCGTCGTGCACGAGAACGGACGGCTGCGCGGCCTGTTGTCGACGCGGGACAGCGCGCTGGCGCTGGCGGTCGGCGGCGACAGCAAGAAGCTCACGGTCGCGGATGCGATGAGCCGCGAGCCGTACACGTGCACGCCCGACACGCCGATCAGCAAGGTCGCCGAGGAGATGGAAGCGCATCGCTATGGCTGCGCCATCGTCGTCGAGGGCGACGAGCTGCTCGGCGTGTTCACCACGACCGACGCGCTGCGAGCCCTGCGAGCGCTCGCGACCGGTCGCGAGGCCGAGCCGGTCACGCGTCCGACCCACAACGAAGACCACGCCGGCGACACGCCGCACCACGTCAAGCTGCAGCGTCACCGCCCCATCGATCAGGCGGGCCACTGGCCCAACACGATGCGACTGCGCTGAGCGACGCGACCCGACGGCGCGAAGTTCCGTGACCGGCGGTGCCGGGCCGGGCACAGCAAGCCGAGCTTGCTGTGCATCGACCGACTCGCGCACACCCGCGGCCATCGCCGCGCCACCGCCCGCGCGAACCCACGCCGCCCGCGGCGGCGCGGCCGCCCTCGTGACGACCACCGGCGCCTCGTCCCTGTCGAAGCCGCGGCGCGTCCGTGGCCATGCACCCCATCGAGGGGGCACGGCGCGGGCGCCCGGCGCGGCCGGGATTTGGGGCTGCCCCCATCGCCCGTGCTATCCTGTCGTGCTGGCGCTGTCGCAGGCGTCGGTGGATGTGACGATGGCTCGGGTTTCGACGTGGTTCTGGGTGCTCGTCCTCGCGCTGGTGGCCGGTGCCTGCGGGCGCAGCGACTTCACCGTCGATCTGCCCTCGGCGACCTCGGACGCCGAATCGAGCTCGAGCGACGGCACCACCGTCACGGCGACCGACACCTCGGGCGTGTGCGGCGACTTGAGCTGTGACGGCGGCGAGACCTGCGAGAGCTGTCCCGGCGACTGTGGCGTGTGTGGTGGCTGCGGCGACGCGGTCTGCAACCTCGACGAAGACTGCAACTCGTGCCCGGTCGACTGTGGCGCTTGCGGTGGCTGCGGCGACTTCTTCTGCGATCCGGCCACGGGTGAGAACTGCGACTGGTGCCCGGTCGACTGCGGCAGCTGCGTCACGTGCGGCAACTTCGTGTGCGAGCCCGAGTTCGGCGAGCAGTGCGACAACTGCCCCGAGGATTGCGGCGACTGCGGTGGCTGCGGCGACTTCGTGTGCAACCCCGGCGAGGGCGAGTGGTGTCTGACGTGCCCGTTCGACTGCGGTCCGTGCCAGGACTGCGGCGACGGCATCTGCGATCCCTTCAACGGCGAGCTGTGCTTCACGTGCCCGCAGGACTGCGGCCAGTGCAGCGACTGTGGCGACGGCATCTGCGATCCCTTCTCCGGCGAGATCTGTCTGACCTGTCCGGTCGACTGCGGGGACTGCGGTCAGTGCGGCGACGGCATCTGCGATCCCTTCTCCGGCGAGCTGTGCTTCACGTGCCCGCAGGACTGTGGCGAGTGCGAGACCTGCGGTGACGACATCTGCGATCCGTTCTCCGGCGAGCTGTGCTTCACCTGTCCGCAGGACTGCGGCACGTGTGAGGGCTGCGGCGACGGCGAGTGCGATCCGTTCGCCGGCGAGTTCTGCCTGACCTGTCCCGAGGACTGCGGCGACTGTGGTGGCTGCGGCGACGGCGAGTGCTTGCCCGAGCAGGGCGAGTTCTGCTTCAGCTGCCCGCAGGACTGCGGCACGTGCGAGACCTGCGGCGACGGCTTCTGCGACGCGGCCAGCGGCGAGTTCTGCGGCAGCTGCCCGCAGGACTGTGGCAGCTGCGGCCAGTGTGGCGACGGCGTGTGCAACCCCAACCAGGGCGAGTTCTGCTTCAACTGCCCGCAGGACTGCGGCGCGTGCCAGGGCTGTGGCGACGGCTTCTGCAGCCCGCAAGACGGCGAGTTCTGCGACAGCTGCCCGCAGGACTGCGGCGCATGCCCGGCCTGCGGCGACGGCCTGTGCGACCCCAACCTCGGTGAGGCTTGCTTCAACTGTCCGATCGACTGCGGCGCGTGCGGCTTCTGTGGCGACGCGTTCTGCGACGGCACCGCCGGCGAGTTCTGCTTCAACTGCGCGATCGACTGCGGCGCGTGCCCCAGCTGCGGCGACGGTTCGTGCGACGCGGGCCAGGGCGAGTTCTGCTTCACGTGCCCGCTCGACTGCGGCCCGTGTGCCGCGTGTGGCGACGGCGTGTGCGATCCGCTCGCGGGCGAGTCGTGCAACAGCTGCCCGCTCGACTGCGGCAGCTGCAACGCCTGTGGCGACGGCGTGTGCCAGCCCGGCCAAGGCGAGTCGTGCGCGACCTGCAACGCCGACTGCGGCCTGTGCCCCAGCTGCGGCAACATGGTGTGCGAGCCCGGCCAGGGCGAGTCGTGCAACAGCTGCCCGCTCGATTGCGGCAACTGTGCCGGTTGTGGCGACGGCGTGTGTGCGCCGCTGGCCGGCGAGTCGTGCAACAGCTGCCCCGGCGACTGCGGCCCGTGCAACGTGCAGTGCGGCGACGGCGTGTGCAACCCGCTGGTCGGCGAGGACTGCAACAGCTGTGCGATCGACTGTGGCTCGTGCTTCTTCTGCGGCGATGGTCAGTGCAACAACGGCGAGGACCAGTTCGTGTGCGCGATCGACTGCGCGTGCAGCTCGGGCGCGTGCGGCGGTCCGGCGCCGGCGGGTTGTTGGTGCGATGCCGCCTGCGTGAACATCGGCGACTGCTGTTGGGACGCGTGCGACGCCTGTGGCGAGTGCGGCGGCATGGACTTCTGCGGCGACGGCTTGTGCGGCTTCTCGGAGAGCTGCGACTTCTGCCCCGAGGACTGCGGCTTCTGCAGCATCTGTGGCGACGGCTTCTGCGACGACTTCGCGGGCGAGAGCTGCGACTGGTGTCCGCAGGACTGCGGCTCGTGTGGCTTCGACGGCTGCAGCGCCGACCCCGGCCCCGGCTGCGACGGCTGCATCTGCGAGGACTGCGTCTGCGGGATCCTGCCCGGCTGCTGCACCAACCAGTGGTCCGGCGTGTGCGGCCTGGCGTGTCAGTTCTGCGGCGGCTGCGGCTAGGAGCGTGACCCCG
>JAIBBS010000158.1 GCA_019694555.1 Nannocystaceae bacterium
CCCTGCGCACCCGCGCCGCCGACGATCGCGATCGCGACCTCGTCGCGCTGCGCGGGCGGCAGACCGGGCGCGAAGGGCCCGCGGTGGATCCCGCAGGCCGCCAGCGCGACCACCAGCGAGCCCAGCCTCGCCGCGGCGCGCATCATCGCGGCGGCTGGGCCTCGGCGCGCGCCGCCAGCTGGACCAGCTCGAGGCCCAGCTGCTGCGCGGCCTCGAAGATGCGCTCGTCGCGGTAGAACTCGCCATACACCACGCGCACGATGCCGGCGTTGGCGATGGCCTTGAAGCAGTTCCAGCACGGCGACGCGGTCACGTAGATGCTCGCGTTCTCGATCGCGGTGCCGTTCTTGGCGGCCTGGATCACCGCGTTGATCTCGGCGTGGATCGTGCGCACGCAGTGGCCGTCCTCCATCAGGTGGCCGGCCTCGTCGCAGTGCGGCGTGCCGCGGATGGAGCCGTTGTAGCCGGTCGACAGGATGGTCCGGTCGCGCACGATCACCGCGCCGACGTGCTTGCGCGCGCAGGTCGCCCGCGTCGCGATCACGCGTGCGATGTCCATGAAGTACTCGTCCCAGCTCGCGCGGGCTGCGGCTCTGGCCTCGGTCACGGTCCGCAATGTCGCACACTTCGCCGGGCCGGCGGCAGGGCTTGGGCCGACTCACATGCGCCGGGGTTGAGCCGCAGGCCCTGCGCAGGCCAGACTGCAGCCCGCCGATGACCGCACCCGTGCGTCTGCTGCAGTGCACCGTCAACGGGCGCGCCACCGCCGTCGCGGTCGCGCCCCACCGCACGTTGCTCGAGGTCCTGCGCTACCAGCTCGATCTCATCGGCAGCAAGCAGGGCTGCGACAAGGGCGACTGCGGCGCGTGCACGGTGCAGGTCGACGGCGTGCCCAAGCTCGCGTGCCTGACGCTCGCGGTCGCCGTCGAGGGCCGCGAGGTCACCACCGTCGAGGGCCTGGGTGAGCGCGCCGGCGGATGCCACCCGCTGCAGGACGCGTTCGATCGTCACGACGCCGCGCAGTGCGGTTTCTGTACCCCCGGGATCCTCATGGCCGCCGACGCGCTGCTGCGGCGCGTGCAGCGACCGGTCACGCCCGACGAGGTGCGCGCGGCGTTGGCCGGCAACCTGTGCCGCTGCACCGGCTACACCAAGATCATCGACGCGGTCGTCGACGCGAGTCGACGCCTTTCCCAACCCTGACGCACGCGTCGTCCCGACACCGCACGCCGCACGCCGCCACACGCGCCGCTTCGGCGGTCCTGGTCGCGCTGCTATGCTGCGCGGCCATGACCCACCGCTCGCTTGCCTTCATCACCCTGGTGCTCGCCGCAGCCTGTGGCGGCGACGACAGCACCACCTCCGTCGGCAACGACACCAGTGGATCTGCCACGCAGACCACGACGATGTCGACGACCGACTCGACCAGCGCATCGACCACCGCGTCGACCAGCGACTCCACCACCGCGTCCACGACCGACTCGACCAGTGCGACCAGCAGCGGCTCGTCGGGCGGTGGCAGCAGCGACGGCGGCAGCAGTGGCACCGGCGACAGCTCCGGCGGCAGCAGCTCCGGCGGCGGCAGCTCGGGCGGCTCCACCGGCACCGCGTGCGAGCCGCTGACCGAGGATCCGGGCGCCATCGGACAGGGCTGCGACACCGATCTCGACTGCCCCACCGGGTACACCTGCTTCGACGCGGGCGGAATCGTCGCGCAGCCGCTGTGCCACATCCTGTGCACGCAGGACTGCGAGTGCCCGCAGAGCTACAGCTGCGTCGACATGAACATCAAGGGCAACATGTTCAGCGAGTGCGCGCAGTAGCGCCCGCGGCTGTGGTATCAACGGTGACCTCGAGGAGCCCGCGATGCCCGACGACGCAGCCAAGAGCATTGTCGCGCCGGTGACGGTGGTCGCCGGCGCGGGCCAGGTCGGCAAGGTCCATCGCAAGGTCGATGCGATGGAGCGCATGCGGGGCATCACCCGCTACACCGACGATCTGGTGCTGCCGGGGATGCTGCACGCCAAGATCAAGCGCAGCCCGCACGCGCACGCGCGCATCGTCGGCATCGACGCCAGCGCCGCGCTCGCGATGCCGGGCGTGCTCGCGGTGATCACCGGCCGCGACCTGCCGGTGCCCTACGGCATCATCCCGTGGACGCCCGACGAGACCGCGCTGGCGCTCGACAAGGCGCTGTTCGTCGGTGACGGCGTGGCCGCGGTCGCGGCGGTCGACGAGGACACCGCGATCGCAGCCTGCGACGCCATCGCGGTGGAGTACGAGCCGCTGCCGCCGCTGTTCGATCCCGAGGCCGCGCTGGCCGCGTCGGAGCACAACCCCATCAATCCCTACTCGCGCCACGGCAACCTCTCCAAGGAGGTGCTGCTCGAGTTCGGTGACGTCGAGGCCGGCCTGGCCGACGCACCGCTGGTGATCGAGGGCGAGTACTTCTTCGAGGGCACGACCCACGCGGCGATCGAGCCCCACTGCGCGCTGGCCCACGTCGAGCCCTCGGGGCTGCTCACGGTGTGGTCGTCGACGCAGGTCTCGCACTACCTGCACCGCGAGCTGGCCAAGGTGCTGGGCCTGCCGGCCCATCGCATCCGCGTGATCCAGCCGCCGCTGGGCGGTGCGTTCGGCGGCAAGAGCGAGCCGTTCGACCTCGAGTTCTGCGTGGCCAAGCTGGCGCTGGCGACCGGGCGTCCGGTCAAGCTGCTGTACACCCGCGAAGAGGTCTTCTACGCCCACCGCGGGCGCCACCCGATGCGGATGCGCTACCGCACCGGCTTCTCGCGCGAGGGCAAGATCCTCGCGATGGACGCGCGCACGATCATCGATGGTGGTGCGTACTCGAGCTTCGGCCTGGTCACGACCTACTACTCGGGCCAGCTCGCGTGCTCGCCCTACGTGATGGGCGCGTACCGCTTCCACTCGCGCCGCGCGTACACCAACAAGCCCGCGTGCGGGCCCAAGCGCGGCCACGGCTCGGTGCAGCCGCGCTTCGCCACCGAGGTCCAGCTCGACAAGGCCGCGGTGGCGCTGGGCATCGATCCGATCGATCTGCGCCGCCGCAACGATCTGGGCGGCGACGCCAAGACCGTCAACGAGTTCCGCATCGGCAGCAACGGCTTTCTCGAGTGCCTCGAGAAGGTCGAGGCCGCCAGCGGCTGGATCGAACGCCGCGCCACGCTGCCGTACGGCCGCGGGCTGGGCGTCGCCGGCAGCACGTACATCTGCGGCACCAACTACCCCATCTATCCCAACGCGATGCCGCAGGCGGCGGTGCAGATCTGCCTCGATCGCAGCGGTCGCGCGCGGGTGTTCGCCGGCGCCAACGACATCGGCCAGGGCAGCAACACCATGCTCGCCGTCATCGTCGGCGAGGAGCTGGGCCTGCCCCTGACCGACATCCGCGTGGTCACGGCCGACACCGACCTCACGCCGGTGGATCTGGGCGCGTACAGCTCGCGCATCACCTTGATGGTCGGCAACGCGTGCCTCGAGGCCGCCCGCAAGCTGCGAAAGCTGGTCACCGGATCGGTCGCGCGGCGCTGGGGCATCCCCGGCGATCGCGTGGTGCTGGCCGAGCGGCTCGCGCTCGATCGCGAGAACCCCGAGCAGCACGTGGCGCTGGCGCAGGCGTTCGCATGGGCCGAGGAGGACCACGGCCTGCTCGGCGAGGTCGGCTCGTACAACACGCCCAAGGATCGCCACGGCGACTACCGCGGCGGCACCATCGGCGCGTCGCCGGCCTACAGCTTCACCGCCCACGTCGCCGAGGTCGAGGTCGATCCCGACACCGGCGTGGTCGACGTGAAGACCATCTGGGTCGCGCACGACTGCGGCCGTGCGCTCAGCCGCAAGGTCGTCGAGGGCCAGATGGAGGGCTCGGCGTACATGGGCTTCGCCGAGGCCATCATGGAACAGCACGTCGTCGATCCCGGCCACGGTGGCGTGCACGCCGGGCCCAGCCTGCTCGATTACCGCATCCCGACCTTCCTCGACACGCCGGAGCTGCACAGCCTCATCGTCGAGGCCCCCGATCCGCAGGGGCCCTACGGCGCCAAGGAGGCCGGCGAGGGCCCGCTGCACCCGTCGATCCCGGCGATCGCGAACGCGATCTACGACGCGGTCGGCATCCGCATGGACACGCTGCCGTTCTCGCCGCCCAAGGTGCTGCGCGCGCTGGCGCAGCGCCGCGCGGCCGAGGCTGCCGGCCAGCTCGCGCCGCACAAGCGAGGGGGTGCCTGATGCTGCGCTTGCCAGGATTCGAGGTCGCGACGCCGCGCACGATCGACGAGGCCGCGACGTTGCTCGCGCGGCCCGGCGCGCGCGTGGTCGCCGGCGGCACCGATCTGCTGCCCAACCTCAAGCACCGGCTCGAGCAGCCCTCGCTGCTGGTCTCGCTGGCGGCGGTGCGCGAGCTCGGCGAGGTCGTGGTCGACGCGCGCGCGGGCGTGCTGCGCATCGGCGCCGGCGTCACGCTGACGGCGGTGTCCGAGCACCCGCTGGTGCGCGAGCACCTGCCCAGTCTGGCCGATGCCGCGGGTCGGGTCGCGAGCCCGCTCATCCGCAACATGGGCACGCTCGGCGGCAACGTGAATCTCGACACGCGCTGCCGCTACGTCAACCAGACCGCGTTCTGGCGCTCGGCGATCGGGGGCTGCCTCAAGTCCGAGGGCAACGTCTGTCACGTCGTGCCCGGCGGTCGCAACTGCGTCGCGGCGATGTCGTCGGACTGCGTGCCGGTGCTGATCTCGCTCGAGGCGGCGGCGGTGCTGCGCAGCACCGCCGGCGGCCGCGAGCTGCCGCTGGCGGAGTACTTCCAGGCCGACGGGCGCGAGCACACCGTGCGCCGGCCCGACGAGATCATGGCGGAGATCCGCGTGCCGCTGCCGACCGGGCCGCGCCGCTGCGCCTACAGCAAGTGGTCGGTGCGCAAGAGCATCGACTTTCCGCTGGTCTCGATCGCGCTGCGCTTCGACCTCGCGGCGGACGCGGTCGATGCCGCGATCACGGCGGTGCGCGTGGTCGTGGGCGTGCTCGGCTCGCGGCCCCGCGAGGTCACGCAGCTCGACGCGGTGATCGGACAGCCGCTGTCCGATCCGAAGGTCGCCGAGGCCATCGCCGCGCGCGTGCACGCGCAGTGCAAGCCGCTCGAGAACGTGCCCTACGAGGCGCCGTACCGTCGCGAGATGCTCGCGGTCCACACCCGGCGTGCGATCGCCAGGCTCGTGGCCGAGGGCTGATGACCGCCGCGCGCGATCCGGCCGCCGCGCTCGGTCGCAACATCCGGCTGTTGCGCGAGGCCCGGGGCCTGACGCAACGCGAGCTCGCGGCGCTGGCATCGTTGCCCCGCGCGACGTGGACCAACCTCGAGTCGGGCGCGGGCAACCCGACGCTGTCGGTGTTGCTCGCGGTCGCGGCCGCGCTGCAGGTGACGCTCGACGAGCTGGTCGCACCGCCGCGGGCGAGCGCGCGACTGCTGCGGGCCACCGAGCTGTCGCAGCGCCGCCGCGGCGAGGCGACGATCCGCAAGCTGTTGCCCGATCCGCTGCCGGGCCTCGACATCGAGCGGCTCGAGCTGCCGCCCGGCGCCGGCTTCGCCGGGGTCCCGCACACGCCCGGCACCCGCGAGTATCTGACGTGCGAGAGCGGCGCCTTGGAGCTCGCGGTCGCGGGCACGAAGTACCGCCTGGGTCCCGGCGACGTGGTCGTGTTCCGCGGCGATCAGAACCATGGCTATCGCAACCCGTCGCGCGGCGTCGCGATCGCGTTCTCGGCGGTGGTGCTGGCACCGGGCCCGCCGTGACCGACCCGCGGCTCATCCCAGCGATTTGCCCCGCCGTGGGACTTGGCAGTAGGCTTCGCCCACGATGACGCGTGGGGCTGTGGCCTGGGACGAGGCCGACGTGGCGAAGGTGGCGGGCATGGCCGTCGGCCGGCGGATCCGACCGCTGCTGCTGCTGGCGTGCTGCGCCGCGATCGCGTGTTCGGGCGAGCCCGCGGCGGTGGCCGAGCAGGAGCCGCCGCCGGCCAAGGCCGCCAAGCCGGCGCCCAAGCCCACGCCCAAGCCCGCGCCCGGTGACGATCCGGCGAGCAAGCCGGTGCCCGCGGGGCCCAAGACGCTGCCGCTGCCCGAGGCGATCGCGAAGGCCACCGAGATCTACGCGGATCACCGGCAGTCGTTCTACTGCGGCTGTTCGTACACCGCGGACCTGCGGACCATCCGCGCGTCGTGTGGCTACAAGACCCGCGCGAACGAGACCCGCGCGCACGAGATCGAGTGGACGCAGGTCGTGCCACCGTCGGCGTTCGGTGCCCAGCGTCCGTGCTGGACCACCGAGGCGTGTCGTCGCGACGACGGCAGCGCCTTCGGTGGCATCGAGTGCTGCCGCAAGAGCGACGCCAGCTTCGCGCGCATGGAAGCCGACCTGTACAACCTGGTGCCGGTCATCGGCGAGATCGCCGAGGATCGATCGGACCACGCGTTCGCCGAGATCAAGGGCGAGGAGCGGCTGTATGGCATGTGCGACGTCGAGGTCGATGCCTCGCGCGCCGTGATCGAGCCGCCGGAGAAGGTCCGCGGCGACATCGCGCGGATCTATCTCTACATGCGCGCGACCTACGGCGACGAGCTGCGCGTGCCCGCGGAGCAGTGGACGCTGTTCGAGCGCTGGGCCGCCGAGGATCCGCCCGACGACTGGGAGCGCCAGCGCTCGAGCCGGATCGCCGCGCTGCAGGGGCAGGGCGATCCGCAGCTCGCAGGCGGCGGCGAGGCCAAGCCGCCGGCCGAGGGCAAGGCACCGCCGCCGGGCAAGGGCGCGGCGCCGCCGTCGGGCTGACGCGGCCGCGGGCTACCGCAGCAGTCGAGCATCCGCGCGCGCGAGCAGGGCCCGCACACCGTCGGCGCGATCGCGTTGACGCGCCGCGATGTCGAGCGTCGCGGCGTCGTTGCCCGAGGGCAGCCGCACGCACACGCCCGCGCGCCCGACCGCGCCCGGCACGGCCTCGCGCGGCCGCGATCGCAGGCTCACCCAGTACGGGTCCTGCCAGCGGTCCCACGGCCCGGGCACACCCAGTCGCAGCAGCAGCTCGATCTTGGGGCCGCGGCCGTACGCGATCGCGGGATCGAAGCGCGCGCTGCAGCCCGCGGTGATCGCCAGCTGCGGCTCCGACGGGCCGTGGGCCTCCTGGCGTGCGCGCGCGGCCGCAGCGTCGGGGTCCTCGCCGGCGAGCATGCGCACCATCGGCACGACGTACGCGAGGCACTGCGGCTGCGCGTCGATCTCCGCCAGCAGCTGCGTCCACGCCGAGGCCGGCAGCATGATCTGGCCGTCGAACGGCAGCACGACCTCGGCGTCGGCGAGGCCCCACGCGATCGCAGCGTTGCGCGCGGGGTTGTTGTTGGTCAGGTACTCCGCGCGCGCGCGCGCCGACGTCAGCGCACGGTAGCGCTCGGGCTCGATCGGGATCCGATCGACGCGGTGCCCGGCGGCGTGCAGCATCGCGCTCAGCTGCGCCTCGCGCTCGGGCTCGACGATGCGGTTGAGCACGAAGCGCTTGCGGCAGCGCGGCAGCGTCGGCTCGTGCGCGAGCAGGTACGCGAGGTTCGTGCGCGTCTGCTCGGGGTCGTGCAGCGGCGGCAGGTCGTTGCCGAGGATCCGGCACAGGCTCAGCACGCGGTCGCTCATCGGCGAAGGAGGTCCTGTGACATGAGGTGACGGCGCGACGGCGATGGTTCCGCGCGCCGTCAGAACTGGAACGACAGCTGCACCCGCGCGCGGTCGCCCCGCATGCCGCCTTGGCCCCACAGGTGCACGAAGTCGGCCTGCAGCTTGAGCGCGTGCTCGGCGAAGTAGTACGACAGGCCCGGGCCGGCCTCGGTGAGGTCCTTCAGGCTGGTGCGGCCCAGGCCGTGCACGCCCGAGACGCGCGCGGCGAGCTCGATCGGTGCGTGCGGGATCAGAAAGCCCGCCTGGCCGGTCCAGCCCACGCCGTTGCGCGCGGCTTCCTTGGGCGCAGGCACGGTGTCGCCGTCGGCGTCGGTGATCGTCGCGTCGCCGAAGTTGCGGTGGCCCTGGCGGAACCACACGTCGCCCGACAGCGACAGGCCGCGGATCTTGAACGCGACGTCGGCGGTGAGGTTGTGGGTGTCGGTGGTGCCGCCGTCGCTGGGCGTGGTGCCGGCGATGGCCTTGGTGCGCGCGTCGTCGTCGGCGAAGGCATAGCCGGCGCCCAGCGACAGCTGCGGCTTGCGGTGACGCGGCAGGTCGGCCTCGACGTAGTCGTCGAGGGTGCCCAGCGCCTGCACCTCGAGCCGACCGTAGTAGATCATGCCGAAGTCGTTGGGCTTGGCGAAGTCGGTGCCCTCGCCCAGGAACACGCCGAGGTGGTAGCGCAGCTTGCCCAGGCGAAAGAGATCCTTCGATCCCAGATCCACGCCGATGTCGCGCTCGAGCCCGAACTCGCTGCTCGCGAGCGAGAAGTCGACCAGCTGCAGCTTGAGCACCGGCGTCACGCGCTGGCGCGACCACGGGATGAAGAACATGCCCACCTGCGGCACGAGGTTGGGGA
Source organism: Nannocystaceae bacterium (assembly GCA_019694555.1). GTDB lineage: Bacteria > Myxococcota_A > Polyangia > Nannocystales > Nannocystaceae > Xiheibacterium. The sequence continues at coordinate 8,578 of JAIBBS010000158.1, forward strand.
AGCGTTCGAAGCGCATCCACGCCATGAACACCGGCGATTGCTTGATCGCGCCCGCCGCGTAGCCCAGATCGCGCGGCGAGAACTGCAGCTGTGCGTAGTACTTCACCGTCGGCGAGAACGCGTTGCCCGACAGGAACAGCCGCATGCGCCGGATCTCGAGCGTCTGCGAGGTCTGCGGCGTGCCCAGCGGCGGCGGACGCTGGTCGTGGACGGTGTAGAGGAATTGCCCGCCCAGGCCCAGCGCCAGCGCGAAGCGTCCGTCCTTCGTGGTCCACGCGAGGCCCTGCCCGGGCGTGTAGACCGACGCGTCGCCCAGCGGGCGTGGGGCCATGCGCTCGAGCTCGCCCTTGGGTCGGGCCCAGCCCTCGTCGACGGCGCGCGGTGGCTGCGTCGCGCGCGGCGAGGGCTGAGCGGGTGCGGGCGCGGGCGCGACGATCACGGGCGTCGCGGGCTCGACCGCCGCACCGGCGGCGGGCTCGATCGGCGCGGCGTCGTGCGGCTGCGGTGGCAGCATGCCCGGCTCACCGATGGCGGGCTCGATCGTGGGCTCGCTGGGGATCGTCGGGGCCTCGGGATCGTCGGGCACCGGCGCGGCTGCGACCGCGCGCGGGAGCGTCGCGGTCAGGGCGACCAGCAACGGCAGGGCCCGTGGCGAGGGCAGGTTCATCGCAGCCACGCGGGCGCGAGCGTACCGTGGGTTCGGCAGGGCCCGCGAGCGTCACGACAGCGCGAGCACGTCCTCGTCCGCGAGCACGCGGCGCAACGTCTCGTCGCCGGCCGCGACGAACTCCGGCGCGCCGTGGGCCCGGCCCCACGTCGCCGTGCACAATCCGTGCAGCAGCAGCAGTTGTTGCGCGCCGGCGATCGCGGTGGCGTCGACGGCAACCCCCCAGCCGCGGACGAACGCACGCGTGCGGATCGGATCCGCCAACGGCGGCGCGCAGGCCCGCACGGCGTCGACCCACGGATGATCGCCGCGCGCGTGGCCGAAGTCGACGCACGCGACGGTGCCGTCGCTCGCGACCCGCCAGTTTCGCGGTGCGAAGTCGCGGTGGCAAAACCGGCGCACGCTGCCCTGCAGCGGCGACGGGTCCACGCGCGCCGCGACGGCCTGCACGATCGCGGGCGGCAGGTGAGCGCGGGCGCGACCCAGCCACACGCCGAAGCGTCGCGCGAACGCGTCGGACAGCGGCACGGCGTCGTCGTCGATCGCGATCGCATCGAAGCGACGCCGCAGCTGCCCGGCGGCGTGCCACACCGCGTCGTGGTGCGCGAGGTCGAGGTCGACCGCGTCGTCGCCCTCGACCACCGTCATCAGCAACGCGCGCAGCGACGGCGCGTGCGCGAGCAGCTCGGGGCAGCCCGGCCGACCGTCGGCGCCGCGCAGGCCCGCCGCGCGCTGCAGCGCCGTGCACTCGAGCGCGAAGCCGCGAGAGGCCCGCGCGCACTTGAGCACCGCGACCGCCGCGCCTTCGGCATCGATCGCCGCGTACACGGCGGCCGTGGTGCCGCGCTGCAGCGGGCGCCAACGCACGGCGTCGTGGCCGCGCGCGCGCAGCTGCTGGTGGGCCCATGCCGCCGCGGGCCCGATCTGGGCTGCGAGCATCGCGGTCTCGAGGTCGCGCGAGGGATCGCCCATGGCGGCGTTCGCGGCAGTGATCGCGACCCCAAGGGCCCGCCGAACCCCGCCGCCTGCCGGGCTACCACATCCTCATCGGCGTTGGACGTCGTCGCAGACATCGAAGGCCGACGCCGCCCTCGGCGATTCATCGGCGGCGCGGTGCTCCCCCCCACGCCTCGCCGATCCCGCCGCGCGTCCCGTCCTGGGCGGGCTTGCGGAGGCGCCACGCGTGCGCCTATCCTCGTGACCTGCATTGCTGGGATACCTTGCAATGCTCCTGACGACCCCCCAGCCGGGAGCCCCCAACCGTGCTGCATCTCACCGCTTCGATCACGCTCGCCGCTGCCCTCGCTCCGGACCTCGCCTCGGCGAACGACGAGCTGTCGATCGAGCCCTCGCGTCCGCAGACCTGGGACATGGACCTCGACGCGCTGCAGGCCATCGGCCTGGGCCAGTCCCGCGGCGTCCCGGTGCCGGCACGAGAGCCCCCGGGCTTCGTCGCGCCGATCGAGCCGCAGCGCGCCGAGGCGGCCGTGGTGTTCGTCAACTTCGAGGCCATCACGCTGCAGCAGGGCTTCGACGACTCGCACAACGACGTCTCGGAGATCCTCGGCGGTGACTTCGCGGCCTACGGCGGCGACGCGTCGGCGCGCGCGGCCGTGATGGAGGCGGTGCGCATCGACTGGGCGCCGTACAACGTGCTGTTCGTCGACACGCGGCCCGACGGCGGCGACTACACGATGAACGTCACGTCGCCGACCAACCCGTACGGTGGCGGCGTGCTGGGCATCGCGCCGCTCGACTGCTTCAACATGATGTCGAAGAACAACATCACGTTCGCGTTCCACGGCGCGAACGACGGCTTCCCGCCGGCGGTGCAGGCCACCACCATCGGCCAGGAGGTCGCGCACTCGTTCGGGCTCGAGCACGTCGACGAACCCGGCGACATCATGAACCCGTACAACTCGGGCGGCGATCCGGCGTTCCTCGACGAGTGCCTGCCGGTGGTCATGGGCGGTGTCTGCGGCTCGCAGCACGAACCCAACTGCGGCTCGCAGTTCAGCCAGAACTCGCACCAGGATCTGCTCGATCTGTTCGGGCCGTCGCAGCCCGACACCCAGGCCCCGACCGTGCAGATCGTCGCGCCCGGCAACGGCGCGATGTACCCGGTCGGTGCCGAGTTCGAGATCACCGTCATGGCCGACGACGACAACGCGGTGCAGGTCGTCGATCTGTACCGCGGCGACGCGAAGCTGCAGACCGACGCGGTCGCGCCCTACGGCTGGAACGTCACCGACATCCCCGAGGGCACCTACGAGTTCTCGGTGCAGGCGACCGATCTCGCCGGCAACATCGCGATGAGCAACGTCGTGACGGTCTACGTCGGCGTCGAGATGCCCAGCGACGACAGCGGCTCGGCCGACGGTGGCTCGGCCGACGGTGGCTCGGCCGACGGCACCGCGGGCGAGGGCGGCACCGACGACCCGGGTGAGAACGGCGGCGGGGACGAGGGCTGTGGCTGCAACCAGCGCGGCGCGGCGCCCTCGGTGGCCGCGCTCGCACTGCTCTCGCTGCTCGCACGACGGCGTCGCCGGCGTGTGAGCCCGCGCGTTTGACGACCACCTGTGCGCGCGCGGAGGCTTGCTGCCCATGAGGGGGCGGCTGCCATCGCGCTGGCGTGCACTGGGGGTGCTGGGATGTTGCTGCGCGAGCGCGTGCGCGTTCGATGCCACCGGTGCGACGCCCGGCGGCAGCAGCAGCGGTGCCGCCGGCGAGAACACCACGGCGGTGACCGCCGACTCCGGTGAGTCGGGCGCGGCGAGCACCGGCGGCAGCGGCGAGGGCGGCGGTGCATCGCTGCCGCCCGGACCGTGGGACGACGGCTGGCCGATCCCCGCCGAGCCCCAGCTCGAGGGCGACCCCGAGGCCGGCTGGCAGCGACTCGTGACCGAGGGCTACGTCGCGTGCGGCATCCCGATGTCGATGTGGGTGCTGCTCGCGCCGCTGCAATCGGAGTTCACCGATCGGCCGCCGTTGCCCGGACGCACCGGTGACAACGAGCAGATGCCGTACAACTGGAACGTCCACCTCAGCAAGACCGGCGTGAAGGTGGCGTCGCAGAACTGCCTGACGTGCCACGCGGGGCGCTTCGACGGCGAGCTCGTGATCGGTCTGGGCGACGTCGACACCGACTTCACCCAGCGCGTCGATCAGCTGCTCGCGCTGCTACCCACGCCCGATCTGCCGGCCGGCGATCTCGACGAGCTCAGCCGCTTCATCGAGCGGCTCAAGGTGCTGGGCCCGTACACGACCATGCGCACCATCGGCACCAACCCGGCCGAGTCGATCGCGGTGACGCTGGTGGCCCACCACGACCGCGACACGCTGGCGTGGTCGGACGAGCCGCTGCAGGCGCTGCCGGAGATCATCGTGCCCTCGGATCCGCCGCCGTGGTGGCGCGCGCACAAGAAGAACGCGCTCTTCTACAACGCCATGGCCCGCGGCGATCACCGCGGCACCATGATGCTGGCGTCGTCGCTGTGCACCGACAGCGTGGCGGACGCGACCGCGATCGCGAACTACTTCGACGACATCCACGCGTTCGTGCGATCGCTGCGCGCACCGGTGTACCCGTACGCCATCGATCCGGCGCTGGCGGACGCGGGCGAGCCGGTGTTCCTGGCCCACTGCGCGGGCTGCCACGGCACCTACGCCCAGGGCGAGGCCGGCCGCACCGACGAAGGCGACACCTATCCCAACCTGCTGTTCCCGCTCGACGTCATCGGCACCGATCCCGTGGTCGCCGAGGGCGGCACCAAGTGGGCGCCGCAGATGGTCCAGTGGTACAACGCGTCGTACTACGGCTCGATCACGACGATGGTGCCCGACGATCCGTTCCCGGGCTACGCCGCGCCGCCGCTCGACGGCATCTGGGCGACCGCGCCGTTCTTCCACAACGGTTCGGTGCCCAACCTCGCCGGCGTGATCGACAGCAGCAAGCGGCCGACGTTCTGGCAGCGCGTCGACCACGACACCACCCACTTCGACCAGGACAACCTGGGCTGGCCCTACCTCGCGCTCGACCACGGCCACGACGGCGCGAGCGCGGCGGAGGCGAAGCACATCTACGACACCACGCAGTTCGCCCACGGCAACGGTGGCCACGACTTCGGTGACGACTTGGGCGATGCCGAGCGTCGCGCGCTGCTCGAGTACCTCAAGACGCTGTGATCGGGTGGCGGCGGTTGCCCGCCGCAGCGCGCCCGGCCTATGCTCGGCCGGTGCAAGACGGCTTCGTGGGACGAAGCGTGCCCCGCCGCGAGGGTCACGACAAGGTGACCGGCGCGACGGCGTACGTCGACGATCTGTCGCTGCCGGGCATGTGGCACGGCGTGACCGTGCGCAGCCCGGTCGCGCGCGCGCGCCTGCTGGGCGTGGAGCTGGGCGAGGGCGTGCCGTGGCACGAGTTCGCGATCGTGGGGCCGGACGATCTGCCGGGGCCCAACGTGGTCAAGCTGATCGACACCGATCAGCCGCTGCTCGCGGCCGACGAGATCCGGCACTGCGACGAGCCGGTGTTGTTGCTCGCGCATCCCGACCGCGCGATGGCCGAGCGCGGTCGCGCCGCGGTGCGGCTGCGGCTCGAGCCGCTGCCGGCGGTGACGAGCCTCGACGACGCGCTGCGCGGCGACGTGGTGGTGTGGGGCCGCGACAACGTCTTTCGCGAGTACCGCACCGCCAAGGGTGACGTCGACGCGGCGCTCGCCGATCCCGACGTCGTCGTGGTCGAGGGCGTGTACGAGACCGGCGCGCAGGAGCAGATGTACATCGAGCCGCAGGGCATGATCGCCCAGTTCGACGCCGAGCGCGGCGTGACCGTGCGCGGCTCGCTGCAGTGCCCGTACTACGTGCATGCGGCCCTGGTCGCGCTGTTCCAGCTGCCGCCGCAGCAGGTCCGCGTGATCCAGACCGCGACCGGCGGCGGCTTCGGCGGCAAGGAAGAGTATCCCTCGGTGATCGCCGCGCACGCGGCCGTGCTCGCGCGCAAGGCCGGGCACCCGGTCAAGCTGATCTACGACCGCGTCGAAGACGTGCGCGCGACGACCAAGCGTCACCCCTCGCGCACGCACCACCGCACGGCGGTGCGTCGCGACGGCACCCTGGTCGCGATGGACATCGACTTCATCATCGACGGCGGCGCCTACCTGACGCTGTCGCCGGTGGTGCTCTCGCGCGGCGCGATCCACAGCGCCGGGCCCTACCGCTGCGAGCACGTCCGCATCCGCGCCCGCGCCATCGCGACCAGCCATCCGCCGCACGGCGCGTTCCGGGGCTTCGGCGCGCCGCAATCGGTGTTCGCGCTCGAGCGTCACCTCGACGTCATCGCTGCGCGGCTGGGCCTGGACCCGGCCGCGCTGCGGCGCAAGAACCTGCTGCAGCCCGGCGAGCAGACCGCGGTGGGGCAAGTCGTGCGCGAGCCCATCGCGCTCGATCGCGTGCTCGACCGCGCGCTGGCGCTGTCGCACTGGCACGAGCGCCGCGCCGCGCACGAGGCCTTCAACCGCAGCACCGACGGACCGCTGCGCCGCGGCATCGGCGTGGCCACGTTCATGCACGGCGCCGGCTTCACCGGCGCGGGCGAGGTCCACCTCGCCTCGGTCGCGCAGGTGCAGGCCGAGCGCGACGGCACGCTGACGGTGCTCGCGGCCAGCACCGAGATCGGCCAGGGCACCAACACCGTGTTCGCGCAGATCGTCGCCGATGCCGCCGGGCTGCCGCTGTCGCGCGTGCGCGTGGGCCAGCCCGACACCGCGGTGGTGCCCGACAGCGGCCCGACCGTCGCGTCGCGCACGACCATGGTCGTGGGCACGCTGCTGCGCCGCGCGACCGCGTCGCTGCGCCAGACCCTGCGCGACGCCGGGCTGCTGCCCGCGGGCACCGGGCCGGTCGATCCCGAGGTCTTCACGCAGGCGGTCGCGCGCTACCTCGCGGACCACGAGCAGCTGCGCGGCGAGGCCCGCTACGAGCCGCCGCCGGGCATCGCGTGGGACGAGAAGGCCTTCCGCGGCGATGCCTACGCCAGCTACGCGTGGGCCGCCTACGTCGCCGACGTCACCGTCGATCTGCGCACCGCCGAGGTCCGCGTCGACGACTTCGTCGCGGTGCAGGAGGTCGGTCGCGTGGTCAACCCGGTGCTGGCGGCGGGGCAGATCGAAGGCGGCGTGGCCCAGGCCATCGGCTGGGCGCTGTTCGAGCAGGTGGTCTACCGCGACGGCCGCGTCGCCAACCCGCAGATGACCAACTACATCATCCCGACCGCGGTCGACACGCCGCCCATCCGCGTCGAGTTCATGCCGCCGTTTCTGGGCGACGACGCACCGAGCAAGGGCATCGGCGAGCTGCCGATGGACGGGCCTGCACCGGCGATCCTCGCCGCGGTGCAGCACGCGACCGGCGCGGTGCCGACCGCGATCCCGATGCTGCCCGAACAGCTGGCGCAGGTGCTGCAGGAGGCGCAGTCGTGATCGACATCGAGCTCGTGGTCAATGGTCGTTCCCAGCGCGTGCACGCGCACCCGCTCGCGCGTCTGCTCGACGTGCTGCGCGAGCAGCTCGGGTTGTGCGGCACCAAGGAGGGCTGCGGCGAGGGCGAGTGCGGCGCGTGCTCGGTGCTGATCGACGACGTGCTGGTCAACGCCTGCCTGGTGCCGGTGGGCCAGTGCGAGGGCAGCCGCGTCGACACCATCGAGGGCATCGGCGCCGACCCGCGGGTCGCGGCGCTGCAGCGCGCGTTCGTCGACGTCGGCGGGGCCCAGTGCGGGATCTGCACCCCGGGCATGATCGTGGCCGCGTCTGCGCTGGTGCGCACGCGCCCGCGCGCGACGCCGGCGGAGATCCGCACCGCGCTCGCGGGCAACCTGTGCCGCTGCACCGGCTACGTGCGCATCGTCGACGCGGTCGCGCAGGCCTGCGGCGCCGGCGAGTCGGAAGGTGGCGCATGAGGGCCGATCTGTCGCGCTTCGAGGTCGTGCGCCCGCGTGCGCTGGACGAGGTGCTGGTGCGGCTGGGCGAGGGCGGCTGGTCCGTGCTCGCGGGCGGCACCGATCTCATGGTGACGCTCGGGGCGCTGGCGCTGCCGCCGGGGCGCTACGTCGACGTGTGGCGCGTCGATGCGCTGCGCGGCATCACCGTGACCGACGACGCGATCACGATGGGCGCGTTGACGACCTATGCGGACGTGCAGCGGCATCCGCTGCTGCAGGTCGAGTTCCCGATGTTGGTCGAGGCCGCGCGACGCTCGGGGGCCGCCGCGATCCAGAACCGCGGCACGCTGGGCGGAAACATCGCCAACGCTTCGCCGGCCGCGGACAGTCCACCGGCGCTGCTGGCCTACGGCGCGGTGCTGGAGCTGCACAGCCGCGCGGGCACGCGCCGGCTCGCGTACGCCGACTTCCACACCGGCTACAAGCAGACCTTGCGTCGCGGCGACGAGCTCATCGCACGGGTGATCCTGCCGCGGCGTGCGGCGGCCGCTGCGCCCGTCGCCGGAGGCGTGCGCGACGGTGTCGTCGACGCCTACCGCAAGATCGGCACGCGCAAGGCCCAGGCGATCGCGAAGGTCGGCCTCGCGGTGCGGCTCGAGCTGCAAGGCGGTGTGGTCGCTGACGCTGCGATCGGCGCCGCCAGTGTCGCGCCGGTGCCGTTGTTCGCGCGCACGACCGCGGCGGCGCTGCGCGGACGCCCGCTCGCCGACGCGATCGAGGCCGCCGTGGCTGCCTTCGGCGACGAAGTCACCCCGATCGACGATGTGCGCTCGAGCGCGCGTTATCGCCGGCAGGTCGCGGTCAATGTCCTTCGTGATGTGCTCGCCGCCGTGTCTGCCGGACGCACGCCGGTCGATTCACTCTGACGCGCGCCGGGGTGCGCCGCGCCACGCCCGTGGGTGGCAGCGGTCCCATGCGCGCTGGCGAGCATGGGGCGGCGGTGTCATGCTGCCGAGGATCGGGCAACGACCATGGATCGAACGACGCGCGCGCAGATCGACTCGCTGCTCTACGAGGTCCGTCACTTCCCCGAGCGCGGGCCCTGGGACGTGTTGGCGCTGGCGCGGCGATACCACCAGGACCCGATGGTGGTGCGGGCCCTGCTGGAGACCGAGGGCGTCGCGATCGCCGGCGAAGAGGGCGAGACCGAGGCCGATCCGAACCAGACCACCTTGGTCATGAGCCAAGACGAGCTGGGTCTGTGAGCGTCGCTGGCGTGGCGACGCAGGCACCCTCGGGGTAGCCTGCGGCCGCCCGCCGTGCACACGCTGATCACGATCCCGTTTTCGCACTACAACGAGAAGGCCCGCTGGGCGCTCGAGCGCTGGCGCGTGCCCTACCGCGAGCTGCGCTTCGTGCCGGTGCTGCATGCGCCGGCGGTGCTGCTGGCCACGCGCGGCGGTCGTGACGGTCGCGCGGACAAGGTCTCGTCGCGGCTGTCGACGCCGGTGCTGGTCACCGACACGGGCGAGCGCATCACCGACTCGGCCGCGATCCTGGCGTGGGTCGACCAGCGCCACGGCACCGCCGCGGACACGCTGTATCCCACGCCCGAGGTCGCCGCGCTCGAGGCCGAGCTCGGGCTCGAGCTGGGCCCGCACGCGCGCCGGGTCGCGTACGGCTTCGGGCTCGAGCGTCCCGACGCCTTCCTCGCGATCGTGCGCGCCAACGTCGGTCGGCTGCAGGCCGCGGTCGCACGCGTGCTCGCGCCGTGGCTCGTGCGCGGCGTGGTGCGGGGGCTGCGGGTCGACGCCGCGCGGGTCGAGGCCTCGCGCGCGCGCGTGCTCGCGTGCTTCGACACCATCGGCGCGCGGCTGACCGAGCGCGGCACCGGCTACCTCTGCGGCGACCGCTTCACCGCTGCCGATCTGACGTTCGCGTGCCTGAGCGCGCCGGTGCTGCTGCCCAGCCGCGACGAGGGCTTCGGCGCGACGCTGCCCTCGCTGCAGCCCGAGGCAAGCCACGCCGCGGCACCAGCGGCCGCGGCCCTGGCCCACACGCTGCGGGACACGGTCGCGGGGCGCCACGCGCTGCGGATGTTCGCCCGTCATCGCGGGCCGCTGCCGGGCGCGGCGTGATATCGTGCGCGCGCCGATGCCAACGCCCCTGCGCCGTCTTCCGCGCTCGTGGATGGGGCCGCTGGCGTGTGCCGCCGTGATCGCAGCGCTCGCGCCGTCGCTGCACGCTGCGCCGGTGCGACCCTACGACGGGCCCGGTGCGGTGGTCGCTCCGACCGACGTGGAGGCGATCGAGCCTGCGCCGCCCGAGCCCGAGGCGCCCCCGCCCGAGCCCGAGCCGGAGCCGGAGCCTGCGCCGCCCGAGCCCGAGCCCGAGGTGATCGCAGCGCCGCAGCGGGTCGATCCGGCGCGTTGGCCCAACCGCTTCATCTATCGCAACCTCATGGGGCTGCGCGCGAACCCGCTGGGCGCCGTCGACGACGCGGTGTTCGGCTATCGCCGGCAGCTGTTCCGCCGCGACCGACCGCTGCTGCGCGACAGCTTCGCGCTGCTGGGGGCGCACGGGCTGTTCACGCCGTCGTTCGTCCGCTTCGGTCCCACCGTCGAGCTGCAGCCCGCCGCGGTGTTCAACCTCGGCGCGAGCTACGACTTCATCGGCGCGTGGGGGGCGTTCCAGCAGATGCGCTCGTTCCCCAGCGCCTCGGCGCGCTGGGGCCCGCGCGAGGTGTGGCGGCCCGGTGAGCACCTCGAGTACGGCACGCGCGGTCACCTGGTCACGCTGTCGAGCCAGCAACAGTTCCGCGTGTGGCGCTTCGCGCTGCGCAACAACCTGCGCGCGTACTGGTCGCACCTGCACCTGCGCGGCAGCGACCGCGTCTACTACGACCAGGTCATCGACATGCTCATGCCGCAGGACGGCTGGGCGCTGACCAACGACACCGACCTCGTCTACCTGTTCCCGCGCGGCCTGCGGCTGCTCGCGCGGCACACGTTGACGCACGCGTTCTACGGCCGGCGGCACTTCCTGCCCGGCGAGCCGGTCAGCCAGCCCAACGGTCCGACCTCGCGCCTGGGGCCGGTGGTCGCGTACATGTTCTTCGATCGTCCGGGCGTGCGCTTCAACAAGCCCACCATCATCGTGCTGGCGCAGTGGTGGTTGCAGCATCGCTTCCGCACCGGCGAGGAGGTCAGCGCCGGCATTCCCTACGCCGCGGTGGCGTTCTCGTTCGAGGGCGACCTGTTTCCGTTTCGTCGCGACGACGTGCGGGCGCAGCGTCGCGCGCGGCGGCGTGGCCGAGTGCCGCCGTCCTGAGTCGCGGA